>CAZBNM010000045.1:0-19380 GCA_964493495.1 uncultured Bacteroides sp.
AGCATCTGACTACGGATCAGAAGGTTACAGGTTTGAATCCTGTAGGAGTCACTCCCCCTTCCCCCCGAAACGCGCACTACACTCAATTGAGGTATGCGCGTTTCATCTTTTTATTTCTCCTTTCAATTCGGCTTCCCGGCGCGAAATTGGCATGTCTCGAATATTTTTTGTAACTTTGAGGTATCGTATATGACCTCCAGCCGATCATGACCGAACAACCGATTTAATGCGATGAATCAAGCTCAATACAACCATCTTTTCGCTTTCATCTGGAATATCGCCAATGATGTTCTCGTACACGTTTTTGAGAAAGGCGACTACAAGAAGATCATTCTTCCGATGCTTGTAATGCGCCGGCTTGATATATTGCTTGAGCCCACCAAGAAACAGGTTCTCGCTGCAAAAGCAACATTTGAAAGAATGGGATTGACCAGCGACAGCATCGCACCCAATCTCATGAGGACTGCAAGACTGCCATTCTATAACATCTCGCGTTATACCCTCAAATCGCTCCGGGCCGAAACAAATCCCCAGCGACTGCTTCAGAACTTTCTTGAGTATCTTGATGGCTTCAGCACCGATGTTCAGGACATCATTGCCAAATTTGATTTGAAGCATCTTGCCGAGAAGATGAATGATGTGAACCGTCTGGCCATGATTATCGAGAAATTCACCGACGACAGAATTAATCTCGGCATAAATCCTGTACTGGACAAAGAGGGCAACGAGATTGCCCCGGCACTTGATAACCATACCATGGGCCTGTTGTTTGAACAGTTGCTCCGCAAATTCAATGAAGAAAACCAAGTCACTGAAGCCGGTGAACACTTCACGCCCCGCGATTATGTCGAGCTCCTTGCCGACCTGGCCGTATTGCCCATTGCCGACAGCCTCCAAAGCTCCACTTACGAAATCTACGACGGAGCCTGCGGCACCGGCGGGATCCTCTCGATCGCGGCAAAGCGTATCGAGGAGATTGCCGACTCGAAAGGTTTGACTATCAAAACCCGTCTCTACGGACAGGAGAATCAGGCCGAAACATACGCCACATGCAAGGCCGACCTTATGCTTTCAGCCGGCCTTGACTCCATGACCTATCGGCACGACGGCCGTACAAGGCCGTTATTTGCGTTCGGCTCCACAATCAGTCAGGACCGGCATAGCGGCAAACATTTCACTTTCTGCATATCCAATCCACCCTTCGGCACGCCCTGGAAGATCGATCTTGAGAACTGGGGTATACACGAAAGCAACTCCGAAAAACGCAACGCCAAAATAAGTGACCCGCGCTTCAAGCCCAATATCGGAGGCGAGCTTATCAGCTTTATCCCCGACATTGGCGACGGTCAGATGTTGTTTCTTGCCAACAACCTTAGCCGCATGAAAGACGGCGACGAACTCGGCACACGTATTGTAGAGGTGCACAACGGCTCTTCGCTTTTCACCGGTAATGCCGGCGGAGGCGCAAGCAATCTGCGCAAATATATCATCGAGAACGACCTTTTGGAAGCAATTATCGCCATGCCCGAGAACGCCTTCTACAATACGGGCATCGGCACATACATCTGGGTCGTCACCAACCGAAAAGAAACGCGCCGACGTGGCAAGATTCAGCTCATCGATGCCACCTCATTCAAGACCGCACTTCGCAAAAATCTCGGAGAGAAAAATTGCGAGACCACCGGCGACGACCGCGCCCGCATCATGCAGCTTCACTCTGCCTTCATTGACGACGGCCAATATTCCCGAATCTTCCCAAACGAAGAATTCGGCTATTGGCAGGTGACCGTGGAGCGCCCGCTTCGCTTGCGCTACCAGGCCCTTGAAATCACCGACGAAATCCGCCGGGCAGTTCGCGACCGCGACGGCAAAAATCTCGAACTGCTCACCGCAATCGTCAAAGCATATAAAACGGCCTTCACCGATGACAAGTCCGTGTCCGAGCCTGAACTTTTCGAGGCTCTGAAAAAAGCCGGCGTCAAAGTCCCGAAAACCAGACTTCAGCTCGTCCGCAGGCACCTCGCAAAAGTCGATCAGGACATGCCCGCGACCTATATCGATCCGCTGGACCCCAAGAGCGGCATCGCGCCCAATCCCGACCTTCGCGATAGCGAGCAGATACCGCTTACCTATCCCGGCGGCATCGACGCATTCATGCGGGATGAAGTCCTTCCCTACAGCCCCGATGCGTGGGCCGCCGACGCCGTCATGGGCTACGAGCTCTCGTTTACGAAATACTTCTACCGGCCAGTGGAACTTCGCCCCATCGCCGAAATCCGCGCCGAAATCCGCGAAATCGAAAGGCGTTGCGACGGCATCCTTAACGAAATCCTCGCCGACTGATGAAACGATATGACTCATACAAGCCCGGGGGAGTGGCGTGGATTAGCAAAGTTCCGAGCCATTGGGAATTTGCGCAACTGCGTAAATTCCTTTCCTGGGTCTCAATTAAAGGACATGCCGACAAGCAATTGTTATCAGTCACTCGCGAGCATGGAGTAATTGTCAGGAACATCGACTCTAAAGAAGAGAACCACAATTTCATTCCCGACGACCTAAGCAATTATAAACTTGTAAAAGTCGGCCAGTTCGTAATAAATAAAATGAAATCATGGCAAGGTTCGTACGGCGTTTCTAATTATGAAGGCATTGTAAGTCCGGCCTATTATGTCTATGATCTCGATTTCCCCAATAAGAGATTTTTTAGCTGGGCAATTCGAAGCAAGGCCTATATCCCCTTCTTTACACAAATGTCTAAAGGAATCAGAGTTGACCAATGGGACCTATCCATCGATGCTCTGAAATCCATACCGTTCTTTTGTCCTCCATCAGATGAGCAGGAGGCTATCGTGGAATTTCTCGATAGCAAAACCTCAAAAATCGACCGATATATAGCAGAGCGGCAGAGAGAGGTCTGCGTACTTGAAGAACTTAGCCAAGCTCAGATTGCTCGTGCCGTAACTCTGGGGCTCAACCCCGACGCGCCGACGCGCGACAGCGGCATCCCCTGGCTCGGCAGAATTCCCGCGCACTGGAAAAAACTCAGGTTTAAAGAGATTCTTCACCAGAAGGATATTAGGGTTGGGATCCGTACCAACCTTCAATTACTTTCTCTAACAAAAAGCGGAGTTATTTTTAGAAATATCTCTGATGGTAAAGGGAAATTTCCAAAAGATTTCGAAAGCTATAAAGAAGTCTTTCCCGGCGATTTAATCCTATGTTTGTTTGACGTTGATGAAACCCCGCGCACTGTTGGGATTTCTTCCTACCATGGAATGATCACCGGAGCTTACGATATATTTGAAATCCGAAATGTCAACCCCGAGTATCTTCTCTATACATATCAGACATTCGATGACCATAAATCACTAAGACCTCTGTATAAAGGGCTGAGAAAAGTCATCCCATTGCCATCTTTGATGAGTGTTTCCATATATGTCCCTCCCCTCGAAGAGCAGCAGGCTATCGTCGATTACATCAACGCCAAGACTACCAAAATTGACAGACTGATTGCCGACCTCTCGGCTCAGATCGAAAAACTCAAAGAATACAAGCAGCAGCTTATCGCCGACGCTGTGACAGGGCAAATTGACGTCCGCAATTAAACCTTACGCTATGACAACATTTCCAACCGACATTTCCGAACGTTCACTCGAAAGCACCATCGTCAACCACCTGCGCGACATCAACGGATATGAGCAGGGTGTGAGCGACGATTACGAACCCGAGTGGGGCTTTGACCCTCGACGACTTGAAGCTTTTCTGACAGCCACACAGCGCGCAAAGGTCGAGCAATCCGGCATTTTCGCCACCCCTCAGAAACGTAAGGCTTTTTTTGAACGTGTCCGTTCTGAAATTTCCAGACGCGGCGTGATCGACGTGCTTCGCAATGGCGTGAGACACGGCATTGGTTTTGAATTTGCCATGTACTATCCGCTGCCCGACGCAAGCAATCCCACCGCGCGCCGGCTGTATGCATCCAACCGTTTTGTTGTTATACGCCAATTACATTTCAGCGGTAACCGCCCCGACGACAGCCTCGACATAGCTTTGTTTATCAACGGGCTGCCGGTGGTTACTATGGAACTTAAAAACCGCCTCACCCGTCAGGACGCCGAGTGCGCCATCAAGCAATACTGCGAGCGCGATGCCCGCGAACTGATTTTTGCTCCCAAACGTGCTGCTGTTCACTTTGCCGTTGATGATGAAGTGGTGATGATGTGCACCGAGCTGCGCGGCAACAAATCATGGTTTTTGCCCTTCAACAAGGGCTTGAAAGACCCTACGGACCATCTCGGCAGAGCCGACGGAGCCGGCAACCCGGTCAATCCCAACGGATTGAAAACAGACTATCTTTGGCACGACATCCTCACCCGTCAGGGGCTGTCACGCATCCTTGAGCAATATGCCCGCGTCATCAAAAAGAAAGACGAGCGCACAGGCAAAACCAAAGAGCAATGCATCTGGCCGCGTTATCATCAGCTCGACGTGGTGACTCGGCTCGAAAAGGAGACACGCCAAAATACCGAAACCGGGCGCCGCTATCTCATCCAGCACTCGGCAGGCTCAGGTAAAAGCAATTCCATCACCTGGCTTGCCTTGCGGCTCGCCGAAATCAAAAACTCCGACAATACCGGCTTTTTCAACTCCGTTATCGTCGTTACCGACCGCGTGAACCTCGACGGTCAGATACGCGCCAACATCAACGCCTTCGTCGATCCCAAAATGAAGTCTATTGTTGGGGCGGCCACCTCCAGCAGTGAGCTTAAGGACGCTCTCGAAGCCGGCAAGAAAATCATCGTCACTACGGTGCACAAGTTCCCGTATATCATGAAGACCGTCGGCACGGAACTCCGGGACAAGCGCTTCGCCATTATCATCGACGAAGCCCACAGCAGCCAGAGCGGATCAATGGCCTCGGCCCTCAACCGCGTAATGGCCGGACTCGGAGCACCCCCCGTAGAGGGTAATATCGAGGACGACGAAGATGCCCTCAACGAACTCCTTAAAGAAATCATAAAGGGCAAGCGCATGGCTCAAAACGCCAACTTCTATGCATTTACCGCTACACCCAAGAATAAGACTCTCGAAACATTCGGCACGCCCTTTGTCGAAGACGGCGAAACGAAGTTCAGACCTTACCACAACTATTCGATGAAACAGGCAATCGAGGAAGGATTCATCCTCGATGTCCTGAAAAACTATACGACCTATCACAGCTTCCATAAAATCCGCAAGAAAACCGAAGACTCCTCGGGGATGTTCGACCGCGACCAGGCGAAGAAAAAACTGCACTACTGGGTTGAAAGCCGCCCGGAAACCGTCGCCAAGAAAGCCGAGATCATGGTAGGACACTTCCACGAGAAAGTATGCCACATCCTCGATGGAGAAGCGAGGTGCATGATAGTGACCTCAAGCATCGAGAGAGCCATCGACTACTTCCACGAGGTAAAACGACTGCTCCTGCAGCGACAATCGCCTTACAAGGCTATCGTGGCCTTTTCCGATGATAAAACCATAAACGACGTGACATATACCGAAGAAAGCCTCAACGGCTTTCCCTCGTCGAAGATTGAGGAGACCTTCGCCTCCGGAAATTATCGCTTTCTCATCGTGGCTGATAAGTTTCAGACCGGTTACGACGAGCCCATGCTCTGTGCAATGTATGTCGATAAAGGCCTGTCAAACGTGAAAACCGTGCAGACACTCTCGCGCCTCAACCGTGCCGTCCCCAAAAAGAAAACTTTCATCCTTGACTTCTTCAATTCCACCGAGGAGGTTCAGAAAGATTTCCAACGCTACTATCGCACAACAATCCTGTCGGGTGAGACGGATGTGAACAAACTCAACGACCTCATCGACATCATTGAACGCGCGGCCATATTCTTCCCTGCGGAAGTCGATAGCTTCAACCGGCTCTTCTGGGGTGGCGCCGAGCGCGAAACCCTCGATCCGATTCTTGACATTGTCGTTCAGCGCTTCAAGGACACACTCACCGACGAACAACGGATTGAAGTCAAAAGCGCTGTCAAAGCCTTTGTACGCACTTACGATTTCCTGGCCACAATTATGCCTGCAGGCAGCATAGAGATGGAGAAACTCCATACATTCCTTAGATTCCTTGTCCTAAAATTACCGACCTTGCCGAAAGAAGACTGGACCGAGGGCCTGATCGAATCCGTTACTTACAGTGCTTACCGTTCTCAGAAACAAGGCGAGAACAACATCATGCTGGATAATGAGAACGGGGAACTCTCACCCGTACCTACCGGCACTGCAAAAGTGGGTATCGAAACTCCCGATCTTATTTCGCTTGAGGAAGTTGTGGACGAGTTCAATCAGACCTTCGGCAATATCTCCTGGCAGAACGAGGATGCTGTGCGCCGACAGATGTCGGAACTTGCACAGGCTGTCAGACGCGATCAGACTGTGATAAATTCCTCCCGAAACGGCGACACCGAAACAGCAGCCCAGGATATCGAGGATTCCATCCGCGCGAATATAGGCACACTGAGCGACGGCTACAATGAGTTCTTTGTCCAATTCTATCAGAACGAGGATATCCAGCGCCGTACAATCAGTCTTATTACCGAGCAAGTGATTCGCTCGATCAATCCCCCCTATGACGAGACTGACATTATCGCCCGGATGAAGGCCGACCTCGAGACGGACTTCGCGCAGCTTTGCGGTGTAGACTACCGCAGCCTCGACGAAGTGCTCGACGTGATGTTCAAAGCCATCAATGCCAAAACAACCGACAGTCTCGACGGATTGAACTCCATACTTCGTAAACGTCTCAATCTCATCTATCGCGCCGAAAGACAGGAGGGTGACAACCGCGACCATTTCAACATTCTTCTAAGCCGCTATGAAGCCTTCCTCAAAAAGCTATATTTCCTACGCGAGGGCAGGGAATTTGTAGGCAACGGCCATCACGCCGGTCTGGTGGATATTGTCCGCCAGTTCCGTTCTCTACAAGGCCTGTACCATAATCCCGATGCCCGTTATGCCAATTTCAGACACTACTATCAGATGCTCTACAACTGGCGCAACCGCGACACCCATACCGCGCCCGTACTGGAGGAAACCGGGCTCCCCGCCGCTATACACATCCTTGTGGCGATGTACGCATACGCCACCATGATTTCCATAAACGATATCGAAGACAGTCTATAAGCCCCCTTAAATCCCTATTGTCCCGACTCTTACTTTATAAGATCGCGGAGCACTTCCTCCAGGCTCTTGTCGGTGGTGGCTGTGCTGGCATTGTCCACTAATTCCACCTCGATGGGCAAGTAGTAGGTCACCGACTTCAGCTCGTGCGGAAAATACGGATTATTGGCCATGCGTACAGCATCCTTTTCCGTAGTCACTATTATCCGCTGGCGTCCTTTCATCGCCTTGTAGCGTGTGAGAAGATGCTCGAAATCCTTGCGCGTGAAATTGTGATGATCCGGGAAAACATCCACCTTCACCACAGCCGCGAACGACTTGAGATAGCGCACGAAGGGCCGGGGATTTCCTATGCCCGCAACGGCCAGTAGCGAATCCTGCGACTTCAGATAGTCCAGATAAGGAACCGATGTCGTATTGTCCGGAAAAACAGGACGCAAAGGCTTGTAGGCGAAACGTGAGAAAAAGAGATGCTGATATGGATAGAGATCGTAATTGCGCGTCTCCACACGATAGTCGAAAGGCCGCAGACCCTCCGGACACTTCGTCACAACCAGTATATCCGCACGATAGATGCCCCGCCGGTTTTCGCGAAGACGTCCGTAAGGCAGCAGCTTGTCGCGATACACCGGATGGCGGTATTCGGCCACAAGCACACTGGCCGTCGGCTTCACATACCGGTGCTGGAAAGCATCGTCCAGCACTATCAGGTTGATTTTCGGATCAAGCTCGAGGAGCTTGCGTATGCCCGCAACGCGATCCTCGCACACGGCAACCCGCACCCTACCCTCGAACTTGTGATAGATCTGATATGATTCATCGCCGATGGCCCGGGGCGTCGAACGCGCGTCGGCAAGCACGAATCCCTTGGTTTCGCGCTTATATCCGCGCGACAGCACGGCCACGTGGTGCGTGCGCTCGAAAAGCGACACGACATACTCGACATGCGGCGTCTTCCCCGTGCCTCCGGCCGAAAGATTGCCCACCACAATCACGGGCACATCGAATTTCACCTCCTTCAGCACCCCCCATTCGAAGAACTTGTTGCGCATGTAAGTCACCGCCCCGTACAGTTTCGAGCAGGGCAGCAACACTGTCTTGGCAAACAGGTCCTTCGCTTTCACTTTCCTATGGCGCAAACAGCGGCCGAAGCCTAAACGAATCAGTTGAAAAGATATAGCTCCATACGTGCCTGAATCGGCGACTGCATGCGCAGACGGTTCACGTATTCGAGCAGAGCACGCGTCTCGGCATCGAACTCCTCGCGGCTGCAGCGTGCCTTCACATCATCGAGCGCTCCGCTACGCACAAGCATAGTCAGGAAATCATCCTCAGCCTGAGGATAATAGACCGTCTCGATATTGGGGTCTCCAATCTTGGTCCTGATCAGGTCCTCGGCCTCCGCGAGCGTGCCGATGTCGTCCACCAGACCCAGCTCCAGAGCCGAACTACCGACCCAAACACGCCCCTCGGCGATTTTCTTCACGTCCTCCTGCGACATGCCGCGGCCCTGGGCCACACGCTTCGTAAACAGGTCGTACGTATGCTCCACGCTCTCCTGAAGGGCCGAGCTCTGCTCGGGCGTCAGCGGCGAAACGAGCGACGGCGGAAGCGCATTCCGGTTCGATTCGATCGTGCTGAAGTTCACTCCTAACTTATCCGTAATCAGGCCCGACGCATCCGGAATCATGCCGAACACTCCTATCGAGCCCGTGAGCGTCGTCTCGTCGGCGATAATACGGTCAGCGCCACACGAAATGTAGTAGCCTCCCGAGGCGGCATAGTCGCCCATCGACACATAGAAAGGCTTGCCCTTACTCTTGAAATACTCCAGCGCCTCCCATATCTGCTCGGACGCGAAAGCCGAACCGCCTCCCGAATTAACGCGCAGAAGAAGACCCTTCACATCGTCGTCATCAGCGAGCTGCACGATCTGAGGCACCATCTCCGAGCCCACGATTCCATTACCCGAATCATCCGTGATGTCACCCGTGGCATAAAGAACGGCCAGATGCTCGCCGTGCAACGAGATTTCCGGCTTGTCCTTGCTGCTCTTCATGGCCTTAAGCAGGGCTTTCGGATCCGCAGCCTTCTCGCCAAGAAGCCTTGCCGGAGTGACGTAACGCAGCTCCTCGTCGCGCTTCACGTTCGTCAGCTCGCGCAGCTTGTCCTCGAACTGGCGGCGATAGATCAGGCCGTCCACAAGTCCGGCCTTCAAGGCCGTTTCCGCGCCTCGGGCAACCATGAACTGCGATGCCAGTTCTGTCACCTTCCCGGGACTCATCTGGCGGCCCTCGGCTATGACACCGCTCATGTAGTTCCAGATGGAATCCACAAAAGTCTGGGTCTGAAGCCGTGAAGGCTCGCTGGCACTCGTCAGGATATAGGGCTCCACAGCGCTTTTGAATGAACCAACCTTCACGATCTGCATCTTCACGCCCACCTTGTCCAGCAGACCCTTGAAGAACGGAATCTGGGATGCTACACCGTGAAGATTCACACCACCCAGAGGATTCATGAAAATGCTGTCAGCGCCGGCGGCGGCAAGAAGGTAATCGCCCTGCTCATAGCCGTCGGAATATGCATATACCCACTTGTAGGGGCGGAATGTCTCAAGAGCCTTAACCAGCTCCTCACATGTAGCGAAGCCCATCGATGCCCCCTTGCAATCGAGCACAACGCCATCGATGCGCTTGTCCAGAACCGCAACGTCCAGCGCCTCGATAATCTCACGCAAGGTAGGCGCATCCGACACATTTCCCTGCATCAGATCCGACACGCTCGGTTTGGACACGCGCTCCTCAATCGCACCCGAAAGGTCCAGATAAAGGATCGAATTCTTTTTTATGCCTTCATCCTCGCTCGAACCGGCAAACACACCGATGAGCATCAGACCGCCAAAAAATATCAGTAAAAACGAAATCCATATTCCGGCCACCGTGCCGAGAAGGGAAATAAAAAAGCGCTTAAGCATTTGCTATTGTGTTGGTTGGGTTAATGATTCTGCATACCGGTCTCCCACATCGCCACGATTTCGCAAACCGCGGGAGGCTATAATTCACGCAAAGATACAACAAAATCTCCCCCGCCCCAAACATCCGCCCCACTTTTTAACAAAACTGCAAGAGCCCGAGCATCCAAAGCATTTGCCAAAGCGACAGCACTTACAATGAATATGGGCTTCAACGTGCTACGAAAGTACGCTAAAGCCCTTTAGCCGGATGAGACAGTAATTTTACTTTTCAGTCCAATTCACGGTATACGTTACCGGATTAGAGTAAACGGAACCGGTATAGTCCGTTTCCGTATACTTACTGATTCGAGCCTGTTCAAACTCATAAGAGTACTGTCGTGTAAGATACAAATTCCCGTCAATGTCAAAAGACGAAGCTGATTGGACTAAATTCTTGGAATTTAGTCCAAACACCCCCTGCATATAAAGTGGTAGATGGTGGGCATTGTTTATCACCATTGGGATAATAACAGGATAAGAGACAGCTTCATCCGAATACTCGTATTTGGTTGATTGGTAATGGATAGAACTGTTTTGATGATCTTGGTACTCTTTGAGGTTTCCGTTATCCCATATCAAATAATTCATCCATCTCCAAGCATCATCCCAAGCAGAATCTTTGATTTCGTCGCCTACTCCAAAAACCTCTATGTGTTCAACTGTATTAAGGTGATTTGTGGGAAGATAGTCATATACAAGGCGATACGTCTTTCCGAATTGCTGAATGCCATTTTCCTTGGAGATAAGTGTCCCCTCTGAATTTGCGGCTCTGCCATTCTTCAGATATATGGTTTCCTCAAAAAAACGTTGAAGATTTGGCCACGCTTCTTCTGCTGAAATTTTTATGGTATTCTCGTCGGGATACGAATAATGGGCAGAATAAGTATTCGGTCCATCAGGGTTATTGGATATGCAGTTCCATGAAACGATTCTCCCGTAATCATCATACCCGAAAATTTGGTTATTAGCATCTGTATTCCCTGATTGAATCGACGAGGGTTGCATAAATACAGGATTATCAGGTTCTTCATTTGAGCAAGAGGCAAGAATGAAGAATATAAAAACAGAGCTAAGAACGGATAACTGCTTCATTGTAACTGATTTTATTTTATGATATAACGGAATAGAACTAAATATATTGTCATGCAATCGCAAAGGAAGACTCCCGGAGCAGTAACGTCAGGAATTGAACGAAAGCGAACGAAAACCAGGGCAACCGCATCAAATTTGGCAAACGGACGGACGGGGAGCACCTGTCAGCTCCCCGGTCATCCGCCATAATCACTTACTCGGATTCAACACTGCCCGCAAATAATAATGATCCTTATCCTCATCAGATATTCTTAGTTGATAAAACCAGAAGGTAAATCTATCTTTATCAATCGTTGGTGGACCTGAGGTCCGACTGTGAATAATCACATTACTACTCACCGCACCCGACATATGCCCCCCCGCACCGTCAGAACTCAGAATTTCAACATTGGACGTGAGATACCGCGGACACAACGGCAGGAAAATCGCACGTCCATTGGGCCCCTCAACTACGTAACCGGCATCCTCTCCAATAAAGACAAGCCTCCATTTACACACTCGCTTCAGCTCTTCCCACTGCGATAACGAAGGCAGACAATCGATGCTAACTCTATGATTTCTAAGCGCGAGATGAACATCGTCTAAACGACCATCCGATACATAGGCCAATACATCCTTTGCACAAACAGCCCTCCCGTAATCACGCATCTCTTTGGCTTCATCATTCTTGGCGGCCCATAGTGTCCCGCTCGGAAGTCCGAGGTCTACAAATCCGTCTCCATCATCCTCCAGCTCTTGTAAATCATCGTCCACGACAACCTCTTGATGATACATATTCACATACACATTAAGGGGCTCATAGCCTTCCTTATATATCGAAACAAGATGATTCCCTGACGACACGGCTTTTATCGAGCATGGAGTGTATGCTTCCAATCGTCCGTCGATATATACTTGGGCATGGTCAGGCTGGCCGCATACCGTGATTACATTTTTCGGGTCATGCTGCTGCAAGAACTCCGAGAATAACACCTGTTTAACAGGGGTCTTATCCTTAGGATTCACATGAAAAGAAGAGTAATATGGCGCATATTCCGGCTTATAGACAAAGATAGTGTGTTTGCCATGCTTTAATCCCCGCACAACAAATGGCGATGTCCCCATATGCTGATTGTCAACTATCACGTATGCTCCCTGAGGCTCAGTATTAATGGTCACTTCTTCACCATCTGCGAGCTCCTCGCGACCTTCCGGCGTAAAGACCGGCCTTATTGACATGCCGATCTCGCGCTCGCTCTCCCTGATTTCCAAAGGCCCGCTGCCCGTGCTCGAAAACGAAAGGCAGGTCGACCGGTTGCCGCTCGGACGGCCGGGCCAGGGGAAGTAATTCCATGTGCTCGAAGTCCACAAATATCCGTCTGTTCCGACGCCGGGGTTCTTTCTGCCGTTCCTGCATCCGGCGGCGGGAATGAAAATGCAGTTGCCACTCTTGCCCTCAACGATATAGCCATCCTGACCCTCAACCCGGCTCCACGTCCAATTGCATTGGTCCACGAGCTCGCGCATCTCATACTCAGAGGGCACACGCCATCTGTCGCCCCAGAGCCTTCGGGCCGCATCAAACTCGTCCGAGCCGGATATGTCATCATATATCAACCCAAAGACCTTGCTATCATCCTCAAGGAAATAATTTCGTTTCACTTCATCCTCGCCCCATGCGTAAAAATTTCCCGGCACCGACGGCGCATCCGACCCTATGTTGCATGTGGCCCACATCGTTCCGCTGGGCAAGCCAAGATCCACATATCCATGACCCGCACGGCTACCGTCGGGCCGGTTCGCAAAAGCCTTGGCGTATGGATACTTCTCCTCCTCCGTCATTTCCTCCGAGACAAAGCCCGGGTCATACACCACGCTCCCGTCTAAAACAGGTCTAATCGGGAGCACGGCCCACATCAATTCCCTATCCATACTCGTCAGAACCTCCGAACTAACATTCCCAGTGAAACAGTAGGCCGAAAAGTCCTCGCTCTGGTCCGCACTGGAGCTCCAATATTTCAGCATATACTCGTCCGGAGCGACGCCCTTGCGCGTCGCCATCCCGTTTGTCATGTTTATTTCCGACGTAACATCCCTCACATCCTCGCCGGCGGGAGTAAACACATCCCTCCCAAGTCCGGGGAAAAAGACAGCCTTGCCGCTCGGACCCGCCGCATACAGGCCTTCGTGCGATGACTGCGACACAGAATACCAACGGCAACACCGGAGCAATTCTTCCCAATCCTCGCGCGTGGGCATGCGCCACGGACCGCGCCACGCCGCTGTCGCCGCATCATACTCGGCATTTCCCGAAATATACGTCAAATCCTTGACCTGGACACTGAATTCTTTTTCCAACGCCGCCGGCATGGTATGTCCCCACTGGAAATAAGCTCCGAAGTCGGAAGGTGAATAGGCTCCGATATTGCAAGTGGCCCACAACGTACCGCTGGGCAAGCCAAGATCCACATATTCATGGCCGTTGGCCATGTTAGCCTTTCTCTTTTGAGAAAAGCATGGTGACGACACTACTGCCGCCACCATAAAAAGCATGAAAATTCGAATTGACATATCTTATTTTCTCATAACCGGCCGTACCGACATTCCGAAATGCCGCTCCGAACCTGCTATTGTTCTTGTATCCTCGTCCGACTCTTCGCCTGTGTCGGCATCCCAGGGATCGGTAAAACCCACGGCATAAGCCAGATGAGTATCTTTGCCATAAGGAGTCGAAGTCCAGTAATTCCCGGATGTACCTTCGGCCGAAAGTCCCATTTCGTACACAATTCCACCACAGGGCAGGAATAGCGTCGCGCCATTAGGGCCTGAAAGCTCAAAGCCTTTCATTCCGTCTTCGTAGACATATGTCCATTCACAATAGTCCAGAAGTTCTTCGAACTCGGCTCTGGTAGGCATCCGCCACATGCCGCCCCACGCGGCACGCGCCACATCGAATTCCGGGGCGCCCGAGAAATCCTCTACCTGTTTATTGTTCAGCTTGCAGTCTTGATAGGCCGTATCGGAGCCCCTGAAAGGTATGAGGCTGCCCCACTGGTAGTAATCACCGTAGTCGTAGGGCGATGCGGCTCCGACATTGCAGGTAGCCCATAGGATGCCGCTGGGCAACCCGAGATCCACATAATTCCCGGCATCGTCCTTTTCTGCCGCCAAGACATCGACGGCGCAGAGCACCAGGAAAAGCGTGCAGACTGAAACCCTTACCATACCTCGGCTTTACTTCAATACGGGGCGAACTGACATTCGGAAATTCATCGCACCGTTCGCATCCGACACCATATGCATCGGCCGGCCGAAAGTCTCCTCCATTTCGTCGTATTCTTGTCCGCAATACAGATAGTTTGTGCCGTATTCGCCCGAGGGTGTCGAAGACCGATATTGCCCGTTATTGCCGGCAAAGTAAAGATATTCGCCCCCATAGTAAATTCCGGCAGCCGGCAAGAATATGGTATTACCGTTAGGCCCCGTGACAAGATAGCCCTTCTTGCCGCCCATCGGCACCCAGTTCCACCTGCATTTCGTGTTCAGCTCTTCCATCTGTGCCTTCGTGGGCATCTGCCAGCCCTCGCCCCACAGAGCGGAGGCAACGTCATACTTCGCATTTCCGGTTATAGGCTGCACAGTCGATTGTCCGTCAAAAGGCGTGGGCGCATCAGGCTTAAGCGCACCGAACTGGAAATACTCGCCATAATCCCAGGCCTTTTCTGCACCCACATTGCAGGTAGCCCATTTGGTGCCGCTCGGAAGGCCGAGATCCACATACTCGTGGCCGTTCAGCGTCGTGGCTTTCTGTGCCATAGCATAAGGCACCGACAGGACCAACAGAAGTATATATACAAGAATGTTTCTCATCTTATTGCAATGCTATTTAGATTGTTGAAATTGAACGAGGCTCTGCGGATTCACTTATCCGGCGCGCCAATGGCAGCCTTGAATTCTTTCTTAATGTCATCCAGGCGGTCCTCCTGTGCCTTCCTGTCCTTGCTCTTAAAGGTTGCAGGATAAATACGCTTGTTTATGAGCATCGTAACCTGGGGGTAGAGATTATCCTGCTCGACGTACACGTCCACAAGCTTTGATCCGTTTTTCATCATTTCAGCGGCAGCGGGAGTATAAGCCTTCCAGAATTTCCCGTACAGCTCAATCGCACCGTCGACTTCATCCTCGCTCAGATCTCCGCGATTCACCATATCCGAGATCCGGGTGTAAATCTCATCTATCGACTCCTCGCTGACACTTGCGGCCGGAGCAGCGCTTTCAGCTGCAGAGTCAGTTGCCTCGCTTCCGGAATGGCCGGAGCATGATGCGAGCGGGAGCATCAAAGTCAGAGCTATTGATGCCAGCATAATTAGTTTTCTCATGGTAATACTTTTAAAATTAGACTTAAAGAAACTTGACTTTGCAAATATAATAATAATTTACCCCCCCCCGTTAAAACACTTTTTAACACAATTTTTGAGTTATTTATTTCATCTCCAATTTTTTTCGTATCTTTGTATATTCGGGCATTGTTCTCGATTCAGCATATTTCATTATACCTTTTGAAAATGAAGAAATATATCATTGCTCTTGCTCTGTGTGCTCCGGCCTTTGGTCTCGGGGCTCGCACCGTGCAGAAAGGGATCGTGCAGGAATACAAGGAAAAAGCTGCAAAATCAGCCCTCTCCGGCGTTGAAATAAACATCCGTTCAGCCGCCAGCACCGTTTCAGCCAAAGACGGCTCTTTCTCGCTCGAATTCCTCACCCTCAACCCGGGCGAGAAGGTGAATGTGCGGGCCATTGAGAAGACCGGGTATGAGATTTTCAATAAGGAAGCGATCGAGCAATGGAACATCAATCCCAACACGCCCTTCACCATTATCATGTGTCGCTCCGACCGCTTCAAACGCATCCGGGACGCATACCACAAAGTTTCGTCGGCCAGCTACGCCCGTCAGCTGAAAAAAGAACAGGACGCACTCAACAAACTCAGGGAAGAGGGACGGCTAAAAGACGAGGAATACACCCTACGCCTGGCCAAGCTGCAGGAAGAATATGAGAATCGACTCGACAAACTCGAAAATTATATCGACCGCTTCTCCCGTATCGACATGACGGAACTTTCTGCTGCGGAACAGAAGATTATCGACATGGTGCAAGCCGGCCGGATCGACGAGGCCATTGCCCGATACGAGGAAATTGACTTCATCGGCAATTACCGCAATGAAATGGAGGCCATTCGAAAGCTTTCCGCTGCACAAAAATCTATTGATCAGGCAAAGCATGAAAAGCGAGCAAACGCGTCAAAACTTCGCGAGGCCGTCATGCGCCAGATCGGAACGCTCCGGCTTGCAGGCGGCTACGAAAACATGCGGCGTGCGGGCGAGCTTCTCAAATCACTTGCCGATGCAGATAGCACTGACGCCGCCTCCGCTCTTGAATTTGCATCTTACTCTTTCGACCACAACGATTATGACGCAGCCGAAACCTATTACTCACGCGCCATGCAATCCGGTGATGAGAACACAAAGTACGCTGCAAAAATTGGATTCCAAAGCACCAGAATCCTTAGGAACAACACTTTAGCGCCGGATGGAGAAAAGATAAACTTCCACGATCTGCTCGAAAGCGATATCGTAAAGCAGCACGCGGAATTAAGGCAGACTTTGATGATGATCGCACTGCTGGATCCCGAAGGCAATGGTATTTCCGACGAGGATGCAGCGAAAATATTTGAGGAGATACACGCTCTCAAGCCCTCATCGTTTATGGACCATTATATCCGTATGCTAGCAATGACAGTTGAAACAGAGCACAAACGCAAGAAGGGTTCGTTTGCGTCATCTGCGGAACTCAAGGAGGAGCTGAAAAAGCAAATTGAATATGGATTCGATGTTCGCGGGAGATATACCTCGAACAACGGCTTCAACAACATTCTTCTCTCTGCATTAGTCCAGTATCTCAGCATCGTCCTCACGGAAAGGAATTTTGAGGATTTCGACCGATATTGCTCCCAAGCATGCGAGATAGCATCCGGGATGTTTTCATACGATCCGACAAGATTCGCCGGTAATTTCCAATCACTAAATATGCTGCGGATAGTGCGCAACATGATGCAGCCGACTCAAACTCCGCTTGCCGAGATTCTACGCTCTTACTTTGCCTTATACGTTCCCATAAGAACCTCCGAAACAAAAATCCTTCAGGACCTTGGCTCGGAATGTATGGCGTATATCGGATTTGCACCAAACTTTAACATCGATCCGGCTCTTATCACCGACACGCTGTTCGAAACACTCCCCCTTGACGGCCAAGCACCGCCGGAGTGGCACAACATGGCCGCCGGACTTATATACACCTTGTCCAACACAGGCACTGATATCAGTAAATACAAGGGCCTTATCGATCAGAGTCTTACAATCTATCCCGAATCAGAGCCCATGAAGCAGCTGAAAGGGATGATGAAATAAAATCCGGGCACGCGTTCTCACGACGCATGCCCGGAAATATTGATTGAAAATGAATCATAGGACGCCCTGGGCCATCATCGCATCGGCAACCTTCATGAAGCCGGCAATGTTGGCACCGCGGACGTAATTCACATAGTTTTCGTCTTCACGGCCATATTCCACACACTTCTCGTGGATATCGCTCATGATGCGACGCAGACGCTGATCCACCTCCTCGGCAGTCCAGGAAAGCTTCTGCGAGTTCTGGGCCATTTCGAGACCCGAGGTAGCCACACCTCCTGCATTGGCAGCCTTGCCCGGTGCATACAGGATGCGTGCCTTGATGAACTTATGCACGGCCTCGGGGGTTGAAGGCATGTTCGCGCCCTCGCTCACAGCGATACAGCCGCCGGCCAGCAGCGCCTCGGCATCCTCGCCGTCGAGCTCGTTCTGCGTTGCGGAAGGCATGGCTATATCGCACTGCACCAGCTTCCAGGGACGCTGACCCTCATAGTATTTCAGTTCGGGGAAACGCTCCACAACCTCATACATGCGGCCGCCCATGTAGGTCTTCAGCTCGAAGATGTAGTCGAACTGCTCCTGCGTGAAGCCCTCGGGGGCGATGACCGTGCCGCCCGAATCGCTCAAAGACAGCACCTTGCCGCCGAGTTCCATAATCTTCTTGGCCGTATAGGTGGCCACATTTCCGGCACCGGAAATAGCCACACGCTTGCCCTTCACGTCCAGGCCGCGGGTTGCCAGCATGCTTTCCAGGAAATAGCAATTGCCATAACCCGTTGCTTCGGGGCGCACCAGCGAACCGCCGAAGCTAAGACCCTTGCCGGTAAACGTACCCGTAAACTCGCGGGCCATCTTCTTGTAGTAGCCGTACATGAAGCCTACCTCGCGCGCGCCCACACCGATGTCACCTGCAGGCACATCCGTATCGGGGCCTAACTGACGCCACAGCTCGGCCACAAAAGCCTGACAGAAGCGCATTATCTCCATATTGCTCTTGCCGCGGGGCGAAAAATCACTACCGCCCTTGGCACCGCCCATTGCGAGCGTTGTCAGGGAGTTTTTGAAAGTCTGCTCGAATGCAAGGAACTTAAGAATAGACAGGTTCACGGACGAGTGAAAGCGGATACCGCCCTTGTACGGACCGATGGCATTGTTGTGCTGCACACGGTAGCCCATGTTGTTGCGCACCTTGCCCTGATCGTCGACCCACGACACACGGAACGCAAAGATGCGGTCCGGAATGCACAGGCGCTCGATAAGGTTGTAGCGGTCGAACTGGGGATTGGCATTGTAGACATCCTCGATGGAGGTCAATACTTCTTCTACTGCCTGATGGTATTCAGGCTCATTGGGGAAACGCCGTTTCAGATCGGCGATAACTTCTGATGTTTTCATCCGGAAGACTGTACTAATTGGAAATTTGCACTGCAAAATTACACATTTCTGACAATATGCGCAAATTTTTTACATAAAAATTACAAACGAGCTCCTCACGCTCAAAATAAAATCCCAAACTTATCTTCATCTACTTTGCTGCGGTCATTGCATCTATCAAGTCCTGATAGCAGGTAACTTTATGATACTTGACATTATCATTTGAAATTTCGTTGAATAGCTGAGTGCAGCAGTCAATCTTGGCATTTTCTATTGCGTTAA
>CAZBNM010000046.1:0-18875 GCA_964493495.1 uncultured Bacteroides sp.
AAGGAAAAGGGCGTGAACCTTGTTCTTGGCACAGACTGCGTGGCAGCCGACAGCTTCTCGAACGATGCGAATACCCGTATCTGCTCGGTAATGGACATCCCCGAAGGCTGGGAAGGTCTTGACGCCGGTCCCGAGACCCGCAAGCTCTTCGCCGAGGCCATCGAAGGCTCGAAGACCATTCTCTGGAACGGTCCTGCAGGTGTGTTCGAATTCGACAACTTCACGGATGGCTCGCGCGCAATCGCCGATGCTATCGTTAAGGCTACTGCCGAAGGCGCTTTCTCGCTTGTTGGCGGCGGCGACTCGGTGGCTTGCGTGAACAAGTTCGGCGTTGCGGACAAGGTTTCGTATGTATCGACCGGCGGTGGCGCTCTTCTCGAGGCTATCGAGGGCAAGGTTCTCCCCGGTGTAGCAGCAGTGCAGGCATAACACTCTTTTGAAAGTAAACTCAGGCGGCGTTGTCGAAGACAATGCCGCCTTGTTTTTTGGGGATAATTGGGCTAATTGGTCCAATTAGACTTATTAGACTAATTGGTCTTATTGGTCTAATTTTGTTGATTCTTGATTTTATTCCTGTAATTCAGGCGGGCCTGATACATTTGCTCTTTGATACCTCCACTATTGATAAAATCCGACTGGAGCCGCTCGATGAGCTTTCTTAAAAATACATCTGTCTGATGGATAAGTGTGATGGCAATGTTTGCCACGGCCTCGTCGCTCCTTACTTCAATCGCCTTACGGTAGAATTCCGATTCATTATGAGCCGCACACACTCTTCGACACTGTTTGCTTTTCTCGCTTTCCAGCTCCCACTTGTTCAAGCCTCTGACGCGCAGATAGTCTTCAAAATCGAGCAATAGTTCCTGAAGACTTGCCCGAGCAACATTCATGAGCTTCAATTCGGTTTCCGATGATGTGGCCGCGGCCGATGATCCTTCGGCAATATTCTGGCGTCCGCTTCGAGCGGACTGAATCATCTGATCGATTGTCCGATCTCCCTTGACAAGGAACTTATGTGCAAAATAATAAGTGATGTCATAGATACACTCAGCTTTTTGGAAAACTATTAGATTGCGATAGTTTCCTTTTTTAGGAAGAAATGTATCAGGCATGGCGGTATTCTTTAGTTAGGGTTAATTGGACTAATTGGACTAATTAGTCCAATACATTGCAAAGGTACTACAAAATCGATGATTTTGTAGTACCTTTGCAATGCTATGAACGAATTTTTCTCATGGGTGAAGGCCCATATGAATGATAATCCTGCCGACTTACGCCTGCGCTTCGCGGGCAAAAGCGGCCCTGAGGGTATTGACATCAAGGATGCGATACTGCAAGTGGAATGCCGGCGGAAATGCGGACGGAAGCTTCAGGATACACTTGCGGCTTTCCCGGAATTCCGCTTTCCTACGGCGCTGAGCGCAGAGCAGTGTTCGTCGGACCGTCTTGCAAAGTTCCACACTACGCTGGTGCCTGCCGGGGCGTGCACAGGCGTGGACCTTACAGCCGGGCTGGGGATTGATGCCATGGCACTCGGACGCAAGGGACTTGCAATGACGGCTGTGGAACGCACAGCCGAGCTTGCTGATGCGCTGCGCTACAATTCCCGAGGGCTCGGGGTGGAGGACTTCGAAGTGGTGGAGGCGGACTGCCGTGACTGGCTCGAGCGAGCATCGGCAGAGGGATGCCACTACGATGTGGCCTTCATCGATCCGGCGCGACGGAGCGATACGGGCGCGCGCCTCTATGCGCTGGAGGCATGCGAGCCGGATGTGCTCGCTATGCTACCCGAGCTTGCGAAGGTTTGCCGTCGGCTTATTATCAAGGCTTCGCCTATGCTGGACGTGAGCCAGACGGCCCGTGAGCTGACTCCGCCCGGAGCAACTGAGATAATTGCGGCGGGGACGCCCACGGAATGCAAGGAACTTATTGCCGTGGTAGACTTCGAAGCCGGGGAGGCCGGGGAACCAATGGTGCGCGCCGTGACGCTGCTCGCGGACGGCACGGCTGTGGAATTCAACTACACAGCAGCTGAAGAAAGGGATGCGGGCCCGGTGGCCTCGGGCCCAGGCGTGGCAAAAGGGATGTATATCTGCGAGCCGTATCCGGCCACGATGAAAAGCGGAGCCCACCGGGCACTCGGGCGCCGATTCGGACTCTTCGGATTCGACGCTAACACGCGTCTTTACTACGGGCCGGAGATTCCGGAGGGTTTCCCTGGAGAGAGCTTTGAAGTGCTGGATGTGCAGGACTACGCCTCGCGCAACATCAAGCGCTTCGCACGGACGTATCCGGCAATCAGCGTATCGGCGCGCAACTTCGGCATGACGGCTGAGGAATTGCGCCGGAAGCTTGGTGTGCGAGACGGCGACGGACGCATGCGAGTGTTCGGCGTCACAGCGTCCGAAGGAAAACGACTTCTCATAATCGGTCGAATTGTCAGCCCTAAATAAGCTTTCGGCAAGCAATAGTGTTAATAAACTTTAAACACAATGCAATTTTCCACTGAAAAGCTTGCTTGTACGGCAAAACGTCTGTAAATTTGCAACGTGTTTTTCATGGTATAGATTTAAGGTTTGAAAGATTGGTTGTCGTGAGGCAATCAATTTTTTTGTGCCTCCTTCATTCTATCTCCACGAAGTTGTCGATCTGGTTGATTATTTTTCTTGAACGGCGGTTGAGAGCTGCGTAAATGACGATTGCGACAAGAAGGCCAAGCACAAAACCAAAAGTGACTGTGACACCCCAGACAATGGCGGGGACATCACTCAATACTTCGGCTCGAGTGCCGGCCAGCTCATAGAAAAACCAGACAGTCCAAAGCACCAGCAAGGGCACCTCTATAAAAAACTGTATCTTCCGGAGCCGAATCTGCCGGATGGTCTTACGCCGGAGTTCGATCAGCGAGAGCGTTGAGAAATCGGACGCCGGCAGAGGCATGATAATGCTATCCCAGAACGCATCGGCAATGAACATCAGGGCCGTGACGCCGAAGAAAAGCCACGAAGTGTGGACGAAAAGCGTTATAAACAGGAAAAGGAGTATCGACACGGGGACTCCCACAAACACCTCGATCCGCAATACCTTGCGGAACCATGAGACGTCGTTGCGCATCACGCTCCCGAGCAATCGGGCATTTACAATCTTCTGCGATTCAAGAGCCTTGTTCAGAGAGGCCATCTGCTGACGGAGCAGTTCGAGCTCATCCTGAGGAGTAGTATTTATATTATCCATAAGATTTTAATTCTGATTCTTGAGTTTTTCGCGAATTCTAACAAGCTTTACGCCCACATGTCGTGCGGGAATTCCAACGATGCGGCCGATCTCTTCATATGAAAGATTCTCGAGCCAAAGCAAAACGATGGCTCTGTCGAAGGGTTCGAGGCAGCTGATGCGTGCACGCAAGAGTTCGATCTGACGGCCCACCGGCGAGTCCGGGGCAAGGAAGTGGGCATCGAAATCCAGTTCAGCGGCTTTGCGTCGGCGCGTCTTGCGATTGTAGGAGATGCAAGTGTTAAGGGCCGCACGATGCACCCATGTCCTTGCCGAGCTCTCGCCCCGAAAAGAACCGAAGCCCTTCCAGAGGTTTATGAGCACCTCCTGAAACATATCATCGGCTTCGGCGCTGTCGGAGGCCAACATGAGGCACACGGAATATATCGTGCCCTTTTGTTCGGCTACCAGTTTCTCGAAAGCCTTTTCTTTATTGTCCATAACAGATATATTTTTACCCATTAGACGCCTCACCAACGGCGAAAACTACAGCCCGAGTGAGAAAAATACGGTCGATAGGCTCAGGACGTCGAAAACAAAAAACCGACAATCTCCTCGGGAAAAGGGGGAATTGTCGGTAAGGTGTACCTCCGCAGGGAATCAAACCCTGATCTAAGGAACCGGAATCCTTTATTCTATTCGTTGAACTACAGAGGCTTATGGCGCAGAGGCGGAGTTTTTACCGCTTCGGCGATGCAAATTTACGCTTTTTTTTGTAGATTTGCAAAAAAATGAACGTTCGGATAGACAAATCATGGCGCACGGCGCTTGCCGACCAGTGGGACGCGCCCTATTTCCACGAGCTTACGGACTTCGTGAAGGCAGCTTACGGGCGCGGACCGGTATGGCCTGCACCTGGGCGGATTTTCGCGGCCTTCGACGCGTGTCCGCTTGACAATGTGAAAGTGGTGATTCTGGGTCAGGACCCCTATCACGGCCCGGGACAAGCCAACGGGCTGTGTTTCTCGGTTGCCGACGGCGTGGCCATGCCTCCGTCGCTGGTGAATATATTCAAGGAAGTGGCAGCGGATATGGGACGCCCGGGATTCATGCCTGCGAGCGGCAATCTGGAGCATTGGGCCAGGCAGGGTGTGCTTCTTCTGAACGCCACGCTGACGGTGGACGAGCATCGTGCAGGCTCGCATCAGGGCCGCGGATGGGAGCAATTCACGGACGCAGTGGTGCGAGTGCTCAACGAACGCTGCGAGGGGCTTGTGTTCTTGCTCTGGGGCTCGCATGCCATACGCAAAGGAGCGTTCATCGACCGCACGCGTCATCTGGTGCTGACATCGCCCCACCCTTCGCCACTCTCGGCCCACCGCGGATTCTTCGGCAATCATCATTTCTCCCGTGCAAACGCATGGCTCGCGGAGCACGGTCGCACACCAATACAATGGCTTCCATAAAAAGAATACTGACTATAGCGACGTGCTTGATTGCAGGCATAAGCGCGGGGGCGCAGGAACCTCCGGCCGACACGATGACGGGCGTCTTCGACGACCGTACCCGGACGCTGGAGGCGCGCATCGAAGGTGCACCGCTGGCGCCTCCGGTGATTTTCATGGGTACGCCGGACCGCCTGACCGTGAGTTTCGACCGTCTCGGCGACGACCAGGAATACTTCCGCTACAGCCTGGAGCACTGCACGGCGCAATGGCGTCCGTCGGGGCTGATAGCATCGGAATTCGTGGACGGCTTCAACGAGGCGGCCGTCGAGGACTACGAGTTCTCGCGGGCCACGACGATACACTACGTGCACTACAGCCTCACGATTCCGAATGCAGGCATGCGCCCTCTGATTTCGGGCAACTATCTGCTGAAAATATATCCCGAATACGAGCCGGAAAGCCCTATAGCGCAGGTACGCTTCTGCGTGTGCGAGCCCATAGCTCCCATAATAGCCGCCGAGGCCTCGGCGCAGACCGACCGCGGCTTCCGCAACCGGCTGCAGCAGGTGTCGTTCGGCGTGGAGCTTGAGCGGGCGATGGTCGACGATCCGTACAACGACCTTTTCATCACCGTGAGCCAGAACGGACGCCTCGACAACGAGACGGCTGTGCGTCAGCCTCTGAGGCTCCAGGGCTCGCGCGCCATCTACGAACACCGTCCGGAACTCATATTCCCCGCCGGAAACGAATACCGCCGCTTCGAGACGGTGAACGTGAACTATCCGGGCATGCGCGTGGAGGACATCAGCTATACCTATCCCTACTACCACTTCACACTGCAGACGGACGAGCCCCGTGCGGGAGAGCAATATCTCTACGACAGCACGCAGCACGGGCGCTTCCTGGTGCGCGAATACAATTCGGCGGACAGCGATACGGAAGCGGACTATGCCGTGGTGCACTTCGCGCTGGACGCGCAGCTGCCCGAGGGCACGGCCGTGTTTCTGGACGGCGACCTGGTGAACCGCCGCTTCGACGACAGTTCCCGCATGCTCTACAATCCCTCCACGGGCCTCTACGAGCGGGCGCTGCTGCTGAAGCAAGGATCGTACAACTATCAGTATCTGGCTGTGCCGCCGGGGGGACGCAGGGGCGAGACCTCCCTGATAGAGGGCGACAAGTGGCAGACCGTGAACGAATACCTCATAAAAGTATATCACCGCCGGCGCGGCGAGCGCTACGACCGCCTCATAGGCGTGGCCTCGGCCCTCTCGGACCATTAATATTTTTACATCGAATATGCTGCAGATTCAAGATACACTCGTGACACTCGACATGGCCGAACGCTTCTTCCTATGCGATCTGGACAAATGTCTGGGCCAATGCTGCATCGAGGGCGATGCGGGCGCTCCCATCACGAAGGAGGAGGAAGCGAAGCTGCGCGAAATCCTGCCTGTGGTGAAGCCCTACCTGCTTCCGGCCGCCATGCGGGAAATCGAGGAGAACGGCGTGAGCTATGTGGACGAGGAAGGCGACCTGGTGACGCAGATCGTGGACGGCCGCAACTGCGTATTCACGACCTACGGCCCCGGCGGAATGTGTCTCTGCGCCATCGAGAAGGCCTATCGCGAAGGCAAGACCGACTTCTACAAACCCGTGAGCTGCCATCTCTACCCGGTGCGCGTGAAAGAATACGACGGGTTCACGGCCGTGAATCTTCACCGATGGAAGATTTGCCGCTGCGCCGAGGTGCTGGGCCGGGCCAAGGGAGTGCGCGCATATAAGTTCCTCAAAGAGCCTCTGGTGCGTCGCTTCGGACGTGACTGGTACGACGAGCTGGAGCTCACCTGCGACGAATACCTGCGCCAGAATCCCGACAAATGAGCACGCTGCGCCGTCTCTATCTCCGCTACTGGGCCCTGGTGCCTGTGCTCTTTGCGATTGCCGCATTTATTGTGACGCATCCCTGGAGCACATACGATCCCTACTATTCCTTCGACACGCCCTCGTATCTCCAGGCGTGGACACGGCTGCGTGCGGGCAGCATCGACTGTTTCCGCACGCCCGTGTATCCGGTGTTCACCGGTCTGACCCTTGAAATCTTTCCTCATCCGGCGGGGACGGCGATAATCGTAGGCGTACAGCTCGCGCTGTTCCTCATCTCCGCATACGCCCTCGCGAGGATATGCCGCGACTTTCTGAAGATGCCCCGGTGGATGGCCATTGCCGCGGCATTGCCTTACTGCTGTTTCCGGGCCTTCCTGCCCTACCATATATTCATTACCACTGACAGCCCCGCCGCATCGCTCTTTATCATCTTCACGCTCTGCTTTCTCCGCAGCCTGAGCAAGCCCGATCTGGACCGATATGTCTTCGCGGGCGTGTTTGCGGCTATGCTCGTACTGCTTCGACCGGGCTTCCTGTATATCTCCATCGCGCTTCTGATGCTTGCAATTCTTGTGTGGACTGTCTCGCGGAGAAAAGCCTTCGGATGCATTCTTGCGGCCATGATATGCGTCACGGCCACCGGCGCGTATGCGGCCGTTTATCATCACAGGACCGGCATCTGGGCCATAAGCTGCGTGGGCGACATCAACGCCGTGATAATGAACTCACATGTCGAATTCGACGACCGCGGAGCCTCCCTGCCGACACATTCGCACTTCATACGGGTCTCCAAGGGCATGGACCCAGAGGAAGAGCGCGCGTGCTGGGATGAACTCACGGAAAGGGCCGCGGTGGATCCTCAGTTCCTACAAGACGAGCTACAGCTGGTGCAGAGCGCGAATCCCGACATCGCCTGGAGGCGCACCATCCACGCCGCGCCGGACAATCTGCGCCACCCGGTGGCAGGCAGTCCGCTCACTTACTGGTTTTTCCCGGTGGTGGCGCTGCTATACGGCTGCGCCCTCGTCGTCGACATAAGGAACCGCCGAAAAGACGAGTACATCGCCCGGGCTTTCATCTGGCTACTGGTGTGCGGGCAGTTCGCCGTAGTGGTGCTTCGCGCACCGGACGACTACCCGCGGCTGCTCATGCCTGCATTGCCTTTCATTCCGGCAATGTGTCTCGACATGGTCTGTATGGCGGTCAATCGGGTCGCTTCACTTCGTCATCGAGGAAGTTGCGGCTCTCGGGCAGAGGACGCCGACTGCGGTCGACCTTGACTTTTTTCATCTTGAATTTGGGCTGAGGCAAGCCGCGGACAATGGCCGTATCGGCGCTCAGGTCAAACTCAGATTCCTCCACGAGCGCCGAATCGGCGGCCTTCCATGACTGCGGGCCACGGCCGCGCCCGAAGAACATTATGGCCGACACGACGAGCACAATGGCCACGATCGAACACCACACCAAGGCCTGACGCCGGCTTATCCATGTCTGAGAATTCGCGTTCATTCCGGGATCATATAAAGTTGTAGACAAATATCATAAGTATAAGCAGCGGGGCCACGTAGCGCAGAATCATGGTGGTGATGCCCGTGACATGCGAGCGCAGCGACCCGTAATTGCTCAGCTCACTGCGCAGGCGCCCGCGCGGCATGAACCATCCGGCATAGAGGCATGTGGCGATGGCCACCAGCGGAAGCATGTAGTTGGTGGTGACGTTGTCGAGCATGCCGAATATGTTATAGCCGGCCACAACCACATCCGAAAGCGTGCTGAACGAAAGCGAGCACACCAGCGAGAGCACCAACAGGGGCAGCAGGGCCGTGAGCACGGCGCGGCGGCGCGACCACTTCAGGCGATCCTGCAGCGTGGCGATGGCGACCTCGGAAATCGACACCGTGGACGTCAGCGCCGCCACAAGCAGCAGCGAGAAGAAAAGCGTGCTCCACAGGCGCGGCAGCGGCAGGCGCGAGAATACCTCGGGTAGCGTGACGAACACGAGCGTCGTGCCCTCGAGCGTGTTCTTGTCAAGCCCGAAGGTTTTCACGGCCGGGAAGATTATCAGCCCCATCAGCACGGCCACAAGCAGGCTCAGCAAGGAGACGATCAAGGCCGTGCGCGGAAGCTTGGTCGTGGACGGGTAGTAGGAGGCATAGGTTATGAGAATGCCCATGCCGAGGCTCAGCGAGAAGAATGCCTGCCCGAGCGCGTTGACAAACACGGCGGGCGTAAGCTTCGAGAAATCCGGCTCCAGGAAGAACTTCACGCCCTCGGCAGCGCCCGGCAGCGATAGCGACACCACGCAAAGCGCAATCAGTATCACGAACAGCAGGGGCATAAGCACGTTGGACAGGCGCTCGATGCCCTTCTGCACCCCGCCAAGCAGCACGCCTATATTCAGCAGTATCACCAGGGCCGTGTAGAGCGCCGGCTTGAAGGGCGTCTGTGTCATCTGTGCCATCTTGCTGTCGAAAAGAGCCTCGCTCATCGCCGCATCCGCGGGCACACCGTCGTAGAGCCCTCCGAAGAGCCCTTCGACGAGATATTCCAGCGTCCAACCCTCCACGACCATATAGAAAATCGTAATAAGATACGAGGCCAGTACGGCAAATACGCCGATAATCCACCAGGAGCTCCCGGGCGAGAGCACGCGGAAAGATCCGATGGCGTCCGAACGGCCCGCACGCCCGATGGCGAATTCGGCAAGCATTACCGGGATGCCCAGCGCAAGCACGCAGCCCATATACAGCAGCAGGAAGGCCGCCCCGCCATTGCCCTGCGTCTCTGCGGGAAAACGCCACACATTGCCCAGACCGATCGCCGAGCCAACCGTGGCTGCGACAAGCCCTATCTTGGAAGAAAATTGAATTTTGGAAGACATTTCTACAAATCCGGAATTAAATTGTCAGAACATTCAGCGTTCCGCCCTGCAAAATTACCCATTTTTCTCCATCCCACAAAAAAATCTCACATCCATTCGCGAAAATACGAAACTCCGGGCACCGCATCCTGCCTGCGGAGAACCATTGGGGCACTCCGGGTGTTATAATAATAAAGACAATATCCTATAACCCTTTAGACAAACTGACACTACTATGGATAACAAGATCAACGCACAAGTATCGCAAGCCGCCGCCGAAGTTGCGGCACAAGTATCGCAGGAAGCAGCACAAGTATCAGCCGAAGCTGCGGGATATGCCGCCGAGGCCGAAGCACAGTCCGTAAAGGCACAGGCTCAGGCAAAGATCCAGGACGCCAAAGCTCAGGCTGCCGACCTGGCCGCACAGGCGCAGGCAAAAGCCGCTGACCTTGCTGCGCAGGCGCAGGCAAAGATCAACAACGTAACCGACGCCGTCGAAGACAAGATCGCCCAACAGAAAAACGATCCTGACTCACTGCTCAACAAGGCAAAATCCAAGACCGCCGACGTTCTCGACAGCCTTGGCAACAAACTACACGACCTTGCCGACAAACTCGACTGATAATCACTGAAAAATATTCATCCGGCCTCCCGTTTTTTTGCGGAGACCGGATTTTTTCGTATATTCGCAAACAACTTGCCGCGAAGAATTGTTGATATTTAAACATGTCGACAATTTCCCCCGTCGGCGCTAACCCTCTAATATCATGGCATACAAAATCGAAGAAATTGAAGGCATCGGCAGCGTATACGCTGAGAAACTCGAAGCCGTAGGTGTAAAGACCACCGAAGACCTCCTGGAAAAAGCAGCCACAAAGAAAGGCCGCGAGAAACTTGCTGAAGAAACAGGCATCTCCGAAAAGCTCATCCTCCGTTGGGCCAACCACGCCGATCTTTTCCGCATCAAGGGCGTAGCCGGCCAGTTTGCCGAGCTGCTCGAAGCTGCCGGCGTCGATACCGTCAAGGAGCTCCGCCATCGCGTGCCCGCAAATCTCCATGCCAAGCTCGTGGAAACCAACGACGCCCGCAACCTCTGCAACCGCGTACCCTCCGAAGCGGAAATCGAAAAGATGGTCGCACAGGCCAAAGAACTCGAGCCCCGCATCACCTATTGATTCTCATACATAAACATCACCCGCGACTCGCAGCCCCCCGGCTCGCGAGTCGTTTGGTTTGTAATTCACCGAACATATCATGGGGCACCGGACATGAGCGGTGATCCGGAAACCTACCTCTCCACGAACTGTAGGGACATGCCTCCGGCATGTCTACATCGGATGGGTTAGACACAGGGCATCGCTCATGGCCGCTGATTGAATCATATCAAACTAAATCTTAGCCATTTACCCACACTATATCATAAATAGTGTACCCATTTTGTCTCAGAATATAGGCAAAACTCGGTAGATTTTGTTCCAAAATATAGGCAAAAGCGGATTTGCACGGAAATTTAAGTCAATACTTGGGCTGTTCATGCGCATCCAAACCACCTCTCCCGAAATTCTACCATAGACGAAAAGAGCCCGCGCCGAATGGCGCGGGCTCCGGTATAATTCTCTGCGATAATTACCACAGATAATTCTGATGCATATTCTCGTTAAGCGAAAGCTGACCGGAGGGGATAGGATACAGATAATACTTTGCATCGTAGATACGATTGCGGCCAAAGTATGTGCTGTAGTAATCACCATCCATGAGACTCGGCTTAACGAAGCCGTTTTTCACGTTAGCACCCTGAGCGATCTTCGGATATTTCGTGTTGTCAAGCTTGTCGAGCTGATGCCAACGAACGAGGTCCCAGTAGCGGAGCCAGTTGTCCGTCATGAGCTCGCAGCGGCGGCAGCGACGTACCTCCCAGATCAGGTTGTCCACGCCCATGTTGTTGGCGGGATCAGCCATAGCCGAAAGTCCTGCAACAGTCTGCGCGGGCAGACCGGCACGTGCATAGAGTTTGTTGAGAGTAGCGTTCAGGTCAGCATCCGTAAGAGTACCGAGCTCAGCCTTCGCCTCTGCAAGGTTGCAGTAGATGTAGGAGATCCAGTAAAGAGGAGCGCAGGAGTAGTTCGAACCGGTTTGGTCGCGGTTTGCAACGGGGAAAGCCTCATTGTCATACTTACGCACACCATAACCTGTCGACGATGTCATCTGCATTGCACCCCAACGGGCCCAAGTTGCACCGGGATAGTAAACCACTGAGTCCGTGAGTACGGAAAGTCGTTTGTCGCGAACCTTCAGGATGTCGCCGATATAGAGGTATGAACCCTCAAGCGCTTTAGCAACAGCCTTATCATCCTTCAGGTCTACCCCGGTCATATCCAGAGGATTGCCATACTTATTACGCATTTCACCGGCGTCGTTCGTATCCTCCGAAGTTAGAGCCAGAGGCTTGCCGTCAGTGAAGAGGAATGCTTCAAATGCATCGCGGGTGATACCCAGAACCATCGTCGACGAGCAAGTGTAGTCGATAGTCGAATGCATGAATACATCTCTCTCATAAGGCTTCATGAAGATGATCTCAGAGTTAGAGTTCAGAGTCGCACGATCGCTGTTGTAGAGCGCATTGTAGCTATCGCTGATAGGATAGCTTCCGATCAGGGCCTCAGAAGCCTTGGCAGCTTCTTCAAGGAACTTCTTCGCACGTGCGGGATCTGCTGCAACGCCGTTATCTGCTTCGTTGCAATACTTCCAGAAAGTACCTTCCCAAAGGCAGATTTCGCTCTTGATTGCCTGTGCGAGGTCGCGGCTCCATACGGTCTTCCCGCTCTTAGCAGCAATATTGTTCACTGCAAAATCGAGATCTTCAAGCACATTATCCATCACAACCTTGCGGTCCGTGCGATCTGAATACAGCTGAGCCTGACCTTCTTCCGTATCAAGATCAATCGGTTCATCCAGCCACTTCACATCGCCGAACATACGCACCAACAGATAGTACTGGCGCGCACGGTTCAGGCGTGCGATTCCTTCATAATTGAGCTTCTGATCATCAGTCAAAGTGGAGGTCTTCACATTGTTGATGATGAAGTTGCAACGACGGATTTCAATAAATCCGTTATTGTAGTTTGTGTTGCTGGCGGGCACGTTGGTGGTATGCCACGTCGTGAACGAACGGCCGGCCTGGTCATCACTGAGGGTCTGGAAATAGAACCAGCCAGTACCACCGGCGTTGCCGTAGCCCGTGTAGTTCTCGTACAGATAGTTGCACTCATTATCCACGTTCATAGAGTTGTTCCAGAACTCCGGACCGTAGGGAATGACCGTTAATGGAGCGCGATTATCGTTCAGGAAGTCATCACACGAAGTGAGTCCTAAGCCTGCCAATGCAATCGTCGCTAAAGTTATTATTTTTTTCATTGTGTTGTTCTTGAAGGTTTAGAATGTTACCTGAATACCGAACGAGAATGTACGCATCATAGGAGTCGTACGACCGAAGGTTGCGCTGCCATTGGCATTACCGGCGGCAGTGTTGGTCGAAGTCGAACCCCAAGCGATTTCCGGGTCAAGATGGCTCTTGCGGTTGCCGTTGTAAAGCAGTGCAAGGTTGTCGGCCGAGAAATAGATGCGTGCCTTCTGGATGAGGGCCTTGCGCGTGATGTCGTAGGGCAGCGTGTAGCCCAGTGTCAGAGTCTTGAAGCGCAGATATGCCATGTTCATCAGATAGCGGCTCTGAGGATAGAAGTTGTGGTTGCCCGAGTACGAATTGAAGCCCGAAAGGGTTGCACCGATGTTTCCTGCATACATACAGGGGAAATCGTTGTTCTGGTCGATTTCGTAGCCGATGATCTGGTTCTGATCGTCGAAGATCATCTTGTTGTAGCTTTCCATATTGCTGTAAGTTGCGTCAGCACCACGCATCAGAGGCATGTTGAATGCCGATGCATACCACATGTTGCGCTTACCTACACCCTGGAAGAACATATCGATATCGAAGCCCTTGTACGAACCACCGATGCGGAACGAATATTCATAGCGGGGCATTGCATTACCGATCACCTTCATATCACCATGGTTGCGGACAGTACCTACAGGAATAGGCTTGCCGTCTTCATCAACCATGTTGGGATCACCGTTGTTGATAACGCCGTCATTGTTCAGATCCTTGAACTTGATATCACCGGGGCCATAGTGGAAGCCTTCGTTTTCGAGGGCAACCTGCGATGCGATACCGGGAGCATAGATCCAGTTTCCGCTAGCGTCCTTACCTAAGAAGTCAGCTTCTTCGAAGTAACGTTCCGTCTCGAAGCCCCAGATGTCGCCATACGTACCACCGTTGATATACTGATCCTGACCGAGCTGCCAGCTGTAGATCGTATTGTTCTGGTTGTTCCATTTGGTAATCTTGGTAACTGCATCACCAATAGAAGCGTTCACATAGATGTCTGCATCACCGAAGCTGTGATTCCAGTTAGCTGTCAATTCCCAACCGCGTGTGCGAAGCTCACCGTTGTTCTGATAGGGAGCGCTTGCGCCAAGAACAGCGGGAAGTGTCGGGCCGGGGCCAAGCATATCCTTCGTTGTGCGCTGATACCAGTCGAAGCTCATGTTGAGCGAGTTGTTGAAGAAGCCGAGGTCGATACCTGCATCTGCCGTGTAAACACGTTCCCATGTCAGAGTAGGCGACACGAGCGAAGGCATGCCTAATTCAGTAATCTTGGCAGTACCGTTCAACCAGTGGATGTTACCGGATGAAATAGCACTAACTGTCGAAATAAAGCGATAGTTGCCTACAGCTTCGTTACCGATGGAGCCATAGCTTGCGCGAACCTTACCGTTGCTCCACCAGCTCTTTACAGGCTTGAAATAGTTCTCTTCAGAGAAACGATAGCCGATAGAACCCGAGGGGAAGAATGCCCACTGATCAGCTGCCGGGAAACGGCTCGAACCGTCGTAACGACCATTGAGCTCCAGAAGATAGATACCCTTGTAGTCGAAGTTGATACGGCCGAAGAAACCAGCAGTGGCACGATTTCTCAGAGTGTTGGTAAGAGTAAAGCCGGTACCCTTGGTTCCTGCAATTGCAAGATCAATGTAGGGAAGATCATTGTTAAGGAGGTAATCCTTCTGTGCATAGATGTAGCTGTAGCGTTCACGCTCTGCCGTACCGCCGGCCATAACCTTCAGGTTGAAGTCGCGGGCAAATGTCAGATTGTAGTTAGCGTAAACGTTCATTGTCCACATATCGTCCTTCGTGTTGCTCTGACGTGCATCCGTTGCACCTTGCGTAACAGCGTAGGCCGGATTGGTGATATTACCGCCCCAGGTGTTCCAGCAGTAAACGGGCAGGTAAGAACCGATGTGATCGACATGCTGGAAGTCATAGGTGAAGTCTGCATGCAGGCTCAGGCCCTTCGCAAGCGTTGCCTCCATCCATGCAGTCATGCGGGTCTGAACAGCGATGTCCTTACCCTCACCTGCCTGCTTACGATAAGCGATATCATTACGGCAGTCGATTGCATTTCCTTGTGCATCGTACATGTAGCCGTAAGGGCCAAAGTACGAACCCCAACGCCACATATACTCGTATGTGCGACGAGCAAGCACGGGCGAGAAGTATTCCTTATCTGCGAACTGGATGCGAGCACCGGCCTTCAACCACGAGAAAATCTCGGTCTGGATGTTGGCAGTTGCATTGTAGCGGTGCATACGTTCGGGGTTGTAAGTCATCAGACCCTGCTGACCGGTGTAGCCGAAGGACAGACGGTAGGAAGTCTTACCGGAAGTACCTTCCAAGCTAACGTTGTGACGGTTAGAAGGAGCAGCGCTGTTGAACATGATACCCGTAACGTCCCAGTTTGCATAGTACATTGCACCGGTGCCGTCGGGGTTCACATAATAGTCACCTACATTATCCCAATCCTGGAAAGGACGCATTTCGCGATAACCTGCAGCCTGGCCGCCATTCTGAGCTTCCCATGCTTCTGCGTAAGGAAGCATCTTATCGAGATACATACCGAAGAGCTCGTTCTCGGCACCCATACGGTTATTGGCCTGCATGAGAGCGCGGATCTGATCGGGAACACTCGAATAGCCGGGAAGTGTCGTAGCCTGGCTCCAACCGAAGTTATTGGTATAAGTCAGACTTACGCGATCTTTCTTCTCAGGCATCTTCGTGGTGATAAGAATCACACCGAAAGCAGCACGCGTACCGTAAACAGCAGCCGATGAAGCATCCTTCAGTACGGAGATGTCTGCGATATCGTTGGGATCAAGATAAGAAAGATCTTCCGTGGGAACACCGTCCACAACAATAAGGGGCGACGAAGCACCACCATTCGAGAAAGTACCCGTACCACGGATCTTCATCTGAGGTGTACCGTTGATATCACCGTTGGAGTTGGTGATGGTAAGACCGGGAACCGCACCCTGAAGTGCCTTGGTCACATCAGAGGTCGAACGGCTTTCCATCGTACGGGCTACGTCTACCGTTGCTACGGCGCCCGTCAGGTTGGCACGCTTCTGCGAACCGTAACCGATGGCCACAAGTTCGTTGAGCATTTCTGTCGTGGGCTGCATGTACGCGATCATGTCGGCTGCGGCCGGCATTGTCATCGTCTTGTAGCCTACGTAGCTGATTACAAGCGGGGTGCCGGCGGGAACCTTAATCGAGAAGTGTCCGTCGACATCCGTAGCGGCTGCAACCTTAGTGCCCTTTTGAACAACACTTGCACCGATAACGGGCTCATTGTTTTCATCAAGGACGGTACCGCGGATCACGCTGGCCGCCTGACTTTGCGATTGTGGCTCGGGAGCAGACTGTGCGACATTTACTCCGCACAAGGGCATCCCGCTCAGCAACAGCAGAGTCACAAATAGATGCTTTCTCATAAAGTAAAAAATGTTGATTGATTTTTGCCTCCGAGCTTGGCCGCCGGCATGGCGCTTCCGCTATTTGGCGCTTGATTGATATTGTTTGGGTTGTTTTTTGCGGTTTAGAAACCTTAATGCCCTTAAAGGACACAATTGCAATGTCTTATGTAGTTCTTTCTGTTTGGTAGGATAGATTATGCAGTTAATTTTCCGCTAATTTAAGGAAAGTTTTTAAATATCGCACTACAAATCCCTATTTTTAACATATCCCCTTTCACATTTTTTCTTCCGCCATATTAAGTCCGAAATCCCTCTACAGACCCTCACAGGGCATATTTCACTACAATTTTCAGCGCTCAACGTCCCTTTTATGTTTTTAAACATATTTTTTGAATTCGAGTTTTTCTTTTCCTCCCGCGCCCTTAAAAATACCTTCTTCCGGGGCCATATCTGCCGCCTCCCGCACCACCCTCAGCCCGGCTAAAGCATATTTTCCCTCATCCGGCCACGATTTCCTAAAATTTTCCCTAACTTTGCAACCCAAAACCCGAATAATATGTCACAAAGCAACCAGCGCCCCCGTTTTGCCACTCGATTTGGCGTCATAGCCACTACTGTCGGTTCCGCCGTAGGTCTCGGCAACATCTGGCGCTTCCCCTACGAAGCCGGCTCCAACGGAGGCGGAGCGTTTCTGCTCCTCTATATCTTCTTCGTCGCAGCCATAGGAGTGCCTGTCATCTGCGCCGAATTCGTCATGGGCCGCGCATCGCGCCTCAACATCTTCGGCGCCTTCCGCACCCTCGCCCCCTCCGCCGGCCGCGCATGGGCCATCGTCGGCGCCTTGGGCCTTCTCGCATCCGTGCTCATCCTCTCCTTCTACTCCGTCGTTGCCGGCTGGACCTTCGAATACCTGGCCGAATCCGTTTCCGGCCATATCAACGACTTCTCCGGCCCCGCGCGCCACCAGGCATTCAGCGAATTCACCACCGGACCTCGCTGCCTCCTCTGGACTCTGGCCGTCGTCGCCCTCAACGCCGCCGTGCTCCTCGGAGGCGTCCGCAAAGGCATCGAGGGTGTCTCCAACGTGCTCATGCCCCTGCTGTTCGTAATCATGATAGCCCTGGCCGTCCATTCCCTCTTCCTCCCCGGCGCCGCCCGCGGCCTCGACTTCCTATTCCACCCCGACTTCTCCGCCCTCACCCCCGCCTCCGTCCTCTCCGCCCTCGGCCAGGCATTCTTCTCCCTCTCGCTCGGCATCGGCACCATGATGATCTACGCCAGCTACTTCTCCTCGCGCACGCATCTTCTCCGCTCGGCAGCCACCACCGCCGCCCTCGACACCATCGTGGCCATCCTCGCCGGCATCATCATCTTCCCCGCCGTCTTCTCCTTCGGCGCATCACCGGCCGCCGGCCCGCGTCTCGTCTTCGAAATTCTCCCCGACATATTCGCAGCCATGCCCGGAGGCGCATTCACCGCCACAGCGTTCTTCCTTCTGCTGGCCCTGGCCTCCATCACATCCACCATCTCCATGTCCGAGATCTTCGTCGCCTTCCTCTGCGAGCAATGGGGCTTCCGCCGACGCAACGCCGTGGCAGCGCACACTCTCCTCGTCACAGTCCTCGCCTCGCTCTGCGCACTCTCATTCGGGCCCATGGCCGACTTCAAGGTCGCCGGCATGACCGTATTCAACCTCTTCGATTTCGTATCCTCCAACATCCTCATGCCCATCGGGGGCTGCCTCATATGCATATTCGCCGGATGGCTTATGGACCGCACCATGCTGCGTAGCCAGCTCGCCCCGGCTCCCCGCATCCTCACCCGCCTCATCATCTTCACCCTCCGATACACAGCCCCCGCCGCCATCGCCGTCATCTTCATTGCCGGCCTCGTATGACATTCCTCCCGAAATAAATCTCGGAATATATCAAAAACAATCCGCCCCGACAGCCACATCGGCCGCCGGGGCGAATTCACCTATCTAATAATAAATCAATCATTCACTACTTCCACGGCCTCCACGTCCTCGGCCACGCGGCCCTCGTTCTGGAAGTCGTCATGGTCCAGGTCAGCTACAGAGCCCACGATGATGGTCTCGTATTCGCGCAGACCCGTACCGGCGGGAATCAGGTGACCGCAGATCACGTTCTCCTTCATGCCCTCGAGCGAGTCGCTCTTGCCCTGGATGGCAGCCTCGTTGAGCACCTTCGTCGTTTCCTGGAAGGACGCTGCCGAGATGAAGCTCGACGTCTGGAGAGCCGCACGCGTGATGCCCTGCAGAATCTGCTCCGACGTAGCCGGACGAGCCTCACGCACCACAACCTGACGCAGATCCTTCTGCTTCAGCAGCGAATTCTCGTCGCGAAGCTTGCGGGCCGAAATGATCTGACCCTCCTGGAAGTTCTGGCTGTCGCCCGGGTCGGTCACAACCTTCATGCCCCACATGCGGTCATTCTCATCCATGAACTCGCGCTTGTCCACGATCTGCTCCTCGAGGAAGGCCGTGTCGCCCGCATCGATAATGCGCACCTTGCGCATCATCTGGCGCACGATCACCTCGAAATGCTTGTCGTTGATCTTCACGCCCTGCATGCGGTACA
>CAZBNM010000047.1:0-18243 GCA_964493495.1 uncultured Bacteroides sp.
GGCCCGCGAGCCCGGCAACAAGATTCTTGAGGTGAAGGGGCTTACGGCTTCGGTGGACGGCGAAGTGCTTTTCAAGGATGTGAATTTCCAGATCGAGAAGGGCGACAAGGTGGCTTTCCTTAGCCACGACCCGCGTGCGATGACAGCCCTGTTCGAGATTATAAACGGGAAGCGCAAACCCGATGAGGGCACATACGAATGGGGACAGACCATCACGGAAGCCTATCTGCCGCTCGATAACTCCGAGTTTTTCAACACGGATCTGAATCTTGTGGACTGGTTATGCCAGTACTCCGAGGATTCGTCGGAAATCTATCTCAAGGGTTTCCTGGGCAAGATGCTTTTCTCGGGCGATGACGTGCTGAAGAAAGCTTCAGTGCTCTCCGGTGGCGAGAAGATGCGCTGCATGATCGCACGCATGATGATGCGCGATGCCAATACGCTCGTGCTCGACTCGCCCACCAACCATCTCGACCTTGAATCCATCCAGGCGTTCAACAACACCCTCAAGAACTTCAAAGGCAATATCCTCATGGCCTCGCACGACCATGAATTCATCCAGACGGTGTGCAACCGCATTATCGAGCTGACGCCCGGAGGCATCATCGACAAGCTCATGGACTACGACGACTACATCACGGACGAAAAAGTGGCTGAGGCCCGCGAACGTCTGTATAAAAAATAAACAGCATGGTAAAGCATATCGTAACATTCAAGCTCACAGGCACTCCCGAGGAGCGTCTGGAAGTGAGTCGCCGCTTCAAGGAGGCTCTGGAAGCATTACCCGCGCAGATCGACGTGCTGCGCTCCATTGAAGTGGGTATAAACTCCAATCCGGCGGAAAGCTGGGATGTGGTGCTCACGGCCACTGTCGACAGCATGGCCGACGTGGAGCGCTACGCGAAGCATCCGGCGCATGTGGCTGCCGCCGCGCTTCTGGGCGCGAACAAGGAAGCCCGCGCCTGCGTGGACTACGAAGTCTGATAGCCGGAGCGCGCGTGTTTAATCGCGGGGATGGAAGGTGTCGATGTGGCGTGCTTTCTTGGACTCGAAGATTTCCTCGATAGTGAGCAATATGCCGCTTTCCTCCACATCGCCGAACCGGTCGTTAATGGCCGTGCCGAACATCTTCATCGTGGGCGAAAGACTCATGTAGGCGTTCACCAGTGGCGGAATCGTATCGCCGTGACGCCGTATTTCGGCATTGAGAATCTTATAATCGCTCTTGAAATCATCGTCCGAGAAAAGGCTTGCGAGCTTTTCCTCGGGCGTTTCTGTTACCAGCGACGTTATCGGGCGCACGAGTCCTTCATTGTCCGGAAAGTGCTTGTGCAGAAAATATAGAATCATATCCCGACATTCGCGGGTATAATTCGGATACATCGTGACCTTGCCGAAGAGATATTTCGTTTCGGGATATAGCACCGTAAGCGAGCCCAGGCCGTCCCAGAGATTGTCGAGCGCGTAAAGCGCTTTCGCTCCGGCGCGGGATGACTGATATTCCGGGCGCACGAACGAGCGGCCCAGCTCGATGGTGTAGGGGAGGTAGTCGCTGATGAATTTATCCGAGAAGCGGAACATGTGGGATGTGGCGATACGCGGTGTGCCGTCGGCGTTTATGCGTATGTCGCATCCGCGGATGAAACGGTAGCCTCCGAGAATGAGTTTCGAATCGGGGTCCCACACCACAAGCTGGCTGCAGGGCGGATCCATGGTGTCGAACTCGTCGATGTCGCAGTCTTTGCCTGTGCCTCCGCCGGCCAGGCGGAAAGCGATTTCGCGCAGACGTCCGATTTCGCGCATTACCATGGGGGAGTTCCGGGCCGTGACGACGTATATTTCGTTGCCGCCTTTATTGCTTGTGCGCAGGAAGCGCTCGGGGGTGAGCTCGGCTTCGATTAATTCGGTGGGTACCGGATCGGTTATTTTTTGATTCATTGCTTTTGTTCGGAAGCTAAGGAATAAACAAGTTGGCGTATGCGCAGGGCTTCATCGGCATCGCGCGGGCCGAGCTCGTCGGCGGATAGGGGAGAGCCGCACACAAGGCGATAGCGTGCGCCCGATGCGCGCACCAGTTCGCGGGGAAGGCGGATCATCTCGAGATTCAGTCCTATGCCCAGACGTTTACGAAGATTGGCCAGGCGGTAGAAGAAATTGCTGTTTCGGCCTTCGAAATACAGCGGCACGACGGGCCTTCCGGAACGCCGCGCCATGGACACGAAGGATTTGCGCCAGGCAAGGTCGGCTATCCGTCCGTCGGATCCCCGACGGGAGCACAGCCCGGCCGGAAAAATGGCCAGGGGCTCATTGCCGGCGAGCGCTTGCTCAAGCTCGGCAGCTCCGCTTCGGCTCTGGGCTCCGTGCTTGTTCACCGGGAGGAATACGCTGCCAAGGGGCTCAACGGCCATGAGTATGTCGTTGACCAGAAAGTGAAGTCCCGGGCCGTAAACTTTGGCGAGGGCATCTATGATGGCAATGCCGTCCAGCCCTCCCAACGGGTGATTGCACACGAAAATGGCGCGGCCGTCGGCAGGCAGCTTTTCTCTGCCGGCCAGCTCCACTTTCACATCCATCTCGCGGAGAACGGCCTCGCAGAATTCGGCGCCCTCTCCGGGCCACGCGGCAGCCAGCAGCTCGTTCAGACGGTCCTGGCATATCATGCGCTCGAGCATGCGCACCAGAAAGCGCGGCACGCGGGCAGCGCGTTTTGCCCCCAGCTTGGCGCGGAGGACGGCGCTGAGATCGATGCGCATTGGGCCTGAAGAGCTTGTAGATGACATAGGTTTTGTTTTACGGGTGCAAAATTAAGCAAAAATCTCGAATCCGAGGAAAAATTTGCGTATCTTTGCGGAGACAGTGGCTGTTGCCCTTACTCTGTAGGACAGCAGACTGTCGGATCATAGATATGGAATACGAAGTTAACGGAGAAAAATATGAGGTCAAGCCCGAGGTGCTTGACTACGACGACATACGCCGGATGGTGCCTCAGCTGGACGGGCATCCCAAGCTCGTGAAATGGCTGCTCCATCTTCTGAAGGTGGACAAGGTGAACCGGGTGCACGCTGCGTGCGCTGACACTCCGGGCCCTGAGTTCACGCGCCGGCTTCTTTCCGAGCAGTTCAATATCAAGCTGGATGTGCGCAACGAGGAGCGGCTCGATCATCTGCCCGAGGGCGCTTTCATCACCGTGAGCAATCATGCGCTCGGAGCCCTCGACGGCATCTCGCTGATTGCATTGGTCGGTTCCCGGCGTCCGAAATTCAAGGTGATGGTGAATATGATTCTGGGCCATATCACGGCTATGGCTCCAAACTTCATCACTGTGGACCAGAGCGCTTCGACGGATCCGCACAAGCGCGCGGTGTCGGTGGCCGGCATTCGCTCGGCTCTCCGTCAGCTTGCGCAGGGCGAACCGCTCGGTTTTTTCCCTGCCGGCGCTATCAGCAAGGTCGACCGCCACGGCTTGACGCACGACCGCGAGTGGCAGGAGAGTGTGCTGCAGATAATCCGCCGGGCCAAGGTGCCTGTTATTCCCATCTTCTTCCATGATAAGAATTCATTTCTGAGCGATGTGGCCAGCTACATCTGGTGGCCTCTGCGTTCGATTCTTTTGCCTCGCGAGGTTTTCCGCAAGGAGAACACGACCCTCCACATATCCGTGGGCGAGATGATCACGGTTGAGGAACAGGAGGCACATTCGGCTGACACGGCCGAGCTGGGCCGCTTCCTGCGCGAGAAGACCTACGCCCTGCGCGAGAAGCGCAAATAGGCGTTCATTCTTAGGAATTTATTCGTCAGAGCGGGCTTCGGTCCGCTCTATTCTTGTGGGCTCGGTGAGTATTTTTTCGATAAGCACAAAGCTGCCGTTGCGCGTCCGGACTACTTCGTAAGCGAGCTGCTTCGGCGGTTTACGACCCTTATAAAGAACTTTATAGATAAGCCTTTTAGCCGCTGACTTGGATTCCAGGAAGTCGTCCGAATCAAAATAAGCGGTATAGACGCTTTCGCCGCTTGAGTCGGCGGCCGAGGCCGGTGCCAGGAAATAGTGGCCTCCGTTGCAGGCTGCGGCGCTTCCTGCAACAAGGCTTTCGGCCGGAAAAGAGCCGGAGTAGTCTTCGATAAGTAGCCGGTAGTCGGTCTCGTCCAGCATCACGGGAAGGCACCCGGCCACGTTGCCGTATTTCCGCTCCATGTGCCGGGCTGTCTGCCAGCCGGGGGTGATGTAATTGTCGTATCGGGTAATGAAGGGGCGCACGGGGCCGTCGCATTCGTAAACACGCATAGGAAAGACGCCGTCGGGCGATGCGCTGTAGCGCTCGAGACTTGCGCGGTAGTCGCTGACTGTGATACTGTTGCAGATGTTTATTCGCCATATGCATGCCGCAAGGATAAGCGCGCCCAAGGCTGTGAGGGGGACCGGGATTATTATTTCACGGCGTACGGAGCGGCGGACAAGACGCCCGAGCAGGATCAGGGATACGAGTTCTTCGCAGGTGAGCGAGTGGGGACTGCTATGGGCATAGATCGAGAAGGGAAGGCCAATGCACAGGATGAAAAACAGAAATCTATTTTCGGCTATGAATCGGAATGTCGCAGCGCGCCGCACGCAGATTCCTGCGAGAAGGGCTGCGGCCAGGAGCCATATGAAGATAAGGCCCGCATAGCATCCGGCCACAGATAAGAGGAATTCCATGACCGTCCGGGGCCGGGATGCATCGGCGATGCGGACCAGATTGCCGGGCGCAAGCACCAACAGGGCCGTCCCTGCCCAAAGCGCGAAGGCGAGCGCCGTCTGCTTACGGGTGAGTTTCCTTCCCGTGATCAGGAAGAGAAAGACTGCGCCCGAGAGGGGAACGGCGAACGCTTCGTTGGACCATCCGGCAAACAGTCCGAGAACTACAAGCCATGCCGTGCTGACGGACAGTCCGGTGCGCAGGAAGCACAGGGTGAAGAGCTCGAACAATACCCCGACCCATAGATAGTTGACGGAAACGGCCAGAGCATACCATGGTCCCGCTCCAAAAAAATTCCCTCCCGGGAAGAACAGAAGCACGCATGCGCCCACAATCAGCCACGCAGCAGGGTGTCGCAGCATGGATTTCCCGAAGATGAGACGTACAGTGAGGAAGAGGAAGATGATGAATACAAGGGCGTTGGCTATGGCAAAAGCACGCTTGCCCAATATTCCAGCAAAAAGCTGGACTACAAAATGCACGGGCAGCCGCCCGTTGTAATTGAGGGTGTGGTTATACAGCGATTCGCCTAACTGCCCGAAATTGTCGAGCGGTCGCGGCGGCTGCGTCTCATCGTCGATCACATATTGATAGAGCAGGTCGTCGCCAATCCATTCCCGGTTGTCGGTAAAGACAAAGGCTCCCGCCGCCAGGATGGCGATTATGACGGCAGATAATACGAGGGAAAGGTTTGGTCGCGATATTCTGATGCGTGACATCCGGAGGGTGGGGGATTAGGGATTCATGGTGGCGATGCGGTCGCCGTGACGAAGGGCTGTAGGGACGGGTATCCGTTTGAGCGAGTCGGCAGCCCTCGCGTATGGAAGGGGGGAGAGGAAATAGAGGCGACCGTTTCTTTGTGTGAGCCGGAGTCCGGCACAGTCTTCGGGAACAGTTACGACGGGCAGTGACTCTACGGGGATTGTGCGCCACGCTGCCGGAAGGACTATGAGTGTGAGACTGTCGCCGCCATGGTAGCGGCGCATGATTTCTTCATGCCAGGGATCGTAGCACGGGGGGAGCCCGGCGGCTTTGCCGATGAGCCACCACGGCTCATCGGAAACAGCGGGGATGTCGTAATAGACCGGCTCTGTCGGATGGGCGCTAAAAGCGTCCACGACCTCGGAGGCTTCGTGGTTGAGCTGCAGCTGGCGCTTGGTAAGCAGAAATATGTGCGCAGCCATGGCAACCCACAGAACCAGACAAATGGTTACGGAGCAGGCGCCCGGGAGATGCACGCCCCGCCGGGCAATCAGTGGCCATGCCAGTCCGTACAAGGCGAGAAAAGCAAAAATCTGAGCGAAGGCTCCGGTGCGCCCCACGATGCCGCTGTACATGCTCATGGCGGCGGACACACATGCTGCAACGGCGAAGAGAAGCATGGCTCCGCCGTGGGCCGTGCGCAGGTATCCGATTGTGCGTCCGGGGCGGAAGACTATCAGCAGCAAGCCTGCGGCGACAAGCAGAATCACGGCCCAATTGGAGCTGATGAGGACATAGAGAGCGGAGTTCTCCGGGGCGTTCGCGCCGGCCCGACTCCAGAGTGCCGGTGACAGGAGGGTATATAGCGCTCCTAAAATGCCACCGAGGGCGGCCTTGCGGGTTTCGCGTGAGGACAGGAGCTGCCCGAACAGTCCGAAAGGACGGACTAAGGCGCACAGGAGCGCCACAGCCACGGGGAGCCCCAGGGCCTCGTGTTGCGCGCCGGCAAAAAAGCCGAACACCAGACAGGCCGGCCACCAACGTGGTGCTGGACGCCTGAGAAGCCATGCGAGCCACGCGAGCATAAGGACCGAGGACCATACGTAGTTAAAGGCTACGACCAGAAGCTGACTGTTGTCCCACCACGGGAAGGCGAACATCAGCAGGGCGGCTGCGAGGTACTGCCCCGGCATCCCGGGACACAGACGCCGGGCCCAACGGATGAAAATCGCAAACAGGGCCCATACCATCAGCCCCGTGAGGATTATGAGCAGGGGACGCGGCAGGAAGTTAAGCCAGAGGATATTGAGCGCGTCGCCCAGACGCCCGTTTAGCGAAAGCCATGAGCCAAGGACGTGTGTGGGCAGCCTCAGGAACGCCGGCGAATGTGTGGAAATCCACTCGCCATTGGTCCTGAAAAAGGCCAGATCGTCCTGAAGCAGAGGACGGCTGCCGTACATCATGGCATAGGCAGCTCCGGTTGCGAGCAGTAGTAACTGCAGGAGCGCGGAAAGTATCCGTTCTGTTTTGGCGTGCTTTTGCATTGTGTGCAAAAATACGAAATAGTTCGAAAGATGCGTGCATATTTCTTGGAAAAGTTGTATCTTTGCGCTTATATGAAAGTTGTGACCTTGAACGATAGAGATTTCAACACGGCTTGCGGAGTGCTTGAGAAGCTCGTGAGCAGGGATTTCGTGCCTGATCTGGTGGTGGGAATCGCCTCGGGCGGCGAATTCGTGGCCTCTCTTTTGTTCGAGGATGTGGCGCACAGCTCCGTGAGCATGCACCGGCCCTCGACGGCCGACAAGGAGGATGCAAGCATCATTTTCAGAGTGCTGCGACGTTCGCCGCGCTTTGTGTCGGATGCGTTGCGTATAGCCGAGGCTTGTGTCCTGCGTGTGACTTCGCTTTGGCGGCGTCCGCAGCCCGCTGTGCTCACCCCGGCTGCCCGGGAGGCTGTCGAAAAGGCCGGGAAGGTGCTGGTGGTGGACGATGCTATTGATTCAGGCACGACCATGCGCTCGGTGCTCGAGGCCATCGGCAATGTGCCCGGCGATCGCGAAGTGCGCACGGCCGTGATTACGCAGACTACCCGCAGGCCGCGCGTGAAGCCCGATTACGCCATGTTCCGCGAGGGAGTGCTGATTCGCTTTCCCTGGAGCAAAGATTTCTACCGGTTATGACTCCGTCGTCTGACGTTCGTGTGCCTCTCGTGGCTGTGGACCTTGACGGAACCTTGGTCAGGGGAAACACCTTGCACATTTATATCCGTTGCGGGCTGCGGGAGATGCTGCGCCGAGGACGCCTGGCCCGTCTCGGACGTTGTATGGCACTACTTGCAGCGCGGAAGGGGGGGCTCATCAGCCACGTGGATATGAAGTTCGGAATTTTCGCGCTGATAGAGCCGGATGAGATGCTCTGCAGGATGTTTGTGGCCGAGGTTGCGAAAAGGTTTAATGAGCGCGTGCAGGCAATGATTGCCGGCTATATGGCAGCCGGATGTCGCATTCTGCTTGCTACGGCAGCCCCGGCTCAATATGTGCCGCTGATATGGAAGGGCGACTTCGTTGCAACGGATATGGATGCAGTTCGGAATCCGGAGCGCACGGAATGTCGCGGCCTGGAAAAGCTCCGGCGAGTAATGGACTTTGCCGTACTGCACGGATTGCGCCTGCAGACAGCGATAAGCGACGACGCAGAGGATGATGCTCCAATATTGGAGGCTGCGGAGAAAGGTATTTTGGTTAAAAAAGGTTTGTGATTATTAAAAACAACCAATTGAAACCCTCTGCTTGCGTAGTCTTATACATTTTCAGTACTTTTGTAAGTTATTACTGCATAAATAGAACAATCATTAGAATAAATCTTACACGATGGGAAAATTTTTACTTTTATGTCTGGGGCTTATTCTGCCGCTGGTATCGTCTGCCGTGACGCCGGAGCAGGAAGCCGCAGCACGTTCAATACGCGAACAGCATGCGCCACTGGCCTTCACTCGAACGGCCAAGGCCGAACCGTCCATCCATAGCGAGTGGCAGAAAACCGGGCGTAAGCGGGTTGTTGATGCCACGCCCGCGCAATCCTTCACAGGGGAGAGCGAGATTGGATATCTCGACGGGCCGGACGGAAGCACATGGTTCTACACCATGGCTTATGACACGGAAGTCGTTCAGCATGAATATTATAAGGAGACGCTTATAAAGGGTTTTGAAATCAATGTGTATGACTCTTCGCGTAAGCTCGTGGGCACGATTAAGGACAGCGTTGATTTCGAGGAGGACGATGTGGCCGTGGCCGGGGTTTCCATTGATCCTATGGTCTCCAAAAATTTCTTCAACGGCGACAGCAACTACGAGATTGTGGTGAATATGGCTATGAACAGGCCCAATTACGAGATGCGCTATTTCGCCCAGGTGTACTCGCTCGGCGCCCCCGCCGATGCCGACAATGAATCGCCTGTGCTCATGACTCTTCCGGGCTATATTTGCGCGAGTGTCAATGTCGCTGTGTATTCATGGGAAGAAATTTTCTATATCGCTATCCTGACAGAGACGGGTTATGACGAGAGCAAGGAGTCGCTGGCCGAGTATATCGATTCCAACAAGCAGGTCGTGACCGTATACAAACGCGCCTCATGGAACGGCGGCCCGTCGGCCATAGGCTCCTTCGAGGTTGCTTATCCGAATCTTCCGGGCGACCAGATGGCCGTGCCTTTCTTCATGGCCGATGTGCGCGACGGCAAGCCCTTGTTCGTGTTCCAGCATTACGACAAATGGTTCTTCAACAATGCCGTTGGCCCCGGATTCGATTTCGAGGGCTCATCCGAAAACGACGGAATGCCCACGGAGAATAACAAGCTTATCGTAGAGAGTTACACTTATCCCGGCTGGGGCAGCGAGCTCGAGCAGCTGGAGCATGTGGAGATACCGGTGGATCAGACCACGGATAATTCCGATGTCATATTCCGCTACTATTCGATCGGTCATCTGCTTTACGGCGAAGATATAGATGCCGATGGAAATACAAACGTGTGCATTCAGCAGTATCTGCGTTCCAACGATGATGCGTATCTCTACGAATTCGCCCGCTACGATGCTCAGGGTGCACGCCTCCATGATATTGCCAAGGATGTGGAGTACTATCTGTTCATGTCCGATATCCGCGGCTTTGATCCGCAGATCATGTATGCGCAGTCCGACGAGACCGGTGCCTTTACCTTCCATTTCGTGAATATACCCTCGGGGGTGGAGATGATGTCCGTTCCGGCGGCTTATCAGAACTATAGCCTGCGCACGAATGTTGACCGCTATCCCGTTGGCGACAGCTACGAATATGCCTTCCAGACCATGCAAAGCGCATACGACGAGGATATGAACGTGCTCGAGCAGATTGTCTGGATCAACGCCGACGGCGATTACTCGCACACGGATGTACTCAATCTGGGCGATGACGTGAATATGGCGCAGGTCTACATCAGCAGTCCGGCCCTCTCGCCCTACATCTTCAATTCGGATGAGAACCGTGAGTATATGTGGCTTGTCAAGCGTCAGCGCAGCGGAGCCACTGCCGGCACCAGCGATACGTGGCTTTATGTACTTTCCACCGACGGCACGAAGCTCTTCGAGCTTGGCCCGGATGCGTCCAAGGGCGTCATATCCAATGTAGCGCTCCTGAGTCCCGACAAGTCTCCATGCCTGTGGATAAGCTACGTGGCTGATGACGATCTGCTGTCGAGCGACTTCTATACCCTGCCGATGGCAAAGTTTGAAAAGGGAGGCGAGGGCACGAAGGAGAATCCCTATCTGATCTCGACTGTCGGGGATTTTGCATTGCTGCGCGCTTATCCCGACAAGCATTTTGCTCTCGCATGCGATATCGTAGCTGATGGAGTGGAGTTTGCAGGAGGTGAGATTACGTTCTATGGCTCACTTGACGGACGCGGACACTCCGTGACCGGTCTGTGCATCGCCGGTGGAAGCATGTTCGCTGCTCTGCAGGCCGGCGCAGAGGTCAGGAATATAACCTTTATCGGAACGCGAATAGAGGATGTCGCTGGTTCGTATGTGGGTCTGATTGCATCGAGCGCATCCGGCGCCGCTATTTCAGGAGTGCATGTGATTGACCTCCGTGTGGAGGATACGGACAAGGATACGTCCTTCGGAGGTCTTGTCGGTTCGGTTGTTCTCGGAACAAGCATCGACAAATGCTCGTTGCAGTCGAGCACCATTTCGATGTCGAAATCCACGATGATGGGCGGCATCGCCGCAACGCTCAGAACAGGTTCGACCGTTAAGGCATGTTCTGTCAAGGCCACGCTCCTTGCCGAGAGTCAGCTGGGTGGCATCGTTGGCGAGATGTCCGCGGACACTCCCGTATCGGACTGCCATGTCGATGTCCGTCTCACGGCCAGCAACACCGTCGGCGGCATAGCCGGTTTCAACGAGGGCGCGGCTATCACGCGATGCTATGTTGAAGGCACCATCACGGCTACCGGCGAGAAGCGCCTTGCATATACGGATTTCGGCCCGTGTGCAGGCGGCTTAGTCGGCTGGCTTCAGCATGCCTACACCACCGACGAGTCCGGAGCGGCAACCGTGCTGACCGAGCCCGTGGTGTTCAATAATTTTGTTGCTTTGGCTGAGATAACGGGCTACACGCCCGACCTCGCTCCCCGCTATTCGAGCCAACAGCTGACCCTCCATCGCGTGATCGGTCGCTCGCAGGTGAACGAAACGCCTATGGATGTGGAGTATGATGAGAATTACCAGCCTGTATACGGCGAGCTGCTTCCCGCCGAACTCCGACTGAACAACAACTTCTGTGCGGCCGAACTCGAAGTCGGACTCCCCGAAATTGACGCTCTCCACGACACCACTGAGGGTGAGAGCGTGGAGCGCGATCAGCTCTCGGCCGACTGGTTCGCCGAGAAGCTCGGTCTGGAATATGGCGAGGATAAGAACTGGAATGAGCTGGCCGACAGTGATCCCGCGCTCAATCACGAGAACGGCAATTTCTGCACGCCCGCTGAAGTGACGGTCGAGGAAGGTGAATACTTCGATGTTTACGTAGTGTTCGTGGGTGTAAAGACTCCCGACATCGCCGAGCTCTTCGATCAGCTCTACTATACTTCGAGCGATGAGGAGGTAGCCGAAATGACCGGCGACGCCACCATCACCAAGGGTCGTCTTGCCCTGAATTTCCTTGCCGGGAAGGTTGGCGAGACCATGCTCGACATCTGCGGTGCCAAGTGCAAGGTGACGGTTAAGCCCGGGCTTTCGGGCATCGAGGACGTCGTGGCGGACTCGTCGACATTCGATATCAGCTTCGACGGCGAAAACGTTGTTGCCGCAGGCGCTGCCATCAGCATCTACAACCTCTCGGGTGCACGTGTGCTTTCGGGAAGCGATGCAGTCAATGTCCGTGCACTTGTCCCCGGCGTGTATGTGGCACAAGCCACCACCCCCGACGCCGCCGCAACCCTCAAATTCGCAAAACGCTAATCTGACATCTTTAGTTAGAATATCATTCCCGGCGGACCCCTTCCGTCGGGAATTCTATTTTAATTCTATACAATTTTTAGTATTAATTAATGGTTGCGGTGGCCTGAATATCCCGGAAAGTGAGTACCTTTGCGGGATTTTCACAGTGATGTGATTTTATACATCCATTTCTGCAATCTTCAATAGAATCAATTTCTTAATTTAGGTTATGAATAAGGTTTTTAAAATGGCCTTGGCTGCTCTTGTGGCAGTCAACACCGCAATGTCTGTCAACGCTGCAGACAATCAACAGGAATCAGCGTCTGCCCGCGTGGCGATTTCCTCTGCCAATGTCCCTGATCCGGGTTTTGTCGGCAATCCCTTTCTCTAAGTATGGCTACAAGGCCTATACCGGCGCTTTCGAAATAGAGATCGGTCAGGGGATGTCTAATCTCGAATTCCTTACCGACGCGGATCCGGATAATTACGCTACTGCTGCCGGTATCGGCGCTACCGTAGCTCTCGACCAGCTCTGTGTTGTCTCCCCTGATCGTACGACCGAGCAGGGTGCGACCGCTCCTTACTTCCGGACTGGCGACGTTGTCGGATATGTTCTCTCTGACGGCTCCAACTCCGGCAGTGTGCTCAATCTCGATCTCATCAAGATGTTTGTGGTCTATCTCTATGATGGCAAAGAGCTTGTGCACACCTTCAATGCCAAAGGCTCTGAGCTCGATATCCTCGGCCTCTCCCTCATCAGCTATGGAGAAGGTCAGCAGACCATCAAGCTCCCGGTTCCGACGGACAAAGACGGTAATGATATAGTTTTTGACGGCATCGGCATCGGCGTGGCCGGCGTAGATGTCAATGCCATCGAGCAGGTGCGCATCCATTACGCTTTTGTCGACAAGCTCGCCGAGGTGCCCATCATCAAGCGATACTTCCGTAATGCAAGCGCAGCAACGCAGGGTATGGTCACCGGCGCTAACAACCTCGTGAACAACAATCTCAACGATGGTGCGGTGACTGCGGTGCTTAATCTCGGAGGTGCGTATTACGACGTTTATGCGGGCGAGCCTATTCCCACCGGTGTTGAGGCCGGCTTCTATATTACTTCCGGCACTGTGCTCAACCTTGACCTTGGCAAGGCTATCCGTATCCAGGCCATTGTTAAGGATGAGAACGGAAACTACAAGAACATCAACCTCAGCACGGGCTTCGACGTGGTTGGTCTGCAGCTGGCAGGGGGTGGTGCCACGGAGTGCACGGCCATGATTCCGCCGGTACTCACGGATGATGAGGGCAACACCTATACCGAGTTCTATGGTCTGCGTCTCGAACGTATCTCCGGCGTGAATGTCGATCTCGGCGCCACCGTGGTGCATTACGCCTACGTTAAGGTGCCTGCGATGCCCGAAGAAACATCGCCCTATCTTGTGAATATGTATATTCTTCCCGGCGCTGAATTCGAGCACGCTTCCAAGAGCGGACTTACTTATAAAAAGGGGAAAGAGACGTTCTCGAATCGCCTTGTTCTGGTCAACAACAAGCAGAAGCCTCTTCTCTCCTCGGATAAGATGCCGGAAGCATATCGAAATGGCGTCTGGGGGTCTGATCCTTCCGGCACACATAAGTATGCCATGCTTTCGCTTTTCAAAAATATAATTTATGCAGATGGCACCGAAAGCGGGACGAAATACGATGGCGCAATCAGTATCTGGGGCGAAGGCAACCAATGGTACTATGCCTTCCAGAAGGACCGGCAGTCAGTCACAACGGTCAAGAACGTAAAGATAAACGGGCCTGATGAAAATGGAGTGATAGATTTTGGTTTCAATCCGCTTGAGCTGGACAGCGACACCGAAAATTTCGAAATGATCGAAGATGAAGACAAGAAGATTGCTGAAATCTGCTATTGGCTTGATGTGCACGAGAGGGATGACGATACCTACAAGACGATGGATAATGGCTATGAGCTTGATTATTCTGACGTCGTGATCCCTCAGGTTGCTGTAGAGTACGAAGTGGCCGGTGTGCATACATTGGAGGATCTTAAGGAGCTTGATTCCCAAAACGCTCCCTCTGATCAGGTAAAGATCAATGAATTTAATAATTATATTGAAGTGGTCGTCCCTGATATGATTGACTATAAGACGGTAGTGGATAAAGTCACAATTTACCGCCACGTCAATGACAAGGGTGATAGTCAAAACGATAGATATGCCGTTCAGTACAAGGATCCGGTTGTCTTGAAAAACGGATACGTCTGTGAGTCGCTGGGTGATAACGAGATAAACTTCGTCCATTATAATGGCGCTACAAAGATTGTCTTCGGCATTGAACCTGTTGCTGACCGCACCAAGCCTGCTGACGATCAGCAGAATCACTTCATTGCAGAAGTGTCTGTCAAGCTCTCAGATTCCTATCTCAATGACCTCCGCGAGGTTTTCAATGACGCTGACTTAACAGTCGACGCGAATTATGCATGGGTTCATACTGAAGCACAAGACCAGCAAATACCGGAAATCACCCATGTGGAGACCGATGCTCATCATCTGTTATGGAGCGAGGAAGAACAGGAAAAATTGCTTCGCTCAAGGTTCTCCACTCAGCTCAATTCAGCCGCCGGTGGCCACAGCGGAGCCGGTGAGATTCTCTACTCTCAATGGGTTACCCTGAATTCCGCCGGTAACTTCTCAGCTCCGCGAAAAGTTTCCCCCGCGGTGGGTGTCGAGGGTGAGCAGGTGCAGCACACGGCCTTCAACAACGGTCAGAACTACGATCCCGAGACTCAATATTCTGCTGACGGCACCAGTCACAATGTGTCGCTGTATGCCACACATGAGATCGATGGCAAGGTCGCCTATGACATGACTACCCGCGCCTATGTGCCCGTGCTCCCCTCGGGATTCACTGCCGAGAATATGGCTCCCAGCTATCTTGTCACCCAGGCAGATACGGAAGGAACGGCCGGTGTGCCTATCGTTACCGGAATCGAAGGTGTGAGTGCTGAGAACTCCGCTCCGGAATACTTCACACTCCAGGGCCTGAAGGTTGCTGATCCCCAGCCCGGAAATGTCTACCTCGTCCGTAAGGGTGACACAGTCACCAAGATCCTCTATTGATTTGTAAACTCCTCATATTCAAATGGCCTGATGCTCGAAAAGCATCAGGCCATTTTGCTTTATGACGATTTTTTTGAAATATTTCCTGAAAAATTTGGCATCCACGAAATATTTGATTAACTTTGCATCGCTGATAGTCCTACGTGTAGCCCTAAGTCTTAGGCCAAATTTTTCTAACACAACTCGAATCTAAGCACTTTAGGCAGCCAACCCCGAATCGCGTCGCGATGACGCCATGTGTCGGCCGGACGGTATGCGTGTGATTCTCGGCATGAATAAGTAAGTATGATATAACCTAACACTCTTTGGAAAAATTGCTCTAAAAGTTTATTGTTTTTTGAATCACACACAGCCTGCAAGAAGGCTTAGGTCCGAAACCCATTGTGGAAATGTGTTGCGGACTTTTTTTATGTCTTTTCGCAGACCTGATGGGTGAAATTCTCGAAAAATGTTGTATCTTTGCAGGGCGCAAAGCACTTGCGTCTGAAACATAGTAACAAATAAAACCTTTCTATATCATGCTTAAACGTTATTTTGCTTCCATATTATTGTTTTTCGGGCTTGCGGGCGCCTCGGGCGCGCTTGCCCAGAATGCCGATTACGGTCTGCCTGAAAAAATTCAGGACGGCAATATCCTCCACCTTTTCTGCTGGAATGCGACTCAGATTAATGAGATGCTTCCCGAAATAGCCGAGGCCGGTTTCGGCGCCATTCAGATTTCGCCGGTTCAGGGCAATGCGGCCACCAATGCCGAATGGTTCTATGCGTATATGCCTTATGATTTCGCTTTCCGCAGCAATGGCGTGGCGGCAAATTCCACGGCGCTGAAGAATCTCTGCGCCGAGGCCCACAAGTACGGCGTCAAGGTGATTGTGGACGTTGTGGCCAATCATATCAACGGCGCTACGGCCAATCGCAGTGCATGGTGGAATAGCGGCGATCATCTGCGCACCACCACCATCAAGGTGAATTATAGCAATCGCAACTCGATCACCCACCACTGTCTCGGCGACTATCCTGATGTGAATTCCGAGAATGCCGAGGTGCAGGAGCGTGCGGTCGAGTTCGTTAAGACCCTCGGCGGGTTGGGTGTTGACGGTATCCGTTGGGATGCGGCCAAACACATCTCCCTCCCCTCTGAAAACTGTGATTTCTGGTCGGCTGTCATATCTGCCGTACCCGGCATGTATCATTACGGTGAGGTCCTCGACAGCCCGGGTGGCACGAAGGCCAGTGCACTGATGAAGGAATACACGGATTATATGAGCGTGACTGACACCCGCTATTCGAATTCTGTCCTCAATTCCGTGCGTGGCGGTTCGGTGCCTTCGGCCAAGGGGTCTTGGTATACCACCATCCCTGAAGATAAAATTATTTATTGGGGTGAGAGCCACGACATGTATGCCAATGAGGGCGGCGAGACGAAGTTTGTGGACCAGGCTGTCATCGACCGCGCATGGGCTATCGTCGCATGCCGCGCAGGCGGTTCGGCCCTCTATCTGGCCCGTCCCACCAAGACCGGCTACCGTGAGATCAAGATGGGTGTGAAGGGCACCACGCATTTCACCTCTCCCGAGATTGCGGCAGTCAATAAATTCCGCAACGCCATGAAGGGCAAGGCAGATGCCTATGCCTCGTCCAATGGTGTGGCGTGCATCACGCGTCAGGGCGGGGGTGCTGTTATCGTTGCCGGCAAAGGTGGTGTGCAGAATGTATCGGTCGACAATGCCTCGGGTTATTGCCCTGCCGGCACTTATACCGACCTGGTTTCGGGCCGTCAGTTTACGGTTACGAATTCCAAGATCACCGGCACGACCGGTGCGAGCGGCATCGCTGTTCTGATGAGCGGTGAGCAGGGCGGTTCGCCCATGGCTTTCTTCACGCCCGAGAGCTGCAGCTTCCGCACCGAAACGTTCGACATCAGTGTTGAGCTGGTCAATGCCGTCAGCGGCACGCTCACTGCTACCGGCTTGGGAACGATGAATCTCACTCCCGGAGTCACGAACGTAACCCTTGGTGAGGGTGTTGCGGTCAATACGGAAATTGAGGTCAAGTGGGAGGCAAAGGGTGCCGACGGCAAGACCGCGAGCGGTTCGCAGGTCTATACCAAGCTTGATCCGCAGGACCGTCCGGTCGATATGCCCTCGGAGTTTTACATTCTCGGTCAGGTAAATGGCAACAGCTGGGATCCTGCTGTCGGCGTGAAGATGACTGAAGATGGCGCGACGTTCACGGCTGATGTGACTATTCAGGCTGCATTCAGTTTCGCTTCCGCGCTCGGGGCTGCGGGCAATTGGAGCGGCTTCAACGGCATGGGTGTGCGCTATGGCGCAAGCGGCAGCGATAAGCCCATTGCGCTTGGCGGAAGTGCAAGCTTCGAGAAGCTTAACGACCCCAAGGCCTACACGCTTTCCGGTGGCGTGGCCGGCACGACCTATACCATCGTGGTTGACTGGCTGGCCAAGACCGTAAGCGTGCGTAATGTCTCCGGTATCGGTGAGGTTGAGCTCGAGGAGGTCGATGCACAGGTTGAGTATTATACCTTGCAGGGTGTCCGTGTCGACAATCCTTCTGCGGCCGGCATTTATATCCGCCGTCAGGGCAAGGATGTCAGCAAGGTGCTCGTGCGCTGATCGCTATTTTCTCATACGCGGCTTGCGTCCTCTTTTAGGAGAGGGCGCAAGTTGTTGTTTTTCAGGGGTGGTGTTGAAAAAGTATGTTTTAGAGCATAAAAAAGTTGCCGAAAAATTTGGAAAACGGAAATTTGTGTTGTAATTTTGCACTCGCTTTCGGGCCGGGACCACGGCGGTGGTCGAAAAACCGGCGTCCGCGAAGCGGCGGCAAAGACTTAACGAGTGTTAAAGTTTGAACAAGATTTGGAATTTCTGATTTTTGGTTGTAACTTTGCAAAGTCTTTCGCCCGATGCGGCAAAAGCACGAGAACATTGACAGTTTGACAATAGAAACGAAGTAGTACAAGAGCTAAAATTTAGATGCTCTGTCAATTCTACCAAGCTCAAATAAACGATTATCCAAGGGCACGAGGAGAGAAGCGAGGGCCGCGAGGCCTGAAGCGCTCGGAAGCTGTTGGCTCTCTTGTGAAGGCAACAATAAAACAAAGATTGTCTTGCCGATTTTTTTTTGAAAAGAAAAAGAACAAGATAAACAACAACGAAGAGTTTGATCCTGGCTCAGGATGAACGC
>CAZBNM010000048.1:0-18232 GCA_964493495.1 uncultured Bacteroides sp.
AGGGCCGTTGCGCCGATCCCTCGAATTTCGATGCCGACTATTGCTATTCGCTGGGCTACAATGCCGCCGCACTCATCAATGCAGGTGTGACGGGTTATATGTCGTCAATCCGCAATCTGGTGAAGCCTGCCGTGCAGTGGATAGCAGGTGGTATCCCCATCACGATGATGATGAATATGGAACGCCGCAATGCAGAGGACAAGCCCGTGATCCAGAAGGCACTTGTACGTCTCGACGGCAAGCCTTTCCTGAAATTCGCCTCGCAGCGTGAAGATTGGGCGCAGAATACATGCTACATCTATCCCGGTCCCATCCAGTACTTCGGACCGTCAGAAGTATGTGACCAGCCCTCTCTGACGCTCAAGTACGAGCACTCATAAATCCCGAATCACAGCTTGCAGAGGCCGGCCCGGGAGAGCGATATTGCTCTTGGTCGGCCTCTTCTTTATCAACTCTGCCAATAGCCAACAGGAGCGTTTATGGGTCGTATCGACCAGGAAACCGTAAATAAGATTCTTGACACTGCCGACATTGTGGAGGTGGTGAGTGATTTCGTGAAGCTGCGCCGTTCGGGCGCTAACTACAAGGGGCTTTGTCCCTTCCATAATGAGCGGACACCCTCATTCTCCGTGAATAAGGCGAGAAATATCTGTAAGTGTTTCAGCTGCGGGAAGGGTGGGTCGCCCGTCAACTTTATCATGGAACATGAGCAGATGACCTATGTAGAGGCATTGCGTTGGCTTGCACGGAAATACAACATCGAAATCGTAGAGCATGAAGTTTCGGAGGCCGAAAAAGAAGCTGCCTCGGCCCGCGAATCCATGTTTGCGGTGAATGAATTTGCTTTAAAGCATTTCGAGCATAATCTCACGGAAACGGCTGAAGGACAGTCCGTGGCGCTTGCCTACTTCCGGAAGCGCGGAATCAACGATGCCATGGTGAAGCGTTTCCATCTGGGATATTCGGTGGAGAAATCCAGCGATCTGTATTCCAAGGCTCTCGAGAAGGGTTTCAGCGCACAGACGCTTGTAGACACAGGGCTATGCGTACGGAGTGACAGAGGGGACTGCTACGACCGGTTCCGCACGAGAGTTATTTTCCCGATACATACGGTTTCGGGGCGGACCGTCGGATTCGGCGGACGCACCATGCGTGGTGACAAGCAGGTCGCCAAGTATGTGAATTCCCCCGAATCCATAATTTATTCCAAGAAGAAAGAGATATACGGTCTCTACCAGGCCAAGAGTGCGATTGCGAAGAAGGACAAGGCCATAATGGTGGAGGGGTATATGGATGTGATATCCATGCATCAGGCCGGGGTGGAGAATGTCGTGGCCTCGTCCGGCACCTCGCTTACGCAGGAGCAGATAAGGGCCCTGATGCGTTTCACACGCAATATCACCGTGATCTACGACTCAGATCCGGCGGGCATCAAGGCATCCTTGCGCGGTATAAGCCTGATACTTTCGGAGGGTCTGAACGTGAAGGCCCTGCTTCTGCCGGAAGGAGACGACCCTGACAGTTTCGCGCAGAGCCATTCTTCGACAGAGGTTGAGGAGTATCTGAAAGAGCACGAACAGGACATAATCGCGTTCATGACGGACATCCTGATGCGGGATGTGAGTCCGAACGACCCGACAGCGCGTGCGAAGGTCATCAATACGATATTGCAGGCAGTGGCCATGGTTGATGACCAAATAACGCGGATGAGTTATGTAGCGCAGTGTGCGAGGACGTTCGGGATGAGCGAGGACGTGATTGCCCTGCAGCTGAAAAAATTTGTGGCAACGCGTCTGGAAACCATCGAACGCGAGGCAGCGAGAGCCCGCGCTCAGGAAAGCATCCGCCCGTTGCTGCAGGAGGAGGGGAAGCCATCGGAGGCAGAAGAGTCGCCCGATCCTGCGGTAGTGGAGGCTGCAGCCAGGGCCGTCGTGAGTTCAAAAGATATTTCCGGAGGGGACAAGAGTCTGCTGCCCTATGAAAAGATGATTTTGCGGTATGCCGTGAGATACGGGTTGCTTGAAGTGGCCACATCAGCTACTGACGGAACGATGGGCTCTCTGAGCGTATCCGGCCTGATCGAGAGCGAGCTCCGGCGAGCCGGTCTGGAATTTACAGATCCGACTGTGAAACGCACCTTCATGCAAATAGTCGAAACAGCAAAAGGCGAGGCTTTCCCGCTTGAGCATGAAAAAGAATACCGGCGGCTTCTGAGTGTGCGAGAGAGTGCATTTGTCGAGGGAGTCGAGGGCATCCGGACAACAGCGGAAAATGTAGGCGAGATAGAGAAGGCCGAGAGGGCACTTACTGTCAAGCTTGACAAGGAACTGTGGGAAAGTCTTGATGTTTTCGATATGGAATTCCTGCAAAGGCAATTGTGCTCCTCGCCTGACGATGCGATACGGCTTCTGGCCACTGATCTTGCCTGCGAAAAGTACACCCTCAGCAAGATTCATACCAAATACGCACAGGTTGAAACCGAGCAGGAACAGCTTGCGACGCTTGTGCCCCGTGCAGTTCACGAGTATCACGCCGCCGTGCTATCGCGAGAGTTAGGGAAGCTGCAGGAACGTCTGAAGGACGCCGTGGCAGGGAAAACGGATGAGAGAATGGAGGATCTGCTGGTGCAGATTGCATCCATCCAACGTTTGCAGAACCAACTTGCGCGCAGCAACGGCGAGAGAATAATTCTACCTAAAAACCGGTGAGAGATGGATATATCGCAACATGAAGAAGGGATGTCGGCCATGCAGGAGGTGAAGCGACGCTTTTTTGCCCTGAGGAATGGTGTAGTGGCCGATGTATTGCGCAAGAACGGTTCGCCATTCAGGATTATCTTCGGTCTGAATCTTCCTCAGCTTAAGGAAATCGCCTCATTTACAGGCACAAACCGCGAGCTGGCCCAAGCATTGTGGGAGAATACGAGCACACGGGAAAGCATGATGCTTGCTCCAATGATATTTCCGCAAGAAGAAATGGATGAGAGCCTTGCGGAAGCTTGGCTGGATGCGAGCCCCTCGACGGAGGTAAGCGACACGCTGTGTCATTCGCTTTTGCGGAAGCTTCCATTTGGAGGGAGGCTTGCGCTTCGGAGACTAAGGAACCGCAATGCAGATCTGTACGGATCTTTAAGACTGCTCCTCAATACGTTGTCCACGGTTGACGGAGAAGAAGTGCGCGAGGTCTTGTCCAAAACAGACTTTGAAGACATGGCCCCGGCGCTCAAGCTGATGCGACAGCAAATAGAGGATGAAATAGATTATCTGACAGCGGATTAAAAGCCGATTCGCGAAAAAGAGCCGAGGTAATTTTGTCCGGCGCTCGCAAGAATTATTTTGCAATGGGGGAAAAGTTTCGTAAATTTGCGAAACAAACAAGAAGCAAAATATGCGAGTATCAAGTTCAGTAATCATCCGCTTTGCCATTCTAGGTGTGCTTTGGGCAGCCCTTGTAGCGCTGATCGTGCTTTATTCGCGACCCTTCACGCTTTACACCGCATTTGTGATCGTGGCATCGGCCATAATCATCTTCGTGCCGATGTATAAGAAATATATAAACCCCGGGAGAAATGAACGATAGCATGCGAAGTGCAGAGACACTTGCCGAGACGCCCTTGCTCGACAGTATTCAAAGCCCTGCGGATCTGCGTAAGCTTCCGGTGGACAAGCTGCCGCAGGTGTGTGAGGAAATCCGCCGTTTCCTTATCCGCAATCTGGCAGACAATCCGGGCCACTTTGCCTCGAGTATGGGAGCGGTGGAGCTGACCGTGGCGCTTCACTATGTGTTCGACACGCCGTACGACCGTCTTGTGTGGGATGTTGGCCATCAGGCTTACGGGCACAAGCTGCTCACCGGGCGGCGCGAGGCTTTCGCGGAAGGCAACCGTAAATTCGGAGGGCTGAGCGGATTTCCCAATCCGGCCGAGAGCGAATACGACACCTTCTCGGCGGGTCATGCATCGAACTCAATCTCCGCTGCTCTTGGAATGGCTGTCGCATCAGCTTTAAAAAAAGATCAGCCGAGGAGAAACACAGTGGCCGTGATAGGGGACGCATCGATAAGCGGGGGGCTTGCGTTCGAGGGCATAAACAATGCGGCAAACACGCCCAACAACCTGCTGATAGTGCTGAACGACAATGATATGAGCATTGACAGAAACGTTGGTTCGCTGAACAGCTATCTTGCTCACCTGACGACGTCGAAGGCATATAACGATCTGAGATATAAGGCTTACCGCATGCTGAAAAAGATGCATTTAGTAAGCGACAGCGGCAAGGGATCGATTCTGCGATTCAACAACAGTCTGAAATCCCTGATCTCGCATCAGCAGAATCTTTTCGAGGGGCTCAATATCCGCTATATGGGACCTTTTGACGGGCATGACATCGCCACGCTTGTAAGGGTTCTTAAAGACATCCGGGACATGGACGGCCCGCGCATCCTGCATCTGCGGACAGTAAAAGGCAAGGGGTATGAGCCCGCAGAGAAGAATCCGGCTAAGTGGCATGCGCCCGGAAAATTCGATGCAAGCACTGGAGAGCGTGCAGCAGACACTGCAAGCTCGGAAAGCAAGCCCAAAAAGTATCAGGATGTTTTTGGCGAGACACTGGTAGAGCTCGCAGAAAAGAACCCGCGGATCGTTGCCGTAACGGCCGCCATGCCATCGGGCACTTCGATTTCAAAGCTTCAGGAAGTGCATCCGGAGAGGGTTTTCGATGTGGGCATATCCGAGGGCCATGCCGTGACTTTTGCCGGTGGCCTTGCGAAGGAGGGGATGCGTCCGGTAGTGGGCATATATTCGAGTTTCCTGCAGCGCGGATATGACCACATAATCCATGATGTAGCGCTCCAGAGCCTGCCTGTAGTCTTTGCAATAGACCGTGCCGGACTTGTGGGTGAGGACGGAGCGACACACCACGGGGCGAATGACCTGGCTTATATGCGCACCGTACCCGGAATGATCGTAAGCTCTCCTGCGGACGAGGATCAATTGCGACGCCTCATGGCAACCGCTCTGGACGATGAGGTAAAGCAACCGTTCGCTATCCGCTATCCTCGCGGAGCCGGGAAGAAAAACGGACCGTTGTGTGAGGCCGAAAAGCTTGAGATAGGTAAGGCCCGCAAACTTAAAGATGGCAAGGATGGGGCGGTTCTCTCTATCGGACCGATTGCATCGACAGTATCGGAGGCTATAGAGGGGATGAACATAGCTCACTATGACATGACCTTCCTGAAGCCCATCGATGGAGAGCTGCTGCATGAATTGGGGAAGAGCGGAAAGCCGATCCTGACGGTGGAAGACGGTACGCTGAACGGCGGACTCGGTAGTGCAGTGGCAGAGTGGCTGGCCGATCACGGATACACGGGCATAGCACTCCGCAGACTTGGACTGCCCGATGAGTTTGTTCCGCAGGGCACTCCTGAAGAGCTTTATAAACTGGTTGGTCTTGATGCGGCAAGCATCAGAAAGGCCGTAGAAGAACACACGAACCAAGCATGAAAATCGTAATAGCCGGAGCAGGCGAGGTAGGCTCGCATCTTGCGAAACTGCTGTCGAACGAGGAGCAGGATATAACGCTCATCGATGAGGACAGCAACCGACTTGCAGTGCTTGACGCGAATTTCAATCTTATGACGGTGACCGGCGACCCGACGAGTTTCGCCGTGCTCCGGGAAGCCAAGGCTGACAGCTGCGATATGTTCATCGCCGTTATGCCTTACGAGACGGCGAATATCGTTTCATGCTCGATAGCCAAGCATCTCGGGGCACAGCTGACCGTTGCGCGGATAGATTCCTATGACTACATGAAGCCCGATAACTTCCGGCATGTTAAGCAGATGGGTGTAGACAAAGTGATTTATCCCGAGTATCTGGCGGCGCAAGAGATAATCACTGCGCTGGAGTATTCGTGGATGCGTAGCCGCTATGAGCTCCATGAAGGGCAGATCATACTGGCGGGAATCCCGCTACGGCATGATGCACCCATCGCGGGAATGCAGCTAAAGGATTTCGCGAGCAGCAACCACTCGTTCCACGTGTCGGCCATACGCCGTAATCATGAGACAATTATACCGGGTGGTCTTGACCGTCTGCTTCCGGGAGATATACTCTACTTTACAACTACAAAAGAACACGTTGATGACCTGAAGGAGCTGACCGGCCTTACGGAGCGAAAAATCCGACGCGTGATGATAATGGGAGGCGGGAAGCTGGCCATGCGTCTTACGAATCTTGCCGATGGTAAATTCAGGTTCAAGATACTTGAGAACGATCTCAACGAGTGCAACAAGCTATCGCGACGCTGTCCGACAGATGTGGAGATAATTAACGGTGATGCACGCGATGTGGAGACTCTTCTTGACTCAGGAATCAGCGAGATGGATGCGTTCGTTACGCTGACTCCATCATCAGAGAGCAATATACTCACCTGTCTGACCGCACGCGAGCTTACGGACGCAAAGATCGTGGCTGAAGTGGAGAACATCCAGTTCATAGATCAGGCTGAAGCGCTTAATATCGATCTGGTGATAAACAAGAAGCTTCTTGCCTCGAGCGCGATATTCCAGTTGCTCCTTGATGCAGATTCATCGACGGCCAAGTGTCTGGCGCTCGCGGACGCGGAGGTAGCTGAGCTGGAAGTCCGGGAAGGGTCCAAGGTGACGCATGCACCCGTGAAGGATCTGCGTCTGTCGCGCGACATGACACTTGGCGGCCTTATCCGTGACGGCAAGGGAATGCTGATAGGAGGCAACACGCAGATTCTGCCGGGAGATCATGTGCTTGTATTCTGTCTGAACGGCGCATTGCGCCATGTGGAGCGATTGTTCAACTGATGCGCAAGATAGTCCGTCAACCGCTTTTCAACTTTCCCATGCTTCTGAAAATCGTGGGAATGCTTCTGATGATTGAAAGCGCGTTTTTTCTTATTCCTTTTGCTACGGGACTGGTCTATCATGAACGGGATGCGATAACCCTTGGAATAACGGCATTCGGGACGTTTCTTACCGGACTTGTGCTGTCGCGTTTCATCAGGCCAGCGCACACACGACTCAGCAAGCGTGACGGCTTCCTGCTAACGTCCATTGTGTGGGTTGCCTTCTCGCTGTTCGGTATGCTACCGTTTATATTTTCCAAAACTACGCCCTGTAGTGTGACGGATGCATTTTTTGAGGCGATGTCCGGATTCACCACTACGGGAGCATCGACGCTCGGTAATCATCCCGGGATGAGCAATTCATTGCTGATGTGGCGAGCCGTGATGCAATGGATAGGCGGTCTGGGAATAATCCTCTTCACGCTTGCGGTGATTCCAATGCTGAATACGCGCGGAGGGATGCAGATGTTCAATGCCGAGATGACGGGAATAACGCACGATAAGATCCGTCCGCGCATCAGCCAGACAGCGAAGTCGTTGTGGGGGGTGTATGTATTGCTGACTCTGATCCTGACTTTGCTCCTTTTTTGGGGTCCGATGTCGTTTTTCGACGCATTATGTACGGCATTCGGCACGGTCTCGACCGGGGGTTATACATCCGGAGTTGCAGGCATAGAGGCTATGCAACATGGCTATGTGAAGCTTGTGATGACCGTCTTCATGTTTCTGGGAGGTGTGAATTTCGCACTTATTTTCCGTCTGATATCGGGACAGCCTAAACAGCTGTTGAGAAACGACGTGTTCCGGATCTATGTGAAGTTCACGGGAATCATGTGGATATGCTTCGCGGTCGCAGGTTTTGTGTCTGAAGGATATCACGGGTTGGTGCGACTGATCCTTGATCCCTTGTTTCAGGTCGTGGCGATATCGACTTCGACCGGCATATCATTACTTCCGGTTGCGGGGTGGGGAGGTTTTACATTGATACTGACTATACTGATGATGTTTTTCGGAGGTTGTGCCGGGTCGACGAGCGGCGGAGCTAAAATCGACCGAATGGTTTATCTGTTCAAGAATCTCCGTAACGAACTCTACCGGTGCATCTACCCGAATGCTGTGCTGCCGGTGCAGGTGGGAGGGCATGTGGCGTCGCCTCAGCTTGTGGGAAAAGTAGTTGCCTTCCTTTGTATCTACGTGCTTGTGGTGCTTGCCGGAGCGGCATTACTGACGATCATGGGGGTTCCGATCGTTGATGCGCTTTTTTCCTGTTTCTCGTGTATCTGCAATACGGGGTTCGGGTCGGACATAACGGGACTTGGCGATTCATATGACATGCTGCCGTTCGCTGCCAAGTGGGTGCTGAGTCTGATAATGCTGATAGGACGACTTGAGATTTTCTCCGTTCTTGTGCTGTTTTTGCCATCCTTCTGGCACCGAGGGTGAACCGCAGGGAAGAAAAAGCTGTTATCGTTGTATAACCGAGACATAATATATGAAACACACCCTCTATGCAGGCAGAGCAATATTAGCTGCCTTAGCGATATTCGCAGCCGGATGCACCGGTGCCGACCTTTGGGATTCCGTACCGTCGGAAGCCCGTAATTTCATTGACCGCTATTACCCTAACAGCGAGCTTTCGGCATACGAAAAGGGTAAGGACAGCTATACGGTGGAGCTCAAAGACGGGCCGGGATTTATCTTTGACAGTACGAATTCCTGGACAAGCATAAGCGGCAACGGGATGCCGCTGAAAGAGGTGCTTATATATGATGAAGCGCCCGGGAAACTGTATGACTATCTTGAGACAATAGAAGAGACAGACGGAGTGTTCGACATGACACGCAACAGCATGACATATACCGTGACATTGCTTGACAGCGAGATCGTGTACACCATAGCGAGCGGAGATGTGTCAGGCGCGCAGGCCCCTGTTGAGTGAAAATCAGTTAAGGACAGGCATAATTTAATTAATTAAAGATAACGAGGGAACAAAGATTTAAACCTTGCACTATATTTGCACTCATAAAATAGCAACAGGAACGAAATCCTACAATCTATAATAATTCATTTCATGAGTGCTATGAAACAAAATCTGAAATCATTTCTTCTTGGCGGTGCATGCGTCCTTGCGGGGGGCGCCGCCACGTATGCCTTGGCATCGGGGACCCATGATGCGGTGACCGACGGTGCAGGCGATAATTCTTCTGTGACTCCAGTGCAGGCAACCCGGCTTACGCCCGGACGCGTGATTTCGCAGGAAGATTTCACACGTGCGGCAGAGGAGACCGTGAACGGTGTGGTATCGGTTAAGAGCTATATTTACGCTATTCCCCGCAACTCATCGCGCCAGCAGCAATACTATGACCCCTTCTTTGATTTCTTTTTCGGGCCTCAGCCGCGGCAGCGCCAGCAAGAGCCCGAGCAGGGGAGCGGCAAGCCGCGACAACTCGGACTTGGATCGGGCGTCATAATAAGCGATGACGGGTATATCGTTACGAACAACCATGTGATAGAGCAGGCCGAGCGTCTGGAGGTGACTCTGAACGATAACCGCAACTATGAGGCGAGCGTGATAGGAGCGGATCCGACAACGGATCTTGCGCTAATCAAGATTGAATTACCCGAAGGGGAGGCGCTGCATGTTATTCCCTTCGGCGATTCCGAGCAACTTCACCTTGGAGAGTGGGTGCTTGCCGTCGGCAATCCTTTCGGTTTTACGTCGACGGTGACATCAGGCATTGTCTCAGCCAAGGCCAGAAACATCTCGTCGAGCACGGGCTCGCGTTCGAGCGGAAATATCGAGAGCTATATCCAGACTGACGCTGCCGTGAATCAGGGCAACTCGGGTGGTGCGCTTGTGAATCTCCGGGGTGAACTCGTGGGGATAAATACGGCAATCTATTCGCAGACGGGTGCTTACGCCGGGTGTTCTTTCGCCATACCCACATCCATTGTGCGGAAGGTTGTTGATGACCTGAAGAGCTTCGGAACCGTACAGCGCGCATATCTTGGCATCCGTTTCGTGGAGCTTTCCCCCGAACTGATTCAGGAGACAGGTATAAAGGGTGCAACGAAGGGTATATATGTCGGTGCCGTAGAAGAGCGTTCGGCAGCTTTTGAAGCCGGCCTCAAGGAGGGCGACGTGATAACAGCTATCGGAGGCCATCCGACAGGATCGACGGCCGAGCTTCAGGGCGTGATCACCAGATTCAGTCCGGGAGATGAAGTCGTTGTTGACTACCTGCGCGACGGAGAGGCCCGGAAAGCGCGTGTGATTCTGCGAAATTCCTCCGGAACATATGCAAAGGTGAGTCAGAGCGACAAGCTTTCTCTGGGCGCGAAGTTGGGGGAAGCCGATACGGAGCTCCTGAGGCGCCTTGAACTGAACGGAGGAGTGGCCGTGAGTGAAGTCCAGGAAGATGGCCGTTTCGGTCGAAGCGGCATCCGCGACGGACTTGTGATCCTCTCGGTGAACAACATCCGTGTGACAAAGCCTGAGGATGTCGAGAAGATCGTGAAATCGGTGCGATCGGGCAATGATCGAGAGAAGGCTCTCTTCATAACGGGTATTTATCCTTCGGGAAAAGTGGCATATTTTGCCGTTGACTTGTCGGATTGATGAACTTTTATTATATTTGTGCGTTAGATAAGAAGAACGATAAAATTACTAACACATAAAACTGATACAAGACAATGAAAGCTTATCATGTAGCCCTTGCCGCAGTAGGTGGCGCCCTCGTAGGCGCAGCAGCAGCCCTTCTCACCGCCCCTCAGTCGGGCGACAAAACCCGCGAAACCGTACGCGATTTTCTGAAGACTCACTGCCCCGGCATGAAGGAGCACCGCATCAACAATCTCGCAGAGAAGATTGCAGAAGAAATCCGCGAGGCTGAATAAAAAGAACGACGAAGCATCCCGCGGGCACCGGATGTGTCCCGCAGGATGCTTTTTTAATGAACTAAATATAAGACGAACCATGCGTGAACTGACATTATTTTTGCTCGGCGCCGTAGCTGGTGCTGTTGCTACGGCTCTATATACACCGGTGAGCGGACCGGAACTTCGCGCGCGTATCCGCGTGCAGCTGCAGAAACGAGGTATCATCGAGGCCGACAAGATAGATGAGCTCGTTGAATATATCGCAGCCAAGATAGAAGAAGAACCCGCAGAATAAGGACTAAAAGACGAAAGAAATGGGCTTTTTCCGGACTAACCGACCCAACGGCGAAAGCACCGGGGAGCAGATAAAGGAGACAGGGACAATCTTGTGGCGATATCTGCGCCTGACGGCAGAGGATCTGCGGCTTACGGCCGCGGAGAAGCTGACAGTGCTTTTTTCGACCGTGACATTTTTCGCACTCGTGCTCATTACGGGGACGGTTGCATTGGTGTTTGTGTCGATAGGCATAGGGCATTGGCTGGCTGCCACGGTTGCTCCTCTGATGGCCTATCTCTACATAGCCATCTTTTATGTTCTAATTTTAGCAGTGCTGATTATTTTCAAGCGCCAGTTGCTCATCGATCCAATATGTCGGTTTGTGACGCGCCTGATTGTAGAAGCACCCAAGAATGAAAACCGCAATTCAGGAGACGAGCATGAAACAGATAGTTAAAACCGGAAACGAAGCTGACTCCTGGAAAGGCTATACGCTCGAGGAGCTTTATATGCGTCGTGCTACAATATATGCGCGCCGCGAAATCGAGAAGTACAGACTGACGCTTGCGACGGACAACATGCGTAAATCCACTCCTGTACTTGACGGAGGTACAGCTCTTATGAGCAAAGCCGGCGGCTGGATGAGCTATATCGAATACGGGCTTGTGGCATACCGTATAGTTCGCAAGCTCATGCCCTTCTTCCGAGGAAGAAAGAAATAAATCATTACGACCAACAACGTTGGGCCTCATGCCGCATGTGTGGGGCCCGATGTATTATAATATATACCGATCATTATGGCAAACGTAAAACCGGGCGATATTGTGCGCTTCCTGAACAGTACGGGAGGCGGCAAGGTGATTCGCGTGACGGATAAACTGGCATACGTCGAGGACAGCGACGGGTTCGAAGTTCCCGTACAGCTTAGGGAATGTGTAGTGGTGGACCCGGCAAAAAGTCTTGGATTCACAGAGCGTCCAGAAATTCTCAGCAAGGAGAAAAAGACTACTGATGCGTCTTCTCCCAAAACAGTTAAGACTGAAGAAATCCTCAGCTCGATAGAAACCGAGGACGGGGATGTGATGAATATCGTTCTGGGATTCGAAGCCACTAACATCAAGGCCCTGTCGAAATCAGATTTCGAGGGCTATCTGGTAAACGATTCCAATTACAACATTTTCGTTACGATCATGACCCGAGGGCGCGATGCACGGATGTGGCAGAACAGATTTTCGGGAATGATTGAGGCGAACATGGAAGAACATGTGCTGACTTTAGGCATTGAGGATCTTGCGCATGCCGACAGACTTGCGGTGCAGATCCTGGCATATAAAGCGGGGAAACCATTCGAACTCAAGAAGCCTATTGGTGTGGAACAGAAACTTGACACGACAAAGTTTGCCAAGCTACATTGTTTCCGCAGCCACCGTTATTTCGAGAGTCCGGTAATCGCTCTGGAAATCGTGCGCGACGACAGGGCAGTAGGAGAAAGCCCGGAACTCTCTGCCGAAAGAATTGCCGATGCCATGCAGAGCCCCCACGTGAAGCCTGCGGATAAAACCACGAACAGGCCAGATAAGCCACGTCTGACGGGCGATGAGCCCATTGTGGTAGACTTGCATGCCTCGGAGCTTTTCGACGATATGAGGGGCCTTAGCAACGCTGATATACTCAATAGGCAGATAGACCGCTTCTCCGAGGTGATGGACGCACATATGAAGCATGCCGGCAGAAAGCTTATTTTTATTCACGGCAAGGGCGAGGGCGTGCTACGACAGGCGCTGATGAAGGAGCTTACGCACCGCTATAAAGGACATGATGTACAGGATGCATCATTCCGCGAGTATGGCTACGGTGCTACACAGGTGACTATTCGTCCTATGGCAGCGGAAAAGAACAAGACGACGAAGCGATGATCATATTTTTCTCCGGTACGGGCAACTCGCGTGCGGTGGCTCACAGGCTTGCAGGTCATCTCGGCGATGAGGTCTATGAAATCAGCGGACTTCGGGCAACAGAGCCGGGAGATGTCGAAGCTCTGACTATCGCAGAGGGAGCTCCGAGCCGTGTGATATGGGTGTTTCCGACTTACTCGTGGGGCGTGCCGCCGGTTGTGCAGCGATTCATGAGGGAGGTTCCGGCCGCCGACTCTTTTGCCAATGCAAAGCACTGGATGGTGACGACATGCGGCGATGATATGGGTATGGCTGACGGGATGTTCAGAAAAATACTTCGCAAGCGCGGGTGGAATCCGGCCAAGGCGGCATTCTCGGTGATAATGCCCAATACGTACACGCTGATGAAAGGTTTCGATGTGGACAGCAGGGCAATCGCAAAGACCAAGCTCGCAGCGATGCCGGCAACTGTAAGTAAGATTGCGGAAATGATCTCAGGCAAAGAAAAATCGAGGAGCATGCTGGTACGCGGCGGATTTCCATGGGTGAAGACAAAGATTGTTTTTCCATGGTTCAGGAAATACGAGATGTCTCCTAAGCCTTTTCGCTATACGGCTGCCTGCACGGCCTGCGGGATTTGTGCACGAAGCTGTCCTCTTGAAAACATCGCAATGGAATCTTCCGGACCGAAGTGGGGCGAAGACTGCGCCTTGTGTCTGCGATGCTATCATATCTGTCCTCGCCACGCCGTGGCATACGGGAAAACCACGGACGGCAAGGGGCAATATCTGTGTCCTGAGAAGTAGGAAGACAAAATATATACAGAAAAAGAGGCGCTCTCACGAGTACCTCTTTTTCCATTCATCACATTATGCTAAACTAACGGCGCACGAGGCGCCGCAGTGGGTTTGGATCAATAACGGTTTTCGACTATATCCCAGTCGACGATGTCCCAGAGTTTCTGGAGTGCATCGGCCCGGCGGTTCTGATAGTCGAGATAGTATGCGTGCTCCCAGACGTCGAAGCAGAGCAGGGGCGTGAGACCATCGGTAATAGGATTGCCTGCATTGGGTCCTTGGGTGATAAAGAGTTTACCGTTGTCGTCGCGTGAGAGCCACACCCATCCAGAGCCGAAGAGGCCAACGCCAGCATCGACAAAGGCTTTTTTAAAATCCTCGAAGCTACCGAAGTCACGATCAATAGCCTCGCGAAGCTTCCCTGACGGTTCGCGGGATCCTTCGGGCGAGAAGGTGAAGAAGTAGAAGATATGATTCCAAGCCTGTGAGGCGTTGTTGAAGAGAGGGCCTTTTGCACGGGCAATTACTTCTTCGAGTTCCATATCTTCGAACTCTGTGCCTTTGATAAGGCGGTTGAGGTTATCGATATAAGCCTTCTCGTGCTTGCCGTAGTGGAAGTCGACGGTGCGGGCGCTGATGGCGGGTTCGAGCGCATCGGGCTCATAAGGGAGCTGGGGCTGTTCGTAGTTCATATGTATATGTTTTTACAGTATTAAAAGTTTCTGTAAAAGAAACAATCCTGCAGCCCCGGGAGTTCACGGGAAAGGACTATATTTCGAGGGGAATATCGAAAAAGTCCGCATCGGCAGCCACAGGGAAGCGGCGACGCCATTCGTCGATGACGTTTTTATGCAATGTGGCTACTACGGCACTGTCTATGTTCAGAGGTTTTTCCCCACATGGCTTTCCCATCGGGTCAAAAATATACGTGAGATCGGAGTACTCGCCATAGTCGTCGCGTCCGCCACGGTTTGCTCCAACAACATAAGCCTGATTTTCAATGGCACGGGCGATAAGCAGCTGTCTCCACGCATATTCGCGAGCGGAAGGCCAATTAGCCGGCACGATAAGCAGATCGTATTCGTTCTCGCGATTGCGGCACCATGCCGGGAAACGGAGATCATAGCAAACGATCAACGATATGTTCCAGCCGCGGAAGCGTATAACGGGCTTGAAAGATGAGCCGCGGGTGTATGTGTGGCTCTCGGAGCTGAGTGAGAAGAGGTGCCGTTTATCATAGAAGGTTTCATCGCCTGATGGTTCGATGAAGAATCCGCGGTTGAATATATTGTGGGCTGTGCGGGCGAGGAAGCTTCCGGCAATGGCACAGTTGTGACGTCGTGCAAGTTTACGTATTGCCGTCATGGTGTTCCCTGTGTTTGTTTCCGGAAGATCAGTGAGAAGGCCTGTATCATTTACAAAGCCTGTGGAGAATAATTCGGGCACGACAACAATATCTATTTGCTGCGGCATTGAATCCATGGCTTTTGCAAGCAGACGGAGATTGGCCTCCGGGTCGGCCCAGACAATGTCGAGAGAAAGGGCGAGCACGCGGAGCGATGAATCGATAGGCATCGTAGTGGAAAGGAGTAAAACGACGGATACGGGGCTCAGGCCTCTTCGTCGTCAGTTGAGAATTTTTCAGGATACTTGCCCTTGAAGGGACGATAGAAGTTTTTGATAGAACGCATGTCGGCGTCGAAGTTGTCCGTAGGAATGAATTCATCTTCGATAAGAATGAGCTTGCGGGCATAGTCGATTGCTCCGAGCATAATCGGTATTCCGGCTTCAAAGGCGATATGGAGAAAGCCACTGCGCCAACGGGACGTGCGACTTCGTGTGCCTTCGGGTGTAATGGCCAGACACAGCCTGGGCTCGGCCCTGAAGCGTTCGACGAGGAGCTCCGAAAGCGAGGATCCGCGCCGCCGCGGTACGGGCACGCCTCCCATTGCACGGAGAATAGGTCCGAGGGGCCAGAAGAACCAGCTTTCTTTCATCAGAAAACCGGCGGAACGTCCCACGGAAGCGTATGCAAGCTTGCCCCAGATGAAATCCCAGTTACTGGTATGAGGCGCTACACAGATAATGCACTTCGGGCAGTCGGGGACAGTTACGGATACCTTCCACCCGAAGGCACTTAGTATTCGAGATGCAAGATTCATTTCTTAGCGCTTGCCTTAAGCTCGGAGCGCACATCTTCAGGAAGTGCGGCATTAATCTTCTTCAAAATTGTATCTACGGACTTGTGGAACTCATCGAGCAAGGCCTTGCTTGCCTTGTGGAAGTAGGCACGGCGTGCCTTGCCATACTCTGCGGCATCCATTGACGAGGGTGTCTTGTCGAACCCGATGCTTATCTTGGCAAGAGTCTCGACCTGGAGTGTGGCGACCTCGTTAACGATTTCGGCAACCTTGTTCATAGGTATTCCGGGGAAAGCATAGGATGTCTCGATGATGCCGGCGGCAAGATCAGCGCATACGGCGCGCACATACTTTTTAAGTTCTCGGCGATTACTCATATTCATTTAATTTTGATGGTTATATGTCCGGGAGGGCGGACTTGATTGTTCATTTCAAATTTCTGACGCACTTGCGGAGCGCCTGTACCGTGGGAGCAAGGCGTTCGACAGGTGCAAGCCTTGTATTCATTAAACGCGTGAGCTGATGGGGGAGTTCGACAGGCGTACCCGTTACTGAAGTGAAAATGTCGATATCCACTGAAGGATGAGATGTGGCGAGAGCGACAACGGGGATTCCGGGAGCGGTATACTTTTCGGCAACGTTCCATGCAATTGCAGTGTGTGGACAGATTCCCGACCGGAGCAAGGATCTCATCCGACGCATGGTCTCTGCGATTTCCTCATCGTTTACAGAAGCGACATCTATTTCGCGGGCAATCCCCTCGCGGCCGCAGCATAAAGCCTCAAGTCGCGGAAGATTGGTCGGGCTGGCGGAGTTCATGGCAGGGGCGAGGGCACTTGGGGGGGCCGGCGCAGGATCTTTGCGAATAAAGTGTCCGAGAGCATCCCGGGAAGAAGATGCTGCAACGATGCGTCCGATCGGGAGGCCCATCCGCGATGCTATGACCGCTGCACAAAGCATGGTAAGGTTTCCGCATGGCACGACGTAGACCGCTCTGGCCGCCTGTTCGGCACCGAGTTCGGCGCAAAGGCGTGCATAAGCCTGGAAGAAGAAAACTACGGGAGGGATCAGGCGTGCAATGTTCACGCTGTTGGCTCCTCCGACGAACGAATCTCCGGCTGCACGGGTTTCAGATATGAAACCGCGAACCATGGTGTTGCATACGTCGATATTTCCATGTGGCTCGAGTATATGGATTCGAGGGCCGAATGATGATAGTATGGAATGTCGGCGACGCCGTAGCGAGCCATGCGGGGAGACAATGAAGAGCTCGACTTCAGGAATATTCCTGAAGGCCGATGCTATGGCCACGGCAGAATTGCCGGAAGAGGCGAGAAGTATATTACGGGTACCGTGCGCATCCTTATACCGGTTGCGCAAGGAATCTACGATATCAGCCATGAAAACCGCACCAAAATCCTTTGCGGTAAGGGTAGGGCCGTGGAAAAGCTCGAGCATGCGGGGGGCGTCTTTGCCTGCAGGAGAGGAAAGAGGCATTTCGGGCGCAAAAGCATGGTCGGCGATACGTTTGAGGTCCTGGGGAGGAATATCATCGCTGAAAAAACTCGTTATGACGACATAGGCGATTTCCCGGAGTGTAAGCTCGGAAATATTGTTGAAGAAGGCTATGGGCAAAACGGGAATCCTTTCCGGGAGCAATAGGGAGCCGTCGGGGGCGATACATGCGCTCACGGCCTCGTGAAGACCAATCCTAATACTTGGGTTGCTTATGCTGACGAACTTCATTTACAGACCACTGAAAAGTTGGTAGTGCAAATTTAAAAAAAAGAATCATGAAAAGCAAATCCGCTTCCGGAGCATTTAACTGCCGGAAGCGGATTATCGGAGAGTGGAGAATCAGTCTTCGGTATTTTTCTCAGCGTATTCCTTAAGAAGCTTCTCCTGGACATCGCCGGGTACGAGCTCATAGGACGCGAACTTCATCGTGAAGGATGAGCGGCCGCCGGTGATGGAACTGAGAGCGGTGGAATAGGAGGACATTTCCTTAAGGGGAACTTTGGCTGAAATCTTCTCGAAGCCGTTTTCGCTGGACATGCCCATGATGATTGCACGGCGTCCCTGAAGGTCGCTCATCACATCGCCCATGACATCTGCGGGTACGAATACCTCGACATCATATACGGGTTCGAGCACTTTTGGATTTGCCTCGCGGAAAGCCTGGCTGAAGGCATTTCGGCCAGCAAGGCGGAAGGAGATTTCATTGGAATCGACAGGGTGCATCTTGCCGTCGTAGATGCAAACGCGGACATCGCGTGCATATGAACCCGTGAGGGGACCCTGCTCCATGCGGTCCATGAGACCCTTGACAATGGCCGGTATAAAGCGTGTGTCGATTGCACCGCCCACG
>CAZBNM010000049.1:0-2285 GCA_964493495.1 uncultured Bacteroides sp.
GGCCATATTTGGAACGCCTATTGACACTGCATTGATTTACAATATGTTTTATTTTCGAAGAAGTGAAATAACAGACATCGCTTCAAATAGCATATAAACGCGTAGCGGCGTGGAATCCAACCGATTCCACGCCGCTTATTATTAAATAGCTAATCTTTTCATTGCTCCCATACCGGAGCAATGAGAGGTCGCTGTACCCTTTAGTCCGGAATTCTTTGTAATTAAAGAGACTTAGAGATTTACCTTTAGCAATTGTCTGAGTTATTACCCTACTACTAAAAAGCGGAATTCAGGAATTCCAACATATTGAGATGTCTGAAAGTGGCCGGCGTTTCATCTGCACCTATGGCGTTAAGCTCGTAGTATTCAGGTATCTTTATAATTTCTTTGGAGCTGTATTTACAATCGTCCATGACGAAGGCAATTTTAGGATGAAGAGGAAGCTCGATGAAATCTTTTACCAATTCTGCAGCCTCGGGAGACCGTTGGCTCCATTTATAAATCACTTTTTCGTAGTTGACCCGAGTTTTTCTACGATTCCATTTCCGCAAAACCTCCTCGCGGGATTTGTAATGTGTAAACCAAATCTCTATATCCTTTAGCTTTGCTACCGGATAATCGATTTCTTTGCCATACTTGGCTCGACGCATTTCGTAATACTCGGAATCCTTAGGATCAATGAAATCCAATTCACTTTCCAGATACTCTTTTAGATTACAGCAAAACCTGAAGTAATGTCTGTCGGGAATGAATAATCCGATGGTCGGAGATTGATAGGGTAATTTGAACCGCTGATAAACAAAACCGCCCCAACAATTATTTGAAATGATAGTAAACGATTTGTTTTTGAGACGAAGATTATTTAAATTTCTATTTATACGCAGTTTCAGACTGAAAATAATACGTTGGATGAGTGTCATGTACCGTAGTAGAATATTATTCTGCAAAGGTAATCGAAATTCTGTTGTCTTACAAACGATGCTGCGCGCGATTTTTACGTTCGTGATGGAGAATGTAAAAATGATAAAAACCATGAAACGCTGGATTACCAACATGAACGAAATTTATATGCACGACTGAATAAACGAGGGTCTGTGCGAGTTTCTCACTTTTTTTCTATGTTATTGGATTCCCTCATATACTTGTCCAGAAGCCTTTTTATCTCATCTGAATCATGCTCATACAATCTGATTTCAACGCCTTCATCGTCCTTCAAATACTCACTACCTAACCACAGCTTACAATCATCCCATAATTGCATCTCTAAATTTTGATACATAAAAGAAATTCGGACGCCCCAAACCAGACCGTAATTACGGTAAAAATCTGCCCACTCCGACTCCTTGAAAGTAAATCCATCATTGAAAAGCAGATTTTTTACAGACGCCAACACATTGGTCTGGTCCAATCTAATTCCATTCCACATATTTCCATAGGGACGCAAACTCATATCCGGATGACGAATATACCAATCGGCCTTAGTGTTCAAGACCTTAGCTAAAACCGCTTCTCGGCACAAGACACCGATCGGACTTTCAGGGTCGAGGAGAGTGGGCGCATCACCATCCAATAAGTGAGCGAGCGGCTCAATGAAAGCTCCCGGTTTGAAAATTTCATCTTTCCACACCGTTTTTGTGTTTTGAAAAATATACCTTTTACGTAATTTATCAATGCTACAAAAGCTGAATAAAGTTCTAAACGTTTCCAAAGCCTTTTTTTCCAGTGCCCCTTCGTTATTGAATCTATGCGAGAAATTCTGCCATCTCCTCTCAATTAAATCAGTCGTTAGCCTATCGGTGGACGCATCATACAGCAATGGGCGGATTCGTCCTTCGAATAAGTGATGCGCCTCTGCCTTAAAGATTATTTCAGAACAAGCATTCTTACGGTTGAGAGCTATTGCCTTACAGCGTTCCTCCTCCCACTGGTCCGTTCCATCTTTAATTTTCGCAGATTCCTCAGATGCGAGCCATTCGAGGATGTTCTCGGAATTGGTTGCATAATATGCAGATACCCTCTTAATGAACCTGACAAGGGTGTTGAAATCCTCAACCGTATGATGAATCATGTTGAATACAAAGCGCATCCACTCATTAAAAGCCGTGTCACTAAAAGACTCACCTCTATACTCCGCAAGAGCCCAGATAAAGGCTATCTTTTTATTGTCAACTTTTTCTTTACTCCGCAGTGTGACGACATCGCCCCATGCTGCAATAAAATCATTCACCTTTACAATTCGCTTAAGCAATTGAGCGAGGCTAAGGAAATAGCTGTCTTTCAAACCT
>CAZBNM010000049.1:2385-18204 GCA_964493495.1 uncultured Bacteroides sp.
TACAATTCGCTTAAGCAATTGAGCGAGGCTAAGGAAATAGCTGTCTTTCAAACCTGAATCCAATACAGGTTTCCCATCCTTTTCTATTTCTAAAATACTTTTTAGCGAAACCCATGAAATTTCGTCTTCATTCAGGTACGATAGTTTTGAATCACGGATATATTCCGACCTTTCATTCTGAGGTAAATCTGACTTACTTATATAAAACGCAACGGAAAAGGCCTTGATAAAATTCAGAAACTGCTGATCCTGCGAGCAATCAACCCGGTTCCAAAAGTAATTGGACCAGCTTCTATCCATCTCCCAACGCCAGTAGCGGGCAAACGTCGACAACTTTATATCATTCTCCTCCGCAGTACACATTTTCCAATCAGCAGGCCATTCCTCGGAGTCAACCAGTAGTCCATCAAGGCCGCTCTTGATCTTTTCGAAAGAATTTAGCTGGCGTCCGCGACTGTTCATTTTTAGATACAATGTCTCGTTAAGCCCGAGTTTGCCCATATCCAAAAAGTCAAATGTAATTCTGTCGAGGTCAGGAAAAACGCGTTTATAAGCATGCCGATGTATTGAATCGAGCATTGTAAGCATCCCGGAAACAGTGGGATCCAAATTCCAGGGCCAGACATACCATGCCTGGTCCTTTATATAGTCCGAAACGGGTTGCGCAGACTCGCTTGACTTATTAATAGCCTCAATATCCCAAGCCCTGTCTACGAGCTCTTTCAAGAAGTCGATTGTGGAATGTCTGGTTTCGTATGAGAATTTCCTGAGACCATCGGTGACAACACCATTAAACTTCTGATTGTACAGATGTAGGAGAAAGAGTGTTGTAAGCCGCTGCTGCCCGTCTATGGGGAGAAACCTATCATTTTCGTCCGTTTCTCCAAAGATCACATTCAGAGATACTCCTTGCTCGGAAAAAATGGCATGGAGTAGGCTTTTACGAATTTCTTTGGCCTTTACATCAGTCCTCCCCTGCGCATAGTCGCGTTGCAAACAAGGAATTACAATCTTATTATATTTGCTTAAAAGCTCCTTGAAGTTCATCGATTTTTTCTTTAGGTAGAATAGATATAACTTTGGTAAAATAGCCATCCAAAGCCGAAAGGTAGTCGCGGCGATCTGCTACATGCCAGAAATGAGGCGGCGTTTCCTCTTGGCTATACCATTTGGTGAATACATTCAGCGTGAGAAGAGGCACATACTCTCCCGCAGCCTGATAGTTTGCAATCCTGATTTTTTTATCAAAGAAAAAATTATTGCCAATACCCTTATTGCATTTTTCCGACAGGAGTGTCATGTTGTCCATCAACATTGTATCGTCATCCTCTGTTGGAATAAGCGACTTTTTAAGTGATTCGAGCTTGGCCATCTCTTCTTCCGACAGGCCGTCGAGCTCCTGGAGATCGGCATTGTAGTCCTTATTAAAGTGTATTTTGGATAGCAGATCATATAAGCTTTTCACCTCACTAATTTCCTTCGGCATTTCCTTTTTTATAGGCTCGCTTATATTGATCGAATCATAATAATCCAATACTTTCTTGAGCTCGGTTTTCAGGTGTGCGTTATCCTTAGGATTTTTGGGGCTGATATGCTCGACATTCCATGTGGTGGAATTAAACCGGTAAAAATCAAATTTGCGTGCATTTTCCCCAATAGTTACGAGAATTATATTTGCCAATAACAGCACATCAAAAATTTCCTTTTTGTTCTTGTCATATCGATAGCTATGAAAAGTATTTTTGAAATCAGGGTCCTCTATACTCTTGAGCGCATCTTCTGAACAGATCAGATTATTATCACACAATGCTGACCTCCAAAGCTCGTTTCTTAACTCTGAATGTGTACTCAAAGGGGCTGTTTCATCGAATCCCAAAGCCCTTTTCAAAAGCAGAGGAATAAGGTCTGATTTTGTTTTCCTTGATGCGAAAAAGCCAATAAGATTGTGGAGTGTGCAATCACTGTGCCATCCCATTATCACCCTGAATGCCTGTTGAATATATCTCCAGACATCAGACTGATTATCTTCAGCCCAAGCAAAAATATAATTGTCTGTATTTTCAAAAGGTTTACGCTTCTCGTCCGGAAGGGCCCTCCAGATTAAGTCAAGAAGATAATCCATAGAATTACTCATGGGCTCTTTTGCTCCGGCAATAAAATACCATACATCTTCCTGTCTTAGAGTTCGCTCCATTCTATCCCATTCCTCGGCGAAATACTTTTGGTGAGACAAAGATTCAGGATCTTTACCCTCCGAAGGTTTGTGTAGCAACAAGGCCTTCACCAACTCGGCATCCGTCAATGAAATCTTACCCGAATTCAGATTCAGGAAGTATTGATGCTCACGCTTAAGACTCTCCACCTCCGAAAGCCCATTACTATCCAAAAGATACCAGATGATGTTGGTATGACTTAATAGATTTTCGCGCAACTTTTCTTTCTGCGCCTCATTATCATTAAGCCACTTTGCAATAAACACAATGGCATTTGTTATATGGTAAGTTTCGCTATTGGAGGGATCAAATTGGGGAGCATTGAAATCGTAATTTTCAAGCTTTGTATCTCTTTCATACTGAAGGGCAAATGCACTGTCATCTTCCTTTAAGATCCTCAAAATCAAATAAACAGTGGTGAGCCGTTGCTGACCGTCCACAACACGCCAGTATCCTTGCGCCTCATCCCGACGAACAACGATAGGCTGCAGGCAGTAGAATTTTCCATCCTGTTCTTCTTTGTAGTTGGCTATATCCTTCAACAATGATTTTATTTCACTCTCGCCCCATTTATATCCGCGTTGATAGGATGGTATATAGAATTTTTCCTTACACAATTGAGTAATCCTTACGGGCTGAGGAGCGGAACTGTATAATACATTCCGCCAGTCTCCGATGTATCTGTCTTCCGGATGAATTGCTTCTACTTCTCCCATGATATTGATTCTTGAGATTGCAAAAATACGAAAATTTTATTTTCGGGCTCCAATAATCCCTTTGTAAAGTGGACAATATACACGACATGACAAGCGGAGCGAAACTTTGTTGGTTTCGCTCCGCTTGTGTTTATCCGGGCTTTTTCAGTGCGGGCTGGTGCGGGTTATCACGGCGACTTTGTTGCGGAACTCGGGGAATTGTACCTTTCCGTCGGCGACCGTGGCTTTCCGGCCGGTGTAGAGTTCTACAAGGCGCGCTCCGTCGGGAAAGAAGCCGGCCACATCGATAGGCCGATTGTCTGCCGGAAGGAGTTTTATCATGACCGTATCGCCGTCCAGCGTCCTCACGCATGTATGTGCGTCCACCGTTATCTGCCGCCCACGGGCTATCGCCGGATGGGACCTGCGGATATTTCCCAGGCGCCGGTAATGCTCCAACAGCACGGAATCGACATCATTCCAATTCATGTCCGACCGGAATGCCTGGGCGCTGTCCACGTTCAGCCGTGCATCGCTAAGCTTCCTCGCTGTCTCGTCGCCGTAGAAAATCTGGGCTACACCCGGAGCGAGAAGAAATGTTGTGGCACAGTCCATCATGTTGCTCACATCCGCGTCGCGGTGATAGGAATTATTGAGATAGTTGAACGGATGCCAGCCGGGGTGTGCCTGCACGCTGTCGGCATAGGCCTGCCATGTATATACGATTCCGTCCAGATCGCCATGCTTGGGGAAGTAAAAGTTCACCAGGCTCGAAAAACCGGCGTCAGCGTATTCGGGCTTGTAGTCGATCCCGGCCATGTCGTAATCTCCCGTCATATAGAAATCATCCGTCCACTTCGAAGCCCGACTCTCCGGATGCTTCCGACGCCAAGTGCGGAGCGCCCGGTTGCAGGCCTCGCTGAGCTCCTTCCATCGGTTTAGATGCACATTTTCCACTATATCACATCTGAAACCGTCTATCCCGAATTCCTCCACCCACGATGCAATCCAAGCCGTCACGTACTCCATCGGCGCCCACTCCCGGTCCTGCCTGAGCGCCAATGCCGTCGGATTCACCCAGGCGTCGTTATCGCATCCCTCGCTGCTCCATTTGCGCTTCAGGAAGGCGGGAATCCTCACGTGATTATCCGACTCATCCTTGAAATCCGGCAGCCCGTATAAGGTCGCTTCAAGCGCATTGGCCTCATCCCAGCCTTCATCCGGCATACGCACCCATCCGCGGTCATACCACCCATTCCACTGCAGCCTGTCCTCAAAGAATCGGTCATAGCTCCAGTCCTTTATATGTTCTGCAGCCTCGCGCTCTGTCAATCCCGTATCCGTAAAACCGTATTGCACGGCGTCGAGCAGCGTAGGATAGCCCGGATTATTGAGATTCGCGCCGAGCATCACGCGGATTCCCTGATTATGCAGCGTATCCACCAACGCGCGGAATTCCTCCACCGTGCCGTAGTTCCTGTCGATCTGCGTATAGTCCAGGGGGTAATAGCCGTGATAGCCATAGTGCGGGAAATCGTTTATCGCTCCGCTTCCCGACATCCATCCGTGTATCTGCTCGTATACATCGGTCATCCACACCACATCCACGCCCAAGTCCTTGAAATACCCCTCCTTGGCTTTCTGCAACATCCCCCGGAAATCGCCGCCGTGGAAAGTCGCCGCATTAAGCCGCTCCGAGCCGTAGTCCGTGATGCGCCCATAATTCACATCGTTGGTAGTGTCGCCGTTGCAGAAGCGGTCGGTGATCACGAAATAAACGGTCGCACCGCCCCAGTCGAATCCATCCTTGCCGGAAGTCACCGCAGCAGCAGCCGAGGCAAGCACTAAAACAAATGCCAATATGACTTTTCTCATCGCAATTTTTTTGCGACAAAATTACGCTCTAAAATCCAATATTGAAATACTGATTTATAACCATCCCCGTCAGAGCAGGCGCATCAGCGATGCCGCTGCCACAGCCTCCACCGAATTGCCCACACTCAGCTTCTCCAGGATATTCTGCCTGTGGCGGTTCACGGTGTGCACGCTTATCCCCAGCTCCCCCGCAATCTGCTTGCTCAGCTTCCCCTCACGAATCAGGCACAGAATCTGCTTCTCCCGGTCGGTGAGTATGCGGGCTCGCTTCTCCGACAGACGCACCTCCACGCTACCGCCGTCCGCGCAATTCATGATCCCGGGATCTATTCCCGCATAAAGCGACGAAAAAGGACACAGCTCGTAGGTACACAGAATCAGCCACACTTTTCCCGACGGCGACAGCCGCAGAACACGCGTGCTGTTTAATACCCGGATATACCGGCCCGTGCGGTCCTTGATCCTGAGGCGGCACACAGCCCGATAATCCGTCTTGCAGGCATCGGGCCGGGAATCCACAAACTTGAAAAACTCATACTCGAGCATCCTCTTGTCCACGAGGTCCTCCGGATGTATCCGGTTGTAAATCTCGTCCTCGTCGCTCGAATCCGTCTCCATCTCGCAGGTGTCCGACTCCGCCAGTCCGATGACACACATGAAATGTCCGGCGGAAATAAAACAGCGGTCGGCTGCCGCATCCGTTATCACGCAGCAGCCGTCCCCGACCAGTGCTGAAATCCCCACCATTCGCCGGCACTCGGCCAGGATCGAATAGTCCAGACATTCAGCCCCGAGATTCTGACTTTCGTAAAAAGCGTTTAGTTCCTTTCTTAAAACATCCATCGTGGAGAGGCAAGCATCGACCTGCAAAAGTACGCTTTTTTTCTTATCCTGCCTTGCCTCTCCTCGATTATTTCATTCTCCGGCGCGGACCTTGTAGATTTTCTCCCCGGACCGAACGATGTAAACCCCCCGCGCCAGGCGCTGCAAATCGGCACCGGCCGCATCTCTAAGCAACATCAGTCCGCGGATGTCGAAAACATCAACCTGCAGGCTGGCGGCAACGATTTCCTCCACACCTGTTTCAACCGACACGGTGACCTTGCAGACAGCCGTGATTCCCGAATCCTCTGCAAGCGAGGCGCTTATCAAAGCTTCGCCCGTTGCAATGGCCGAGACATTGCCTTCATCGTCCACGGTGGCCACTTCCTCATCCGATGAGCGCCACACCAACTGCCGGCGTGCCGCCCCCTCCGGTTCATAAGCCACCGCGAGAGATATTGTTTGCTCCGGCTCCATGCTCAGCACATCGGGCATGATACGCAGCTCCGTGGGAGCTACGAACACTTCAAAATAGGCCGGGCTCAGATATTGGTTCTCCTGCGTTGCCGCGGCGAAACGGCACTCCCTGATCGCGCCCTCGGCCGAGCCGCTGAATTCGGGCGAAACCTCAAGCGGAATCCTCAGAAGCCGGGAGCCGCTTTTTATGACGTCGTTCCTCATCGACACGAAGACGGCCTTATACACTCCGTCGTCATGAACTTTGGCCGACAGGAAATGCGTACTCGTCAAAGATGAGTTTGTCGCACCCACCTCAACCTCCGATTCATTGGCCGGATCGCTCGCGAAAGTCACACCCGCCGGCAACAGAAGCTCGAACTCCAGCCCGATGTACGCTTCATCCGAGCTGTAGTGAATCTCAAGCTCCGCCCGCTCGCCGGGAGTCACGTCCAGCGCCCCGATTGTGAGTGGATTTTCCAACAGGACCGTGCCCCGGGCCATGAAGGGCAGCATACCCATCACGGCCAGCAGGCACAGCGTTTTTATGTTTTTCATTTTGTGTTGATGATTAAAGAAATAATAGAGCTAATATCCGGCACGGTCACCTCGCCGTCATCGTTCATATCCGCCTCCGGATGGTATTCCTCGCGGGCATTGTCGTTGAGATGGATGGATATGGCGCTCGTAAGGTCAAACACCGTCAGCTTTCCGTCCTCGTTCACGTCGCCTTTCAGGCGCGGGGTCTCGCGCAGGTCCACGCCGAACGGGATGGCAGAAAGTTCCGAATTCATGTTTTCAAGCGTAGCCGAGCTCAGCACGAAGTTCGTAGCCCGCAGGTTCATTCTTCCCGCCTCCGCTCCGTCGATTAGCTCGAAAGGCAGAGCAAGCACAGCCCCGTAACCGGGCTCAATCTCTTTGCCGCCAAGCGAGTAGACGAAATAGCGCGCCACCCCGGGCTCCGGTTCGCGCACCATGACCTGAAATTCTTCAGCTCGATCCAAGCCCTGCGCATCCGGCCGCGGACGCATACGGTCCGCCGGATAAACGATGTCGAACTGCAGGCCCTTAAGTGCGGTATAGTTCGCCAAGGACACGGCCACACTCCCCGCGCCATCGGCAATCACCGTTTCGATTCCCTTGAACACCAGACGGTTTTCCGCATAGCGCTCGGCCGTCACATTCACGGTCTTTAGCCTTTGGTCGGGGTCGTTGCTGTAGATGCTCATCACGCCTTCCATCCGTCCGGTGCTCTCACCCGGACAGCACACCGTGATGTTCGCGCGCCCACCGGCCGCGATCGTCAGTGGCATCGGCGTCTCCACCTGCAGCAGCTCGTTGTTCAGCTCCACGCGGCTCAGCGTCAGCGGCGCATTGCCGTAGTTGCGCACCAGAAGCTCCGCACTCGCCGTCTCGGGAATAGCCGTGCGGCCTAAGGAAAGGCTCCCGTTCACACTGATACTCGGATACAGCACGGTCACACGTCCGCTTATACAGTCGGAAAGCACATCCATTATCTCACCGCGATAAAAGGCCGGAAGCACCGCCTTCGACGCCACGAGCGTATAGCTGCCCTTGCCGCTTAGCTTAAGGCGCATGCTCCCGATCGGGCCATCCACGCCCGCAAATGCCGCATTGCTCAGCGAGTACATCATTATTTTCAGCACGCCGTCCTTGCATGTGGCCGAGCTTGCAAAGCCCGCGGCGCGCACAGCATCCGGCTCGAAGCTTCCGTCCACATACTCAAGCCCCTTTGGAAGCCGCATCTCCAGCGTCAGGCCGTTCACGGCGTCCATATTCTCAAGCGAAAACGCCACCTCAACCTCGCTGTCGCTCACACCCGAAGCCGACCCGATCGTCAGCTTGTTCACGGCGTAAGGCACGGCTGCGATGTCTACCACGCTATAGGAGTCCCCGCTATCGCTCACGAGTCGGGCCGTCGAGCTGAAGGCGCCGCGCTCGTCGGGCGTGAATTCTACGCTTATCGTTGCCGATGCGCCCGGAGCCAGCGTCGCCGGCAGCCCCGCAGTCACGGCAAATTCATCGCGCCCGAAAATCACGTCCGAAACCTTAAGCGGCGCCGTGCCCGTGTTGCGGTAGCGTATCGTGCGCACGGCCTTGTCCGTCAGCGCCACGCGCCCGAAGTCTATAGAAGTATCCGTAATTTCCAGTCGCGGACGCAGACACTTGAAGCTCACCGCCCCGGCCGTGCAGGCAATCGCCGCGCCGGAAGCATCCGCAATCTTAGCCTCCGCTCCAAGCGTGGCCGTAAGCGGCTTATCGCCCATCTCCACGGTGAAACGGGCCACCTCGCCGCTCCCGGGGACTATGGACTGTCCCTGCAGCGAATAGAGCATTACAGAGAGTTGCCCGGCGCGGATACCGGCCGATGCGCTGAAGCCCGCCGCGCGGCCTGCGGCCACAGCGTCCCTCACTGTGCATGCGCCCTCCTCGGGAAGGTCTATCAGCATCTGCAGGGCATAGACCTCCACGCTGTTGTCCAGCTCAACCTTCACCTCCACCGACGCGCCGGCGTCGCCCTCGACGGGCGACACACGCACGGTGTTGGCTCCGCTCAATGCCGGAGCGACGAGCAGCCACAGAGCCGCAACAAAAGATTTCAGTACAGCCGATCTCATTTTTTCAACACCTTCCATCCGTTCAGGATATATACTCCCGCAGGCAGGCGATCCAGATCGGCCGCCGTCTCGCCGAGCTTCACGCCCATGAGATTATAGAGTCCCGGCAGGGCATTGCTGCGCGCTGCCTTGTCCATATCCACCACATCGATGCCCGAAATCGTAGCGTAGCTCACGTTCACGTTCTTGCCCTGCGGATCACTCAGGCGCGCGTCTGTCAGGCTCGCGCCCTCGAGCTCCAGCAGCGCGTGGCGTCCGCTGGCCAACGTCTTGCCGTTGAGGTTGAAGGCCATGAAGCGGTAGCAGTCCTCGCCTGTCCACGAGCCCAGTGTCTCGAAGCCCTCGAGAGCCTCCAGAACATGGATTCGACGCTCACGATCCACAACGAAGTCAAACTGGATTCCGGCCAGTTCAACGGGAGTGTCTATATAGAGCGTATTGTCGCTTATACTCAGCACGGCCTCGTTCTCCGCCATCAGCAGCGAGTTCTCCGGGGTACCCATGATTATGTTGATCGTGCCCACCACATCCAGGATGTCGATCTCCGTATCCGCATTCACGTCCGCGGCCTCGTAGATAAAGGGCTTGGGATCCATACCCGAGGCATAGTTTACGGTCGTAAGCACATCGGCCACATCCACCGCGCCGCTGCCGTTCGAGTCGCCGAGCGTTGAAGTCAGCGGCGTCACGGCCACGATCTTCGACGGGTCGTTCTCCTTCAGTCCCGTAGTCATCACCTTGTAGTAGTACTGATAGGTCTGCCCGGGCGTCACATCATAGTCCGTATACGTTGTGGTTCCGGCCTCGATCAGGCGCTCGTTTATCATCACGCCCTCCTCCTTGTCCGGGTCGATACGATACATGTTGTAGCCCATGATGTCCTCGAAGTTCATGTCCAGGTCCTCCCAGTTCAGCGTCACGCGTCCCAGGCCGGCCTCGCCGTAGAAGCCCGTCGAGAGCGAACCCGCAGCCTGCACGTTAACATTGAAGCGCTTGTTCTCGAGCGGAATCGGGAAATACTCGAGGTCACGGCCGCCGTCCACGTATATGCGGTTCAGGCCGTCGATGCTCATCTTGCCCGTGATGTCCAGATAAGCCGTATAGACGCTCACCGGCACCTCCCGCTCGTTGCTGTATTCCTCGAGCAGAGTGAGGCTCACATTGTCGATGTACATTCTTGATGCAACATTCTCCGTCTGGGCGATACCCACTTCTATCACATTATCGCGCACATCGGCAATCACCTCATATACCGCGCCCTGCAGAGCGGCCTCGTCAAGATATAGCTTCGTGTCATTGAGATAGACATATTGGCAGTCGTTATTCTCCTTCAAATTGTCCACTGCAGCCGAAATCTGCAGTTTATAGCGCCCGTTATGCGCAGCCTCTACAACTTGATAAATCTTGTTCGTAACTCCGGATTTATGAGATCTGGAAAGACAACAATTACCCTCAAAATATTTAAACCCACCGGTCGTATAAGTAATTTCACAACCCTCAGAGCTCCACCAATCATTCCATTTATCAAAATTACCGTTCCGGACATTAGTTTGTCCTCGTCCGCCACCAAATTGATTATATGGTAGACTTTCCGTGCGCCAGCTGCCTTCGGAGGCAATTGCCGTCTGCGTGTAAGGAGGACGCACACCCATGGCCAGCATCGGTGTCTCGCTCTCATCTATAACCCGATTATAGTACACCTCGAATTTATGGCGGCCAATCCCGAGCGGCGATAGCTGCTCGAACTCATCCTGCGCGTCCACTCCGTCCACAAGCACCTTCCATACAATTCCGTGAGCATCCGGATTTGGCCGCGTAAGCATGTTAGTCAGATCGTATTCTCCGAAACTTTCGCTCGCGGGATATTTGATATCGAACACTCGCGTCTGCGCTATTTCCCTCTTCCCTGTGCCGAGATAGTTAGGCAATACAGGAGTGTACACTGATGGACTCGTCATATAGTACGAAAAAGCATAATCTCGGCCGCAATAAATATTATTAAAGACATTACACGAAGCTAAATAGTTTCCTTGCAAAGCACTAGATGCACGTTGCAGGATCGTAGAGAAACTCTCTGAATAGTTTATATTGTTAATTATATTGCAATGCATTAGTAATTGGGAGTAGTTACTCATTCCAGACGAAACTAAATTTACAAAATTCGACCTATTAAGATGTTTAGCGTTCATATTACAACTCATACCATCCAAAATGCAATCCGTGCCATACATTCTCATATCACTATTGCACACCAATCCCTTGAATATACAATATTCGAGCCGGCTTTCCGCGCCAAAATCTAGCATACTTAAATATCCCCGTTCCTGATCAGCCATGGTGAAGGTAATCATATTTCCGGGCTCGCCAACGGCCACAACAGACCCAAAGGTAGCTACGGATATACCCGTATATTTCTTGAATTTAATCACAGCTCCCGGCTCAATTGTCAGCGTCACGCCATCGGGCACTCCTAACTGGGTTGTGACTATATAATGCACACCGGCCTTGAGCGTCATGTCTTCCTTAATGACACCTCCGAGCTCCACTCCGTTCTCCACCTTTATCTCAAACTCCTGCTCTACAGATGCTTCCGCACAGCTTGCCCTTAGCTTCAGGCGGCACACACGGCCGTCGACAACATTGTCATTAATCCGGATCCGCAGGGGCGCCCCCGATTCGGCCATGGCGTAGGAGGACAGGTTGGAACCGAAGTCGGCCTCCGTGTCAAGAAACTCGCAGAACGTATTTGCCGGCTCTGCGCAGTCGAGCGTCAGCTTTATGTCGCGGGCACTGCCCCAGCCGTTGCGGATAGTGGGATAAAACTCGAGAATCTCGCCTGCATCCGCGCGGCCGTCGCCGTCGGCATCCACCATGCGCGTGCTCACCACCTGCAGCTCGGGCTTGCGGTCCTCGTCCTTGATCATATAGGCGGCATAGATGTCCAGGATGCCTTTCTTCGAGCTATAGATGAGATCGCCGAACAGCTCCTCGCGGTTACCGTACTCCTTGGCCTGGAGAAGGCGCGAAAGTGCCCCTGCAACAAGCGGCGTGGCCATCGATGTTCCGTTCAGGCGCTTGTACTGCCCGTTGGGGTAGGTCGACATGATTCCGGCCCCGGGAGCGGTGAGCTCGTAATTATAGAGCTGCTCCTCGCCGTAAGAGGAATATACGGGGCCGTCGTCGTCGAAATTCGAGAACGCGGCAAGATCACCGCCCTGCGCCGAAGCCTGCACGCCAAGCACGAAGGTATAGGCTGCCGGAAACATCGGCATGGGCATCTGCTGCCCATTTTCGGGATGCGCGTGGTTGAGGCAATAGCCGTCATTGCCGGCGGCCGCTACGATCACACACTTCTGATATGCGCGCCCTAAGGCCTGCTCGAAGGCCTGCGACGTGGAATATGTGCCAAGACTCATCGACAGGATCTGCGCCCCGTTGGCCGCGGCATAGTCGATGGCCTTGATGATAGTGGCGATGTCGCCCGAACCGTTGCTCTGGAGCACCGTCAGGGGCATGATGCGTGCACCGGGATTGGCACCGATTATGCCCAGACCGTTATAGCCCGTGGCAGCGGCGATGCCCGCGCAGTGCGTGCCGTGGCCGTTATAGTCGGCCAGCACGCCCGTCTGGTTCACGAAGTCATAGCCATGGACATCGTCGGTATATCCGTTGCGGTCGTCGTCATAGCCCGTGGCGCCCTTCGCCTCGGCCGGATTCTCCCAGATATTGGCCTTGAGGTCTGGGTGCATGATGTCCACACCCGTATCTATGATGGCGATAACGGGGCCTTCCTTGCTGATCACGGGCATTCCCCACAGACGGTAGAGATTTATATCCTGGAGGCCGTACTGCAGCGAGTAGTAGGGATCGTTGATGTCCTCGGCCTCTTCGCCTAAGGCATAGGCAAGATAGTTGGGCTCGGCGAATTCCACATCGTCAAGCGAGCGGAGCATGTCCACGGCCTCATCCACACGATGGCTGTCGGAAATCCGCAGTAGATACGCCTTGTCTAAAGCGGGAGCCTCCACCGTGCGTCCGCTGTAGGAGCGCATCTTGCGCGGGAAGCTCTCCGAGCCCGTCAGGGGCATGAGTTCCTCGGCCTCGCTCACGCCGAGAAGCTTGAATACGTCATCTACATTCCCCACCCCCGTGCTTGCGGCTGCGCCACTCTTGCGCTTCTGCACCTTAGCGCGACTCGCATCCTTGAACTTTACTATCACCTCCCCGGGGCGGTAGTCATAGCGGGCTGCTCGCGCATCGAGCCTTATTACCTCGCTGCTCTCGGCAGCCACAGGCGGCGCTGCTACGAAAGCGCACAGCAATGCCGCTGCAATTGAAATAATTGCGTTTCTTTTCATTGTCAGATAGATATTGATTGGTTTAATAATTTGCGGACTGTTTATGGGCCCGACCCATAATTCGCCATCCGACCCCCGTAATGGCATAGGAGTGAACACAAAAAAAAGCGTGAGAGCCGGTACTGGTTGCCCGTTCCACGCATAGAGGCCCTGGATTGCCCATCTCAGTTGAACGGACAACGGTTGAAGCCTCACGCAGAATATGACGAATGCATCGACGCATGGCGCTAACGTGCGCTTGCCGACACTGATATCATATCCACAGGCATCTACCGCCGTCTCATCCTTGACCGAGATCGAAATTTTCCAGGTTTCTATGCGTCAAGAAGGAGCGTTGAGTAAACGCTTTTTCATTATGTCTCTGCAACCCACCCTCTTCCCGCAACCGGGCTTCAGGGCGGCCTGCGATTGCAAAATTACAAAATAATTTCAATTTTCCAAAAAATCGTGCCCTAAGTCAGTCATTTTTCGTAACTTTATCTCTCGAAACCTCCACAAACCCACTTCTCCCGACCAAATCCATGGACACCGGACAAATAATCCTCTACCAATCCCCCACCGGCGAATCTAAAATCGGAGTGAGACTCGCCAACGAAACCGTCCGGCTCACTGCCGATCAGATGGCCGAACTTTTCCAGCGCAACAAATCCACAATCTCAAGACATATTAAAAATATTCTTGAAAGCGGTGAGATACAGCAAGATCGAACTGTTGCATTTTTTGCAACAGTTCAAACCGAGGGCGAGCGGAATGTCGAACGCAATATCCCTTACTACAACCTCGATATGAATAAAGACTTTATGGGCTTGAAGTCTTGGAGGGGAAACCTAACCACGAAAAATGAAGCATGACCATCTCCTCTCCTAAGGCCCCTATTCCTTCGGGGCGCGATCTCTCCCTGGATGCTCTTAAAGCCTTCCTGGCCTTAGGCGTGATATACATACATACGCTTATTCGCTTCCCTGAGGACAGCCTCCACGCCCACGGCCCAATTATAAACTCCCTGATTATAGCAGATGTTCCGGCGTTTTATTTCGTGGCAGGAATGCTTTTCTACCCCTTGTTAGAACGTATCGACTCCCTTCGATCAGCGGGAGTAATCATTGGCCGACGGTTCAGGCAGCTTATTGTGCCGGCCCTTATCCTTACCCTTATTCCATCGTTTTCCGAAGGTGTGGAGCTACTCCTCCACTTCAACACCCGTTTCTATTTCCTGGTCGCGCTGTTTGATATAATTGTCGTTACTAGCCTCCTAAGCATTATCATCCATAAACTTTCCCGGCCCGGCAAGGCCGCAAGCCTGATTCTGTTTGCTTCTGCCACCACAATTCTGCTTACGCTCTATCACGACATCCCGCTGTACGGCTACTTTCACTGGCGACAAGCTCTGCATGGCAATCTGTTTTTCGTATTCGGAATACTGGCCGGAATGTTTCCCGAGCATCTCGCATCACGACTCCAATCCCACACCGCAATTATCGCATCGGCAATCATTTTCATTATCGGCTACTATATAGCTCTGGAATCGCCGGAAACCATGCCCGTACGCGTCGTTAAACTCGCATGTAGAATCGTGGCTCCGATTTGCGGCATCATTTTCCTTTACGGCATATTCCGGATTCTGGCACCGTTCTTCTCCCTCGATTCGCTTCCGGGAAAAACAGCATACTATCTGAGCGCGCGTTCGCTCCCGCTGTATATCATGCAGGAGCTCACCTTTCTTATTCTATTCAGCGCTTTTGATCCTGCCGATACAATCCACGCCGATGGAATAGGAATTGTGGTTTTCCTCATGGCCGTGGTTATGACCTTGGCAATGCATGATATCGTGTGCCTTAACCGCCATGTGGAAAGCCTCTGTTTCGGACGCCGGAGGCCATTGCTGATGGCCCGTCAAATCTTCACCACGGCAGATTGATAACTGATAAATTGCCCCTCTTGCGTTTCCGTATGAAGCGAAAAAATGCACCCCCCGGACCATCGGCTCCGAGGGGTGCGGTGCTGTATGCAGGGATTAGATTAATCCTTGTTGAGGTTCACGCGCTTGAAGGAAACAGCCACGAGGCCTTTCTGAGCCTTTTCAAGATATGCACCGATAGTGAGGGTGGCATCCTTGATGAACTCCTGCTCGAGCAGGCAGTTTTCCTTGAAGTACTTGTTCACACGGCCCGTAGCGATGTTCTCGATCATCTGGGCGGGCATGTTGGCTGCCTTGGCGGCTGCGGCCTCGGCCATGATCTTGCGGCCGCGCTCTGCATCCTCCTCGGTGATCCAGCCCTTTGTGATGTTGGACAGGATGTGATCCTCGGAATCAAAGTGATTGGGGTTCAGACCTGCCTTCTTCAGGGCTGCTTCAGCAGCCTTGCGGATCTGCTCTTCCTTGGTCTTTTCGATAGCCACGGAGCGCTCGCTCTCGATGATGTGTGCGGGCACATCCTCGCGGGCTACTGCCACGGGATTCATCGATGCAACCTGCATGGCCACATCCTTAGCAACCTGCTCGTCCACGCCTTCGAGGTTGAAGCCTACGATAGTCGAGAGCTTGTTGCCGAGGTGGTTGTAGGAAGCGGTGGAAGGAGCTTCGAGGCACTCGTATACGCTGAGTTCAACCTTCTCGCCGGTCTTGCCGGACTCCTCGGTGATGAAATCAGCGATCGTGAGGCCGTCGACGGTGAGGGCCTTAACTTCATCGATAGTCTTGGCCTTCGCTGCCATAGCGGCATCGAGCACCTTCTGCGTAGCGGCTACGAATGTGGCGTTC
>CAZBNM010000050.1:0-17908 GCA_964493495.1 uncultured Bacteroides sp.
TCACAGCAAGGGTCTTGCGCTTTCTATCCCAGCTATTGCCGCCGCCGGCATCTCCCTCGCCGTCAGTCGTCTTCATCAGCTTGAAGTAGAGGTGGAGCTTAGCCACATTGGGGCGAAGATGAGCGCTTAATGACAGCGTTTTGTAATCTACGTCAAGTTTGCCGCTCATCGGCAGATGCTTCTTGCCGTCAATGATGACCCACACGTCGTCGGCGTTCTTCATGGGTTTGTGCACATTCTTGACTTTTCTTACCGTTGCCGAGTTTGCGTCGGTGAACAGAGCGGAATCGCCGGTGTTGGCCACCAGCACAGTGGTGAAGACGCTGCCGGGCTTGGTGGGGATCAGAATAGGCACGACGGGCTTGTCTCCGGAGCCGGAGTATTCCTGATAATAAGGCATGCCCACCCTGTTTCCAGCGGCGTTGTACTGCAGGAGCCAAAAGTCATGCAGGCGCGACTCGTCTTCGGAAATGGTGGGATCGGGATCCTCTACAGTCGGATAGAAATCATCGTCATCGCCATCACTGCGGGTCGCGGAGTTTAATGTGACTATCCCTTCCACGTTAATATTCAGGGGCATCATAACCTCGCGGCCAGGGTCGTCACATACAGTGGCATTAGGATAAACCAATTCATCAGCGCAGCCCGTCAACGCCAACAGCAGGAAAAGAATTCCTGCCCATTTGTAACGAAATATATGTGTTGATATCTTGTGCATTGTGATATTGCTTTATATGTTTGGATGGTTCGGTGGGAAAGGGGGTCACTTCCACCATACTGTGCCGTCAGGGCCGGATTGGTTAGTGTTTGCGCCCCAGCTACCGTTACCGATAGCGCCACCTGTGCCCCATTGGCCGGTGGTTGTAGTCACCTCTACGCCGCCCCAATCTATCATGGGGCCTCCCGGATTGGGGTCGTAGGGGTCGTGGACACCCACGCCGTTTGAATAATCGAGAACGTAGGAATATGTATAGCCGGCCTTCCAGTCAACCCTTGCCGGAGCGGCAGCCCAGCCGTAATGGCGGATTTCCTCGGTGTCGGGGATATTGTACTTGGTGGAGGTGCCGTATACATTCCCGTATTTGTCGAGGCGCTTCATGACGGTGCCGTCGGACTTGCGCACTGAGAGGAACACGATGTCGTCCTGTGACTCGGGGTCCGTGGACGGGTAGATGCGATGCTGGTCGCCGTCGTGCTGGGTTACGCGCACCAGAGCGCTGAAATACATGCCTTTGGGAGTAGTGGTCTTGTCGGTGGTGTGGTCCCACATGTCTTGCTTCTGGGGGATGACCATGGCTTTGCCGCCACCGCCCAGGAGCGAGACGGCAGTCTCTTTGGTATTGTGCTCGGCGATGTTGATGCGCACAACTTTATCTTTTGGGGCGAAGACATAGTCCACATATCCGCGGTGAGAGTCGTCATTATTGATAAACCACTCGCCGATTGTGTTTTCATTCTGTCCGGGATTCGTCATCTCGGTAGAGAGGCTGAAGTCAGCATCCACGACAATGCCGCCAACGCGCCAGCCGGCAACCTCGATGTCGTAGAGCGAGTTGTTGCCCCATGCGGCGACTTCGACACCGCAGAGCTGATGCTCGAACCTGACCTTGATGCCGCTGTAAAGATGCTCGATCTTGTTGCCTTCGCCGATTGCGGTGACGAAGTCAACCTGTTTGGCTATGTTGCGGGCCACACGGAAGTGCGACAGACGGAGATCGTAGTGAACACCGGAGGCATCTTTTACTGTGCCGTTGACATACTCGAAGCACTCATTGCCCACGCCGGCACTGTCCTTCATGGCTGCACGGGAGGGGTGGAAGAGGAAGAATTTCAGACTGCGGGACATCGTTTTTTCGTTCGATGCCCATCTGCACCCATCCCCTCTGAAAAGACCATCGGGCTGCAGCTCTACCTGAGCATCCCGGCAGTGGTAGTCGAGAATGCCATCGGCGCCGGGAGCGTTCTCAGGGCAGTATGCCGTGACAGTGAAGCCGGCATCGAGAAGCTTGTTGGCGATATCATAATTGGTGCGCGACGACACTCCGGGAAAGTCGGCCACAAATGAGATCTCATCGCCCTTCATGATCGGGATGTCTTCTTCCGAAGTGCAGGACGACAGCATAAACGATGTCAACAGGCCTATGGAGAGGATATGATTGATTCGTTTCATTGCCTTGCATATTATTTATGATCCGGGAACGACGAAATCACTTCCTCCGCCCACTTTCCACTCTTTGACCGAATATGTGATTCCCACGCGGTCGCTTATCACAGGGTCGCCGGCTCCGGGGGTCGCGGTTGTCACCGCCGGGTCATGAACGCCGCAGCCCAATGTATAATCGAGCGTATAGGTGTAGATATATCCGGCCTTCCAGTTGCCTGCCACAGGCACTGACGCCCATCCGAATTCCCTGACTTCTTCATCCGATGGCACGGGATACTCTTTTGTACATTCGGAGTCCCTGTAGTATTTGGTATCGTCTTTGTCATAGACATCTCCCCGTTTGTAAAGACGGATGGACACCTCGTCGCTTGCCTTTTTCACGGCAAAATACTCTCTTGGGATCTCGAGCGCCTTCACACCATGCGAAAGGTCGCGATAGGGGTAGCGCTGTTTCTCCGCCGGATTTTGTCCGGCTGTGGGAGTGGCATCGGTGATTCTGACCAATACGCTGATATACATTTTGTTGGCGGTATTACGAGGGTCGCCTGCATGATTCCACAAGTCGTAGGCCGAAGGGATGAGCATGGCGCAGTTTTCATTTCCGTCTTCAAGCCGCTTGCCCATTATCGAGAAGGCATCGATAGAATCGACAGGATGATTCCTGCCGAAGGTCATGATTCGATCGCCTTTGCGGTATATATACTCGACAATGTCGCGTTCCGGAGTTCCGGACCATTCGCCTCCACCCTCAATGGGTTTGAAATCAAAAGTTCCCTTCACGCCGGTGCCACCGATGCGCACGCCGGCAATTTCTATGTCGCAGCTCTTGTGTTCGCCATAAGCTTTGATTTCAATGCGGCTCAGCTGATGGGCAAAGCTCAGTTCTACCCCTGAGAAGAGATGGGCTGCCATATTGCCCGTGCCGTAAGCTGTGACAAAATCCAGCTGATCGGCAATATCCTCGGCTACGCGGAATCCCTTCAGCGAGTAGCTTATGGAATTGTTCGAGGATTCGTTCTCCAGTTCAGCTCCTTCCACTTCATACTCACTCGGATAGAAGCCGAAAAACGACACCTCATGGCTTTCTTTGCCTGCATCGGGCCAGCAGCAGTAGGGCGATGTATAGGAATTCTTGCCCGGTACTATATCGACCCTTTCATTGGCGAAAAGCGGCTGCATGACCATGCCGGACATAAGTGTCTGGTCAGCCATGTCAAAGGCTGTCACATAGAAATAGCGCAGATTGTCCTTCGTGATGACCTCAGCGCGGCTCGTAAGCTCAGGAAGCGTCGTGCTGAATTCGATCCTGTTGTTTTCCCGATCCGGGCCTCCGGGTATGTCTTCCTGAGAGCAGGCGGAAAACATCAGGCCCAGTCCGATAAAAAAGTAGGTGGATTTTATAGTGAGTTTCATTTCCGGTCGGTATTATTTTCGCGGTACGGTTGTATCAATAGGTGTGGTGGGTTTCCAGTCGGTCACCTCGATGCTGAATTGCACAGTGCCGTTGTCGATTTTCAACGACAGTGTCAGACCCGTGCCCGGATGCCATCCGCTTGGAATGGTGGCTCCGACGATCGATGTTTCGCCCGTGGAGGTAGTGTAGGTCATCATCAGCTCGGTCGGGAGTTCCGATTTGTCCGGATTGGGGAGCAATAGCAGTGCGTCGCTATCCGTAAAAAGCAGCTCCGGAGCCTTGTTGGCCTCAATCATACGGACCTTCGGACCTGACTGGGGAAACTCGATCTTCAGCTCGCCGCGTTGATCGACTCGCCAGCCCTCGAACGTCGATTCTTCGTTTGTCCAGTCGTATGTCGAGTTGCTCACGCCGGTCAGGGGAGCCGGCGTGATTGAGTAGCTTGCCTTTAACGGTATGTTTTTGAACGTCACGTCATCTACCGTGATGTGCTCGGGGCCCGTCGATGGCCCTTTGTAGGTTACAAGCACGTTCACGTTCGTGAGGATGTGAGCGAAACTGAAGCGCACCACGCCGCTGTTGTCCGTCTTTTCTTCGCCAATCTTGCGCCGATGGGTCGCGATCAGCGCATCGATGGCATCCGAGTAATTGTCGGGGTAGTTATATGTGAATTCTAACTTGCTGTCAGAATAAATGTAGTCCGAGATAAGGGGCGAGTTGTAAGGATGGAGCGCAACGAACGAATGTTCGTGTTTGGGAAACCAGTATTGGTCCTCACCGTAGGTCCAGCCGTTTGCAGTCTCGTTGTAAGTTACCGGCGAACCGTCGAATACCACCGTCTTGGTGGCAAATGCCATGTCGCCGAAGATGGCAAAAGGTGCTTGTGTTATCGTTTGTATCGTAGTGGATTGTGCACGCGAGAGAGAGGCGACGTCAAACTCCATCGTGCCCCCGTCCGCCATGGGTTCTTCCTGTGCGGGCGAATCGCATGCCGCCATCAGCAATGACAGCGTAATTAAGATAAGGCTATGTTGCGTTTTTTTCAGCATTTCGATTGGTTTAAAACAGCGCCGGCCGCCGGCGGCCGGCGCTGTTGGAGAGTCTGCGAGGGCAGATTAATTGTTGCTGCCGTCCACCTTGATGGGATCGTTGCTCGAGCCATCGTTCCAGCCCAGATTGCCTTCGCCGTCGGTTACTACGAGGAATGCGATAGCCTGAAGACCGGCGGCGCTACCGCTGAGCTCGATCTTGTAGGTGTACTTGTAGCCTGCCTGCCAGGTGGGCTTGAACGAGGCGGTCATCAGCTGATTCAGCACAGCCTGCTCTTTGTTCAGAACCTTAACGTTGAACACGATGCTCACATTCGAGTCTTCCTGATTGTAGGCGCGGGGCATTACATAGGCCGAATTGGTCGACTTGTAGATCTGATTGCCGTCCGTGTCCTTCTCGTTGATGATCTCCATGGGAGTGAGGTCAGAGTCGGAAGTCTTGTAGAGATCAACGTAGGGGAAGCTTGCGGATTTGCTCTGATCCTGCCAGCCCTGGGCCGCGTTAGGATTGTAAGTACCCTTGTTGTAGATACCCTGTACGGATACGTTGCTTACCTCAACGGTGTAGCCATCGGGGAACTTGCTGGAGAAGGCAGCTGTAATCTTCGACAGGATGTGCTTGAACTTCAGGTCAACCGTCTGGTTGCTCCCTGCGGGGCCTGCGATGATACCCGAACCGATCTTGCCTGCCTCAGCGTCTGCGCCGGTGTTGGAGGCGTAGATCAGATCGTGCTGGTGCGTGTTGTCGCAGAGATAGTCCTTGATCATGAGTGCACGCTCGGTGTTGGTCTTGCCGGTGGCCATGTCAAATTCGAAGGTGCCGTAAGCGCCGTCAGCCTGAAGCTTGTTGGTGTTGCCGCAGCTGTAGGCGTAGAAGAAGTAGCGGCCACCGGGCACCCAGTAGCGGAGATCCCCTGCATAGCTCCACGTGTTGTAGTCGTTACGCGTCACCAGAACGTTATCAAACACGGGAATCGCCGTCGTCGAACTTTCGTTCACCGTGCCGTCTTCGTTAGGCGTGATGTAGTAGCCGAACACGCTGAAGTGCGTCAGGTCCGTGGCAGTCAGATCCTCGACATCGGCACGAGAGAGCTTGTCCACTACGTTTTCGAACGTGATGGCGTTCTGCTTCTTAACTACATCGTCAATCACTTCCTCGGAAGTGCAAGCAGTGAGCGCTACCGCGCCGGCTGCAAGGAAAAAGAGACTCTTTTTCATGTGATTAAATGGTTAGTGGTTAATTGATTGGATGATTTAGTTTGAATTGATTGTTGTTTTCTTTTTTGGTTTTGTTTCGGATTGCTTGCTTGGTCTACTGGTCGTAGGTCCCGCCGTTCACCGGAAGCTCGATCACCTCTCCGTCATCGTCCCAGTCCGTCAGGCCCACATCGAAGGGGCCGCCAAAAACCTGCTGATCGGCATCGATGTGAAGGCCCGTTACCGTTATCACGCCGCCGCGGGGCTGCTTGGCTATCTGGTCCGATACATCGAAGTTAAACTCTACCGTATTGCCGCTCAGCAGTTTCACCTCGAGGTTGAGAGTATATTGCCGTCCTTCAGGAGGCGCGGCCGTGCGCCCGTAGTATTCGTCCGGAAAGCCCGGAATGCCGAAGGAGTGCACCTCCGCATAACATTCTTTAGCCTTGATTCCGCAGTCGAAAAGTATGATGGATGTAGCGTCCGAGGTTGTGCCCGTCCGGAGATATACCGACTCGGCCATACCCCCGAGGGCTCCGCGGGCCAGAGCCACACGCTCGATGCCGTAGTCAAATTCGTAGTGCACCACGTAGGTGAATACCAGCGGCTGCATCTTCGCAGTCAGCGGTTTCACCTCATGATTCGACACCGTCGGCACACGGTCGATATACGTCGAATAGAGCACGTCCGGCGGGTTGGTGATTCGCGATGTGGGATGGCGCTCGATAACATTTCCGATCGAGGTGCGCGAGCGTGTCGTGGCCGTGGCGCGCGCATCGCTTACGGAGGCTACGTCGCTGAGGATGATATACTCCGTGTCGCCATTGTATAGCAGCATTCCGAAGTCGCGGTTATCCTCCATCTGGAATCTTTCGCCGTCGATAGAGTTGAGGTAATGCTCGTGATACCTGCCATCGTCGTAGTAGCGGATCATGTTCACCCACTCCGGCTTCGCGGGCTTGAGGTCGGTGTATTTCTTTCCGTGATAAGCCGCATCCCAGGTTTCCGAATGGTGGGCGCCGTAATCGCGCTCCCACTCCTGCTCCCAGGTGAGGCTCATGTCGATCGTGGGGAAGTGATCATAGCAAAGCTCCTGACGGCACGACCCGAATGTCAGCGGCAACAGGCCCAGCAACGCGGCCGCGATGTAGTCTCTGCACTTTCTCATAGAGCAGGCCCTCCTTGCTTGGGTTTGTTACTGTCGAAAAAGCGCCATACTATAGAGAATTTCAGCTTTATCGGGCCGAAGTAGTTAAGTTCTTTTGTTGCGAGATACACGTGGTGTCCCTCGTACGGCCGGTAGTCCTTGTAGCGCGTAAACATATAGCCTGCGCCAATCTCGGCCTCAAGCGAAAGCCTGCGCCCGATGGGCCACATATAGCCGAACGACAGTCCGGTCATTACGCCCCAGCCGTAATGACCCGGCGTACCTTTCTCAATGTCATAGTAGCCGCCTCCGGCTATGACGCCTGCGTACATCCCATGCCATGGGCCGCGGGTCTTGAACCAGCGGCGCCCTTCGGCATCGAAGATGGCCAGACGGTAGCTCCGCTCCTTCTTGTAGCTGCCCCAGCATGCAAAATTGCCTTCCACGGCCACGGACCAGTGTTCGTTTATGAGCCACTCGAGCTCAAGATTGGGGAGAAGTGCAGCGTAGTAGAGCGCGTTGGTCTTCAGCGCCAGGCGGTGGAAGGGGGCGTGTTCGATTGCAGGGCTGCCGTGTTCGGAGTCGGGCGTGTCCGCGCATTCACCGGCACATTCCCGCACATTATCCGTATCCGTCCCCTCGGGTTCTGGGAGATTGCTCTCTACTGTGTCGGCGGTGCTTTCTGGCAAAGCCGGGGAAAGAGCCTCCGGCGCAAGTGCTCCGGCGTTGTCAACCGCGGATTCCGTATTGTCGACAACTTTATTGGACGGGGTGGGGCGGCAGTAAAGCGAGATGGCAACGGCATTGCGCACATCGGGGAAAATATGGACATACATCCATCGCCACGTGCGCCCTCCGTTGAGGTCCATAAGCTGCTTCTTGCGCGAGTCGATCAGGCGTCCCTGCGCGTCAAACACTTTCACCGGCGTATTGTCCAGGATGTCCAGCACTTTATCCCGCCCGGGGAGCGCAGTGCTCTCGGCCACAAGGCGCCGAAGCCGGTCGTTCCAGATAGGCATCGCCCGCTCCTCGATCAGGGTGCTGTCCACGCCCGTGTGGTCCGCGATATAGCGGGCTATTGTGTCGCAGCGCTTGCGCGCAAGCCGTTCGTTTGCCCGGACTTGACCTTCGGGCGAAGCATAGCCGTACACCGTAATTCGCTCTACTGTGCCGGCCTCAACAGCTTCGCGAACGCTCTTTACGAAACTGTCCATCACCTCCCGGTTATCGCCCAATGAGGGGTCATAATATCGATGACCCACACGAAAATGCACACTCACCGTGTCGGCACAATTAAGGCCGAAAACGGTCAGGGATGTCATTATCGTGAGAATAATCGATATTAGTCTCATTGCAAAGTGTCTCTTGTGTAAGAATTAAGACTGGTTATTGACTCGCGGTGAAAGTAATTGTATGTGTAGGCTTATTAATGAAATACAAAGATATGAAATTATTGCTGACAATCAAAGTAGTCCGCACTATGCCATGATATACGCTTGAAAAAGAAGTATAAGCCTTTAATTTTAGGTGCAAAAGGATGATTCTTAAAAATTTACATTGATATTCGTATAAAGGCTAAATTTATCCCCCTTTCATTTGTAAAAACCTAAAAATCAGAACTTTGGGAGGGATTAGTGTTCGTCTTGGTTATTTAGCGATCTTTAACATCTTTAACGCTCGCTCTCCATTGCCTTAACATCCGGTGCTTAATCCTTCCCCCCGATGCCTACCTATTTCTTTCGCAGTCTGTGCTTGAAATTAGAGTTGCGTTTCACGGCCGGCAATGTCGCCACCGCCTGTTCCAATGCTCCCGGTTCCGTGACAAGCACACACAGCCGCTCCGCACGGCTTACGCCCGTATAGAGCAGATTGCGGTAGAGCATAGGCTTGTGGGCCATCGTAAGCGGGAAGACCATATACTCCACCTCCGAGCCTTGAAGCTTGTGCACGGTGGTGGCATACGCCGGAGCCAGTTCGCCAAGCTCGCTTCGCTGATAGCTTGAACGGCGTCCGTCGTCGAATTCCACCTCAAGTGTTTGCCCCTCTTCGTCCACGGCCACGATTCGGCCCGTCTCGCCATTATAGACTCCACGCTCACGCGAGTTTGTCTTCTGGAGCACCGGATCGCCAAGGCGGAAAACAGTGCTCCCGCGGTGTAGTTCAGGCCCCGAGGGATTAATCCGCTCGCGCAATTCATCGTTAAGCCTTCGCGCTCCAAGAGGGCCTATCTGCTGTGGCGTCACCACGCGGATCTCCACCGGACTGATTCCCCGGCTTTCCGGAATCCCCCTGGCCACGAGCGCAAGCACCCGCTCGCGGATCCGTGCCGCCGATGGCTCGTATATTATTTCGAAATCGGAGTGTTCGCGCACTTCAGGCACTTTTCCTTCGTTTATGCTTCGCGCAGCAGCTGCTATCATGCTCCCGTCCGCCTGCCTGAAATTCTCGCTAAGCCGCGCCACGGGCACTGCATGCGATTCGATAAGATCTCGCAACACATCGCCCGCGCCGATGGCCGGAAGCTGATCCACATCTCCGACCAGGACAAGTCTCGAGTGTGGACGCAGCGCCTGAAGAAGATGGTTGAACAATACCTGCTCAAGCATCGAGCTCTCGTCTATGATGAGAACATCAGCATCCAGATGCCGCACATGATAGCCCTCTCCGGGACGATACCCGAGAAGGCGGTGGATCGTGGAGGCTTCGGTGCCTGTAAGAGCCGACATGCGCTTTGCCGCACGCCCTGTTGGAGCAGCCAGCACGGTCTTCATTCCGGCTGCGTGAAACGCCTCTATAACCGCCCTTAGAATCGTCGTTTTACCCGATCCGGGACCTCCCGTCAGAACAGCTACAGGCGACGATAGGATCATCTCTATCGCCTTCCGCTGCGCCCGTGAGTAGCTGTGTCCGAATGCGTCCCTGTTCGGGATGTCATCCTGAGGTACAGGTGCAACCTTTTGCCACGCCAGCTCAAGGAGCTTTAGAGCGCCCTCCTTTTCGGCCTTGTAATATACAGGCAGGTAAAGGCCCCCGCGACTCTCCACGAGTCGCCCTTCTGCAACAAGCGCTTCTATCTGCGGCCGGAGAGCTTCGACTGGCGCACCCGAAATCCGGGCAGCCTCCGCGAGTGCTTCTTCGGGTGTGGCAAACAGATGGCCTTCTTCTGCAAAATGTTTTACGGCCGTGAGCAGCGCGCCGCGCAATCGCCGCGGGTCGTCATTGGCTATCCCGAGTGCTTGGCCAATCTTGTCGGCTGTATGGAAAGAAAGCTGCCACACATTCTCCACCATGTCATAAGGATCCCTGGCGATCACTTCCGCAGCGCGGCGTCGGTACTTTCCGATAATTCGTTCTATGTGGCTTTCGCCCGGGCCGCAGCCCGACAGAAAGGCCAGCAGATCTTCCGGAGCGGGTAGTTCGTGCAGGCTTTTCGAAGCCATGGCCACGCGAGCTTCCCCAAGTCCGGGCACACTCTCTGCCAGAGCAGGATCATCGCGCAGAACACGCATAGCATCCGTGCCGAACCGCTCGACAAGACGTCGGGCATAAGCCGGCCCTATACCCTCGACGAAAGGTCCGGCGAGGAAGGCCTCGACCCCCTCGGGCGTAAGCGGAAAACTATACCTGTTCTGCGTATCTTTCATAATAGCAGAACACTCGCCCGACCACTGATGTTCACTCGCTTCGGCTCGCACTCGCCGACGGTAGGAGGCCTCAGCGCTCGCAGAATATCCTGAACTCCTCCACCAACATGTCGCGGTCCGCGGACGAATAAAAATAGTGTGTCGACTCGGGCAACCTTCGAACGGTCACGTGGGGCAGTTCGCACAAAATTGGCTCCGAGGCGAGAGAGACCATTTCATCTTTGTTCGAAAGGAAAGCCACTACGGGACACTTCACCTTGTCGAGAATAAACTTTCTGATTCGCCTGATCTCCCGAAATAGCTCGAGATAGCGCACGGGCCAGCCATAATAATGAAAGGGGTTGAAATCAACCGATATTCCATATGCATCCTTGGCGGCTTGCGCCACAGGATCCTTCCCGATTCGGCCGGTTGCTACTTTTAAAGCGTTGGCGAGCATTGCGAACCGGGGCACAACCGCCAATGGTGGATTCATGAGAAATAGGCCCGCGAAGCGGCGGTGCGCAGCAGTCGACAGCAGTAAGAGACAGCCCATCGAATGGCCCGCTCCCCACACTCTGTCACAGCGCGTGCTCAAATCGGCCACGGCCTCCTCAACCTGCGCCTTCCATTGCCTCATCGAGGCTCGCGAGAAAGCCAGCGCGTCTCCGCCATGCCCCTTCAGCGAAACGCACCTTACCTCAACATGCTCAGGCACATGTCGAACGAGAAAATCAAAAATATGATTATTCCCCACAATCCCATGCACAAAAACAATCCCGCAACGTGTCTCCATTTTTACTAAATTTATATTGCCATGGGCATGCTTAAACCGAAGCTTATTCTTAATCCGGAACTTCGAATATGGAGAAGTTCACCGACCCGTAGACTCTTTGCTCGCGGAAGCCGGAAAGTGTGCTGAAATTGTGCTTCTTCGAATGTTCCACCACGACCACTGTTCCCGGCTTTACAAGGGCCGAGCCGAGAATGCGCCCGGGTATCTCCTCAAATCCCGGCATATCGTAAGGGGGATCTGCAAAAATGAAGTCAAACGAGCTCGGCGCCGAGGCGATATAGCGCAACACATCGCCTTTGATCAGGGAGAGATTCTCATCGCCCAGCTCCGCGGCTACTTTCAAAATAAAGCGCTGCTGTGTCGGGGCCTTTTCTACTGCCGTCACTGAAGCACACCCACGCGATAGTAGCTCAAAGGATATGGCGCCCGTCCCGGCAAAAAGGTCCAGGGCACGCAAGCCCTCGAAGTCTATGATGTTGTCCAGGACGTTGAAGAGATTCTCGCGCGCAAAGTCCGTGGTTGGGCGCGCCGTGATATTGGTGGGGACGCTGAAACGACGGCGTCCGTATTTTCCGCTGATTATTCGCATATAGGCATCAGGATTAATGAGAATGGAATTTCGGGAGCCTCCGCGCCCTGACGCAAGCCCTCGGAAGGGAATATCTGGGGCATGACATATGAGGCAAATTGTCGCAGCCCGGTCAGAAGCGCTGCTCGCAGACGGCGGTCTCCCCCAAGCAATATTTCGTCGCTGCCGACGTTCAGACCGGAAGCTCTCGCTGCAGCAAGAATATAATATTGAGCATCATCGGGGGTCTCGAAAGGTATCGTATTGGCAAACTCGAGCCTGCCCCCGAGACCGAAACTCAATAAGTCCAGCTCCCCGCGCTCGCCTCCATCCGAAGCTGAGTGAATATTCACGTAAAGCTTCCCGGAGTTTCCAAGTACATTCCGACGGCCGAAGTACTTGAGCATCGGCGTAAGGTGGTGATGAATCGAAGGGGCGTTGAAGGTACGCATCAGGAAATTAATGGCCGCCCGCTCCTCAACGGCCCATACGTTTTTCACACGCTCATTCCCCCCGAGGACTATATCATCCGAGAAAACCACACCGTCAGTTCCATCGAAAACGAACTCGCAGGCAAGGCTATCCACATCCTTCGCCTCCATTTCGCCGGGAAGCAGCATGAAATGGGGCGTCCGCACCACGAGATCTACACTGCGATAGTCGGCCAGCAGGCGGGGATTGCTGTAAACCGCTTCTTCAAGAGCGCTCTCCGTGGGGCCATCCGGCAACGGGATACGGAGCACGCGCAGCGAGGAGTCCCTCACCGTAGAGACGATAGCCGCAGTGAATTCGCGCCTATCCAGATGCAGCAACAGTCGGCAATGCGAGCTCGGGTCTATTTCGGATGTGATGTGTGTCATAATCGTCTGCAAATTTAATCATTCTTCCTTAATCCCCGAAATTATTTTGTCGAGCATCCGTCATTTAGCAATTTTAAAGTCCTACCCCCTTTCTATGAAGGATCTTGCCTGATACGCACATTTTTCGTAACTTTGCACGCTTTATCCAACATAGCAATGTCCAATATCAAACATTCATATCCGGGCCTTAGTGCCGCGCAGGTGGAGGAGAGTCGCCGGCTCAACGGCTCCAACCTGATAACGCCCCCCGCAAAGACCCCTCTTTGGAAAGTCTTCATCGGAAAATTCAAGGACCCTCTGATACTTATCCTGATGGTTGCCGGTGTTCTGTCGATCGGTATTTCATGCTATGAATATTATGCTCTCCACGACGGTATGCAGGTGTTTTTCGAGCCGATCGGAATATTTGTCGCCATATTCCTCGCCACCGGGCTCGCCTTCTTCTTTGAAGAAAAAGCCGGACGCGAGTTCGAGCTTCTCAACCGCGTGAATGATGATGAGCCTGTGCAGGTAATCCGCGACGGAGCGGTCTCTGAAATTCCCAAAAAGGACGTTGTGGTCGGAGATATAGTCATTCTCAACACGGGCGACGATATTCCCGCCGATGGCCGGCTGCTCGAATCCGTAAGCCTTTCTGTGGACGAATCCTCGCTCACGGGCGAACCCGTGGCAACAAAAACTACAGATCCGGCAAACTTCGACAGCGAGGCAACCTTCCCCTCCGACCATGTCATGCGTGGCACTAAAGTCATGGAAGGCCATGGCCTGATGGAAGTCATGGCAGTGGGCGATTCCACGGAGAATGGCAAGGTATTTGTGGCGGCCCAGATTGACAGCTCGGTGAAGACTCCGCTCGACATGCAGCTCGCGCGCCTGGCCACGCTTATCACACGCGTCGCTTACGGATGCGCTGCACTTATCATCGTTGGCCGACTGATTGTATATTTCGCCGACGGACACGGCTCCCCGCTGGATTGGATGGACCTCACGGCCTACCTGCTGCAAACGGTCATGATCGCCGTCACGCTTATGGTCGTTTCTATCCCCGAGGGACTCCCAATGGCTGTGACACTGTCTTTGGCCTACTCGATGCGACGGATGTTGCGCTCGAACAACCTCGTCCGCAAACTCCACGCATGCGAAACCATGGGCGCCACAACCGTAATCTGCACCGACAAGACCGGCACCCTCACACAGAACCGTATGCAGGTGGCTGAAGCTAACTTCTTCGGCAATCCCCCGGCGCTTGTGCTCGAAGAAGGCATAGCAGTCAATTCAACGGCTCGCCTCGAAGAGATGCCCCCGGGCGAGAAGCCCAAAGTGCTGGGCAATCCCACCGAGGGAGCACTGCTGCTTTGGTTGCATAGCCGCGGAGCCGACTATCAGGAGCTGCGCGACGGAGCAAATATAATTGGAGAAATCCCATTTTCCACCGAGCGCAAGTTCATGGCCACCCTCGTGCGCTCCGCCTCGGGCCCGACGGTGTTGTACGTAAAAGGTGCGCCGGAAATTGTGTTCGACATGTGCTCCGACACGGCCGGCCTCACCCGCAAGGAAATCGATGCCGCATTGCTCGGCTATCAGCAGCAGGCAATGCGTACTCTGGGTTTTGCTTACCGTATTTTCGAGGGCGATGTTCCTGTCGACCTTCCGACCGATAGAATCCCTGACGGACTTACCTTCCTCGGTTTTGTAGCCATCTCCGATCCCGTCCGTCCCGATGTGCCGGATGCGGTTCGTGAGGTCCGTGAGGCCGGCATCGCCATCAAGATAGTTACAGGCGATACTACGGGTACAGCCAAGGAAATCGCCCGCAGGATAGGTCTGTGGGACGACGCAGTGGATGGTGATGCCAACATAATCACGGGAAGCGAGTTTGCCTCGCTCACGGACGCAGAGCTCCCCGAGAGGGTGGGGGCCCTTAAAATCATCGCACGAGCTCGCCCGATGGACAAAAAACGCCTGGTGGAAGCCCTTCAGGCCCGAGGCGAGGTTGTGGCCGTTACCGGCGACGGCACCAACGACGCCCCTGCCCTCAAGGCTGCCCAGGTCGGCCTCTCGATGGGCGATGGCACATCGGTGGCCAAGGAAGCATCGGACATAACTATCATCGACAACTCGTTTACTTCCATCGGACGCGCCGTGATGTGGGGACGCTCGCTCTACCGCAACATCCAGCGTTTCATTCTTTTCCAGATGACCGTCAATGTCGTGGCCTCGCTTATTGTGCTGACAGGAGCGTTTATGGGCACCCAGTCACCACTGACAGTCACGCAGATGCTGTGGGTCAATCTTATCATGGACACCTTCGCGGCAATCGCACTCGCCTCGCTGCCTCCTTCCGAGGACGTGATGCGCGACAAGCCCCGCAGCCGCACGGCCTTCATCATCGACGGACCCATGTGGCGCCATATCATCGGAGTGGGATTGGTGTTTTTCCTGTTGCTTCTGGGACTGCTTTACTACCTCCAGCACACTGCGCTTGACAATCTCGCGCAGTTCGGCCGCATGCCGCTTGTGGCCGATCACGAACTCTCGCTCAACCAGCTCTCCATATTCTTCACGGTGTTCGTATTTCTCCAGTTCTGGAACATGTTCAACGTCAAAGCATTCCGAAGCGGTCGCAGTGCCTTCCACTTCAAGGATTGCGGAGGATTTCTCCTCATAGCCGCCATAATCCTTTTCGGCCAAATCGCCATCGTAAGCATTGGAGGGCCGCTTTTCAGCGTAACGCCTCTCTCGTGGTCTAACTGGCTGATAATCATTGGAACTACGTCAGCCGTTCTGTGGCTTGGCCAGCTTATACACAAGGCTTTTAAAGAATAATATCATGAAAAGTAACGTCTACACACGCGCTGGCGACAAAGGCACGACATCCCTCGTCGGGGGTACACGCGTGTCGAAAACCTCGCCTCGCCTTGAAGCATACGGCACCGTGGACGAGCTCAATTCTTGGCTCGGACTGATTGCCGCATATCCCGCACAGCTTCCCCCGGAAGCTCCGGACACTCTGCTGATGGCCATGAACACGCTCTTCGATCTTGGCGCCATTCTGGCCACCGAACCCGAGAGCAAATGGCAGCCTGCGCCGCTCAACCCCGCGCGGGTTAGGGACCTTGAAACAGCAATCGACATCCTTGACGAACGCCTGCCCCGTCACAACCGCTTTATACTTCCGGGCGGTACGCCCCTAAGCGCCAAGACACATATAGCCCGCAGCGTCGCTCGCCGTGCCGAACGCCGTATCATCGCCCTGGCCGGAGAGCTCGCACAGGAAAATCCTCCACAGGCCATCGACCCGGCGGTTTTGGAATTCGTAAACAGGCTTAGCGACTATCTCTTCGTGCTGGCAAGAGCCATTAACAACATTTCAGACAGCCCGAATGAAATATTTTGGGAGAAAAGTTGTTAGTAGAAATAAAATCATTAATTTTGCAAACCTTTTCAGTAACGATAAAATATCAACACTATGTATTGGACACTTGAACTGGCCTCGAAGATTGAAGACGCGCCCTGGCCCGCAACAAAAGAAGAGCTCATCGACTATGCGATGCGTTCCGGCGCACCCATGGAAGTAATCGAAAACCTCCAGGAGATCGAAGACGAAGGCGATACATACGAATCCATCGAAGACATCTGGCCCGACTACCCCACCAAAGACGATTTTCTGTTCAACGAGGAAGAATATTAAATTCAGCTCCCTATAGATATTCCTCTGCTTATCACCGTATTAACGAATGAGCCACTCTTGAAAAAGGGTGGCTTTTTGTGTCTTATTATCCCAAAATATATCAAAAGCATCTCAAATTCAGTGTTCAAACCATCAAATGTTTTATCTTGAAATGTTCTGTCCACTCCGATGAGGAGAAAGAAACAATATTGATTAGTCAATAATTCTAAAGGAAGGTGTGTTTTAATTCTGAAAACACACAAACAATCAATCAAACAAGGACAAGAAGAAAGTAATAATCACAAATTTCACGGATCCGCTCTGCACTTGGTGCTGGAGTCTGGAACCTGTGTTCCGCAAGCTTGAAACCCACTTTCCCGACGAGATAGAATTCCGTTATGTGATGGGCGGACTCGTAGAAAATATTGAAGAGAAATGGGATCCGGCCAATGGAATTGGTCATGCCGATATTCCTCAGATCAACCGGCAGATAGAAGCACATTGGATTGACGCATCGCGTCGACATGGAATGCCTGTAAAAGGCATCGGCTTTAATCTTTTCTCAAGGGAGTATCCTTCAACATATCCCCAGAATATTGCATATAAGGCTGCCCGGATGGTAGACCGGACGAAGGCCGACCGTTTCCTGCGCCGCATGAGAGAAGCTTCGGCTGCTGAATATCTTAAGACTTCTCATCCTGACGTCTTGGATAAGCTTGCAAGTGAAGTCGGTCTCGACCTTAAGGAATTCCATAGGTATCTTGAAGATGGCTCGGCAGAGAAAGACTTCAAGGAAGATCTGAAAATCACCCGTGCTTTTGCCGTCACCGGTTTTCCTACTTGTCTTGTAAGCTATGGTGCCAAACAGATACTCCTGCGCGGCTATAATACATATCACACCTTTGTGGAGGAAATTGAAATGGCAAGCAACAGCAAGCTCCGGCCCCCATTTCACAGATACAAATATCAGCCCTTCTGAAAAAAGATGCCGCAGCCATCAAACGCACTCTTGACATTCTGGAGCGCAAGGGATATGTGAAGCGCGAGGCAAGTGACGGACGCACCAACCTCATCTCCTGTACCCCCATGGCCATTGAAGAGAAAAGCAGGATAATTGAGATTGCCGAGACAACCCTGCGCCGGATTTTCCATGATTTTACCCCCGAGGAGGTGAGCTATCTGCATGAAAGTCTTTGCAAGATTGGAAAAGTTTGATGAGTGCTAAAAGGGTGGGCCGAATCTATCGTTTGGAGAATTAAACGCCCCCTTTGTTCATCAAGCATATTTGATAAAAGGCCCGTTTTGCGTAAAAAGACTTCATAAATTTTGCGGTCCCAAAAAAAAGACTTACCTTTGTAGCGAAAACAATGCGGCAGTAGCTCAGTTGGTAGAGCATCAGCTTCCCAAGCTGAGGGTCGCG
>CAZBNM010000051.1:0-17504 GCA_964493495.1 uncultured Bacteroides sp.
AAAAGTGTGAAGGCTCATACATACAACCCACATTCATTATCGACTACCCGATAGATATGTCGCCGCTGACAAAGAAGCATCGCTCCAACCCCGAGCTGACCGAGCGTTTCGAACTGATGGTCAACGGCAAGGAGCTCTGCAACGCCTACTCGGAGCTGAACGACCCGATCGACCAGTACGAGCGCTTCGTGGAGCAGATGCGCCTGGGCGAGAAGGGCGACGACGAGGCAATGATCATCGACGGCGACTTCATCCGCGCGCTTGAATACGGAATGCCTCCGACGTCGGGTATGGGCATAGGCATGGACCGCCTGGTTATGCTGATGACGGGCCAGGAGTCGATCCAGGAGGTTCTATTCTTCCCGCAGATGCGTCCTGAAAAGAAGGAGAAGCGCGAGGAAGGCAAGGAAGCGGAGGCATAAGTAGCACGCGGCAGACGAATCCACACACTAACAGAGAGCACAAAGACCATGGATACACCATTTCCGGGCAACATAGCCGTAATGGGCGGCGGGAGCTGGGCCACGGCCCTTGCGAAGCTGCTTCTGAACAACTGCGAGACGATCACCTGGTATATGCGGCGTGATGACCGCATCGAGGAATTCAAGCGCTTAGGGCACAATCCGGCCTACCTGACGGACGTGAATTTCGACATCGAGCGCATCTTCTTCACGAGCGACATCAACGATGCGTGCACGAGCTGCGACACGCTTCTGCTGGTGATGCCTTCGCCCTATTTCAAGGACCACCTGACCAAACTTACGGCGGACATCTCGCAGAAGGCCGTGGTATCGGCCGTTAAGGGCATAGTGCCGGGCGAGAACGAGCTGATAACGGACTATATGGTGAAGCACTACGGCGTGGACCCGATGAAGACACTTGTTGTGTCGGGGCCGTGCCACGCCGAGGAAGTGGCGCTGGACAGGCCGTCGTATCTGACCATAGGCTGTGCGGATATTTCGCGGGCCGAGGAATTCGGGAAGGTGCTTACGGGCAAGAACTGCCACACGATAGGCTCGACGGATGTGGACGGCATCGAATATGCCGCCGTGCTAAAAAACGTGTATGCCATAGCCGCGGGCATCATCCACGGCATGAAGATGGGCGACAACTTCTCGGCGATGCTGATCTCGAACGCGATACGCGAGATGGAGCGCTTCGTGGACGCGGCTAATCCGCGGCCGCGGCAGATATGCGATTCGGTGTATCTGGGCGACCTGCTGGTGACGGCTTACTCGCGCTTCTCGCGCAACCACAATTTCGGCTCGATGATAGGCAAGGGCTACTCGGTGAAGGCTGCGCGCATGGAGATGGAACAGACGGCCGAGGGCTACTACGGGGCCAAGTGCATCACGGACATCAATGACGAGCGCTACGGTGTGGACATGCCCATTCTGAACGCCGTGTATAAAATACTGTATCACAACGCGAGCGCGTCGAAGGCCGTGAAGGAGATGGCCGCCACGTTCAGTTAAGCGAGATGGGCGAGGGCAAGGAGAAACTCTTGGGCAAGACACCGGCGGAGCTGCGGGCCGTGTGCGAGGCTGTGGGGCTGAAGCCCTTTGCGGCCAAGCAGATGGCGCACTGGCTATACGTGAAACGGGCGACGGAAATCTCCGAGATGACGGATCTGGCGAAGGCTGCCCGGGAACGCCTTGCCGAGCACTACCGCACGGGGCGTGAGGCGCCGATAGCTGAGAGCCGCAGCGCAGACGGCACGGCGAAGTATCTCTTTCCGGGGGCGGGCGGCCTTGCTGTCGAGGCCGTGATGATACCGGACAAGGAACGGGCGACGCTGTGCGTGAGCTCGCAGGCGGGCTGCAAGATGGGCTGCCGCTTCTGCATGACGGGGCGCCAGGGCTTCCACGGCAATCTCGACGCGGGAGCGATCATCAATCAGGTGCTGTCGGTGCCGGAGAGCGAGGAGCTGACGAACATCGTGTTCATGGGCATGGGCGAGCCGACGGACAATCTCGAGGCCGTGCTGAAAGCAATAGAGATACTGACGGCGCCGTGGGGCCTCGGGTGGAGCCCGAAGCGCATCACGGTGTCGACCATCGGGAATCTTCCGGGGCTGCAGCGGCTGCTGGAAGAAACGAAGGTGCACATAGCCGTGAGCATACATTCGCCTTACGCCGACGAGCGCGCGGGGCTGATGCCCGTGGAGCGGGCGTGGCCTGCGAAGCAGATAGTGGAGCTGCTGCGGAACTACGATTTCGCGCACCAGCGTCGCCTGTCGATGGAATATATAATGTGGCGAGGCATCAACGACGACCTGCGCCATGCGGAGGCCCTGGCACGTCTGCTGAAGGGGACGGACGCAAGAGTGAACCTGATACGTTTCCACCGCATTCCCGATTTCGAAGGGGGCCCTTCCGAGCAGGGGCGCATGGAAGCCTTCCGCGACCGGCTGAACGCGCTTGGCATCACGGCCACGATCCGGGCCTCGCGGGGCGAGGACATCGCGGCGGCCTGCGGGATGCTTGCGGGGAAGGATAAAGAAGGAGAAAGACAATGAGCACACAGAAAAACAAGATACGCCTTGGCATAAGCCACGGCGACCCGAACGGGATAGGCTACGAAACCATCCTGAAAGCACTTGACGATCCCCGGATGCCTGACCTGTTCACGGCTGTAGTGTACGGTTCGGGGAAGGTGGCGAACTTCTACCGCAAGACGCTCGAGGAAAGCGGGCGTGGAAATTTCAGTTTCCAGCGCATCGACTCGGCCGATATGGCCCGCGACGGGGCCGTGAACCTGGTGAACGTGGTGGGCGAGGAGTTCCACCCGGAGCCGGGGAAATCGACGCCGGAGGCCGGTGCTGCGGCATTTGCGGCGCTCGAGGCCGCGGTGCGCGACCTGCGCGAAGGCGAGATCGACGCGCTGGTGACGGCACCGATCGACAAGCACGCCATCCAGAGCCCGAGCTTCAACTTTCCGGGCCATACGGAATACTTGGAGGCCTCGTTAGGACACGACGAGGAGGACGGAGATTCGGAGCCGGCAAAGGCCCTGATGGTAATGGCCACGTCGGACGGCCTGCGCGTGGCTCTGGCGACGACGCACAAGGCGATAGCCGAGATTCCGGCTGCGCTGAGCAAGGGGCTGATCGTGGAGAAGCTTGAGGCTTTCGACCTGTCGCTTAAGCGGGACTTCGGGGTGCATGCGCCGCGCATCGCGGTGCTGTCGCTGAACCCTCACGCGGGCGAACAGGGACTCTTAGGCAAGGAAGAGAGCGAAATCATAGAGCCTGCCATAGCCGAGGCTCGGGAAAGAAAAATCCAGGCATTCGGGCCCTATGCATCGGACGGCTTTTTCGGCGCGGGGCATCACAAGCATTTCGACGGCATCCTGGCCATGTATCACGACCAAGGTCTGGCGCCTTTCAAGGCCCTGGCGATGGATGCAGGCGTGAACGTTACGGCGGGTCTGCCCTACGTGCGGACCTCCCCGGACCACGGCACGGGCTACGACATCGCGGGCAAGGGGGAAGCCTCGGAGGAGTCGATGCGCAACGCGATGTATATGGCGCTTGACATACTGCGCAACCGCCGGCGCTACGATGAGGCCACGGCCAATCCGCTGCGGAAGCTCTACCACAACAAGGGCAAGGACAGCGACATCTAAGGGACAGAGGAAATCCAAAAGACAGAGACAATGGACGCACAGACGGAGGCCGCGAAGCGGCGATTCGGAATCACGGGCAACGCACCGGCGCTGATAGGCGCTGTGGAGCGTGCGGTGCGTGTGGCTCCGATAGACCTGTCGGTGCTTGTGACGGGCGAAAGCGGCACGGGCAAGGAATTCTTTCCGCAGATAATCCATGCCTACAGCCCCCGGAAGCACTCGAAATACATAGCCGTGAACTGCGGCGCGATCCCCGAAGGGACCATAGACTCGGAATTGTTCGGCCACGAGAAGGGGGCCTTCACGGGCGCCGTGGAGTCGCGCCGGGGCTATTTCGAGGAGGCCGACGGGGGAACGATATTCCTGGACGAGGTGGCGGAGCTGCCACTTACGACGCAGGCGCGGCTTCTGCGCGTGCTTGAAACGGGAGAATACATGCGCGTGGGCTCGTCGACTGTAAAGCGCACGAACATCCGCGTGGTGGCTGCGACGAACGTGAACCTTCTGCGGGCAGTGGCGGAAGGGCGCTTCCGTGAGGACCTGTACTACCGCCTTTCGACGGTGCAGATCCATGTGCCGCCGCTGCGAGAGCGCGGGGGCGACATCCGTCTGCTGGCGAGGAAGTTCGCCTCGGATTTTGCCGAGCGGTACACAGTGCCGGAAATCCACTTTACGGAGGAGGCAATGAGCGAGATGAGCCTCTACGGCTGGCCGGGAAACGTGCGTCAGCTGAAGAATGTGGTTGAACAGATCGCGCTGTTCGAGGCGGGCAAGGACGTGAGTGCGGAGACGCTGCGGAGCTATCTGCCGGCAGATGCGCCTGAGAGCTACATTCCGGCCGTGGCGGGGGCGCATGACGCGTATTCGCGCGAGCGCGAGGCGCTGTTCAATATGATTTTCAGGCTGCGGAAGCGCATCGACGAGCTTGAGGAAAGGCTCGACACGGATGAGAAACTGCGAGCGGCAGAGGCGACGGCTGTGGCCGCGCACGAGGAGGACCCTGCGCGACGGCTGCTGGCACGGACATGCACGGCACATGCGACGGCGAGCCCCATGGCTCACAAGCCCGAACCCGGACACGAGGTGGAGGACGCGACGGCCACGCCCGTGGAACCGGGCGAGAGCGAACGCGAGAATATCCGCGAGGCACTGCTGCGCAACGACGGACGCCGCAAGGCCACGGCCGACGAGCTGGGCATTTCGGAACGGACACTTTACCGCAAAATACGGGAATATGGGCTGGAGTGAAGGAATACGTACACGTGCACTGGCGGGCGTGCTTGCCTGCGTGCTGACAGCGGCGTGCCTCGCGGGCTGCAAGATACGCTATACGCTGAACGGCTCGGCGATAGACTACAATGTGTACAAGACTGTCTCGGTGAGCGAATTCCCGATCCGCGCGGCGCTGGTGTATCCTCCGTTGCAACAGACTTTCGAGAACGAGCTGCTGAACTATATCTCGCGCAACACGCGCCTGCAGACGACGGACGGGTCGTCGGACCTGCGCCTGGAGGGCGAGATCACGGGCTATTCGCTGTCGCCGCAGGCTGTGACGGAGGATGCGTACGCCTCGCAGACGCGCCTGACGATTTCGGTGCGCGTGAAGTACATCGACGAGAAAAATCCCGAGAAGAGCCTTGACCAGACCTTCAGCGCCTACCGCGACTTCCCGGCAACGGAGATGCTCACGGACGTGCAGGACCAGCTGTGTCAGGAGATCTCGGAGGAACTTGTGGAACTTATATTCAACGCCACTCTGGGCGACTGGTAAAGGGCTATGGACCTGCATGCACTGACAGAACTGCTACTGCGCGCGGAGCGCCATCCGGACTACCACCCGGACGCGAAAGAACTGGCGCTGCTGGAGGAAGCGACGCACCGCTACCCGTATTTCGCCGGGCCTCAGACGGCTCTGGCACTTGCCTCGGACCCGAACACGGAGGAGGGTCAGGAGCTGCGGCTCCGTGCAGCCATGCGGGGGCTGGGGCATCCGGAATTCGATGCGGCAACTGACGGCGGCGAGTGGGTGGGCTTCTATCCCGCGCCCGCGCCCGATGCAACTCCTGACACGGAAAGCGCCATAGACACCTTCCTGAACACCTACGGACAGACATCGCCCGAGGAGGAGGAGCTGTTGAACCGACTGATATTCAACCCCGTGCCGGACTATGGCGAGATACTCGCGCGCGAAGAGCAGGACAACCTGCCCGATGCGCCCGAGGATGAAGGCGACGACTCGCCGGATGCACGCATCGCGGCATTTATTCTGGAGCGCCATCCGGCATCGAAGGCCATTCCGGCCACCGCGGAGGAGCAGCCCGTGCGTGAAGAGCCCGAACAGCCTGCGACTCCACCGGAACCGCACGACGAGTCGCTGCTGAGCGAGAGTCTGGCTAAAATCTACATAAAACAGGGACGTTATGAACGGGCATATGAAATTATCTCGGGCCTAAATTTGAAATTTCCAAAAAAAAGTGTTTACTTTGCAGACCAATTGCGCTTCCTACAAAAATTGATAATAAACGAGCGCGCCAAGACAAAAAACAACACCAATTCCGCGGCCGGCGAATAAGGCCGCTACCATATCAAGCACTATGCATACAGTTGTAATTATCCTTACCGTAATTGTTGCCGTACTTCTTATCGGCATCGTACTCATCCAGAAGTCGAAGGGCGGCGGCCTGTCGTCGCAGTTCGGCGGTGCAGGCGCCGTAATGGGCGTTCGCCAGACGAACAGCTTCCTTGAAAAAGGCACGTGGACGCTTATCGCGCTGCTGTTCATCCTGTCGGTTGTATCGGCCTTCACGATGCCGAAGAACAACGCCGGAGCTCAGATCCGCACGAACGTTGAAACCCAGGCTCCCGCTACGGAACTTCCGGCCGGCCAGTTCGAGACCCCTGCTCCTGCAGCCGAGCTTCCCGCCGCCCCCGTGCAGGAAGAAACCGCGGAATAATTCAGAGACCGCAAAGGCGCACACGAGCGCAGCGACACAACATTGATAACAACACAGGGTCATATCCCGGAGGCCAAGTTCTCCGGGATATGATTCGGTGTATAGCACCGTAAGACCGTGAAGAGAACGGATTTTGAAATCATGGCTCCCGTGGGGAGCTACGAATCGCTGTCGGCGGCAATAGCCGCGGGCACTGACGCCGTGTACTTCGGCGTAGAAGGCCTGAACATGCGCTCGAAGTCGAGCGCGAACTTTACGCTGGACGACCTGCGCGAGATAGCACGCATATGCGGCGATGCCGGCGTGCGGACCTACCTGACCGTCAATACCATAATCTACAACGAGGACATCCCGACGGTACATGCCATCATCGACGCGGCAAAGGAAGCGGGGCTGACGGCGATAATCGCGACGGACATCGCGGCCATCAGCTATGCGCGAAGCCGGGGCGTGGAGGTGCACATATCGACGCAATGCAACATATCGAACATCGAGGCTGTGCGCTTCTATGCGGCGTATGCGGATGTGGTGGTGCTTGCGCGCGAGCTCTCGCTGGAGCAGGTGAAGGCTATCCACGATGCAATCGTGGCGGAGGATATCCGCGGGCCCAAGGGTGAGCTCGTGAAAATCGAGATGTTCTGCCATGGCGCGCTGTGCATGGCCGTGTCGGGCAAGTGCTATCTGAGCCTGCACGAGATGAATTCGAGCGCCAACCGCGGGGCATGCACGCAGATATGCCGCCGCGGCTACACGGTGCGCGACCGCGAGACGGGCGAGGAACTGGCGGTGGAGAACAAGTATATCATGTCGCCCAAGGACCTGAAGACTATCCATTTCCTGAACAAGATGGTGGATGCGGGTGTGAGCGTTTTCAAGATCGAGGGGCGCGCCCGCGGGCCGGAGTATGTGCTGACGGTTGTGCGGGCATATTCTGAGGCTCTGGAGGCTCTGTGCGACGGGAGCTATTCGGAGGAGCGCATCGCGGAATGGGACGAGCGCCTGCGCAAGATCTTCAACCGCGGCTTCTGGGACGGCTATTATCTGGGGCAACGGCTCGGGGAGTGGTCGTCGAAGTACGGGTCGTCGGCGACGCGTGTGAAGCAATACACGGCCAAGGGGGTAAAATGGTTCTCGAAGCTTGGCGTGGGGGAATTCTTCCTGGAGGCCGGTGAGCTTAACGTGGGCGAGGAGGTTGTAATAACCGGGCCGACCACGGGAGCTCTGATCGTGAAGGTCGAGGATATCCGCGTTGGAGGCCGCTCGGTGGCGAAAGCCGTGAAGGGCGATGCATTCTCGATCGCGGTGCCGGCCAAAATCCGACCGGCTGACCGTCTTTACCGCTGGCTCCCGACCGCAAGCGCCGAAAAGGGGGAGTAGGACCCCTTAAACTCTCTTTTGGGGGAGGGGCGCGGGAATAAACGCAAAAATCTGCAGCGTTGCGTTGCGTGAAGCGTGATTTTTTGCGGTGGTTGGAGTTGCGGGGATGGCTGGAAATGCGTAAATTTGCAGGCTGGGTCTTGTGCGCGTATGCGTACGGGACAGCCCTAACCCGCTAAACCTGAAAAATGAAACTCATCCGCACCCTGATCCTAACGGCTGCCGCGCTCATGCTGGCTCCTTCGGCCACGGCCGATGTGCCTGCAGGCTACTACTCTTCTCTGACCGGCAAGAAGGAAGGAGAACTCAAGACGGCGATCTACAACCGCATCCACAATTTCACGCTCATCAGCTCCTATCAGGACCTGCCGAAGTATTTCCAGCAGACGGATGTCTATCCCGAATCGCGCCGCTGGTGGGACATGTACTCCGACATACCCTTCTACGCGCCCTCGTTCTCGGGTCTTAACCGCGAGCACTCCTTCCCGAAAAGCTGGTGGGGAGGATCGACTACCGTGAGCGCCTATGTGGACCTGAACCATCTCTATCCTTCGGAGATGAAGGCCAACACAGCGAAGAGCAATTACCCGCTGGGCGTGGTGGACATGAACAGCTCGGTGAAATTCGACAACGGTATTTCGAAAGTGGGTTACCCTGTGAACGGACAGGGCGGAGGCGCGGCCTTCGTGTTCGAGCCGGACGATGAATACAAGGGTGATTTCGCCCGAACTTACTTCTACATGGCTACGTGCTATCAGGATCTGACCTGGAAATATACGTTCATGGTGGCGCAGAACCTCTACCCCACCCTGACGCCCTGGGCCGTGGAGCTGCTGATGAAATGGCACCGGCAGGACCCCGTGAGCCAGAAGGAAATAGACCGCAATGAAAAAATCTACAGCATACAGAACAACCGCAATCCCTTCATCGACTGCCCTATCCTTGCCGAATACCTTTGGGGCACGCTGAAAGGGCAGGCCTACGACGGAAGCACCTCGGGCGGGGGCACGGTGACGCCTCCTGACCAGGGGACGCCGGATCTGGTGGCACCTACGCGTGGCATGACGCTTGAAATGGGGCAGGTGGCCGAGGGCCAGACGGCACTTACGAAACTCTACATCAAGGGCGATCACCTCCGCGGGAAGCTGTCACTGACGATCTATTCGGGCGACAAGGATATGTTCGCCATCCCCTCGGGAAGCCTTGACTCGTCGCTTCCGAATGCCGATGAGGGCTACTGGCTGAACGTGACCTACCGTCCGACTGCTATGGGACAGCATGAGTCGAAACTCGTAATCAGCGACGGCGGCATCACGGGCTCTGTGTCGGTGACGCTGCGGGGCGAATGTCTGGCCATACCGACACTGACGGCCTGCACGGCGCTGCCGGCATCGTCGATAGAGAGCGACCGCTATCTGGCGGAATGGGATACGCCGGAGGGCGAGACGGTGGACTACTGGATCGTGACCCGCACGCAATATCTCGCGGGAGGAGGCGTGCAGACGGAGGAGATCCTTTCGGAAGGGTCGCCGCAAGAAATCACGGGCTTCGACGAGAGCGAGCGCGAGAGCTATTCGGTGCAGAGCGTGCGTCTGGGCGTGCGTTCGCCGATGTCGAATGTTGTGATGGTGGATCACTCGGGCATCCGCGGAGTGGAGGTTGACGAGCCGCTGGTGGTGCAGGGCTTCACGGGCTTCCTGCGTATCATATGCTCGGCGCCGCAGCAGGCATGCGAAATATATGATCCGGCGGGACGTCTGGTAGAGCTTGTACCGGAGGTGTCGCAGAACACGGACATCCCTCTGGCTCCGGGCATCTATCTTGTGCGCACGGCGAGCCATCGCAGCCCGGTGAAGGCAGTAGTGAAATAAGCCCCACACGTTTCAGCATCCGTGAATCTCACGCCATTAACCCTACCCTATTTCGCTCGGCGGCGACATGCGGTGCGCGAGTGGACGTCATCGCGCGCGGGCATAGAGCACGCACAGCTGCGCGAGCTGCGGCGCCTGCTGCGAGCCGCGCGGCAGACGGAGGCCGGGCGGCGCTACGGATTCGACGAGATTCTGCGGGCCGACGACCCGGCGAGAGCTTTCGCTGCGGCCGTGCCGACTGCGGAATATGAGGATCTGCGCGCGGATATCATGCGCATGGTCATGGGCGAGCGCGATGTGCTCTGGCCCGGGCGCACCGTGCGGTTCGCGCAGAGTTCGGGCACATCGGGCGGCAAAAGCAAATACATCCCTATCACCGACGAGGCGCTGCGCCGCAACCACTATGCGGGCGCCTCGGACGCCGTGGCGTTCTACCTTGGCATGAATCCTCGAAGCCGTCTCTTCGGCGGCCGGAGCTTCATTTTAGGGGGAAGCTATGCCAATGAAATCTCAGGGCTGCCGGAGGATGTGCGTGTGGGCGATCTGTCGGCCACGCTTATCGCGGAAATAAATCCGCTGGTGAATCTTTTCCGCGTGCCCGACCGGCGCACGGCACTGATGGCGGACTGGGGCGCGAAGCTCCCGGCTCTGGTGGAGGCGTCGCTGCACGCGGACATAACCAATATCTCGGGAGTGCCTTCGTGGTTCATGACGGTAATCGAGAAGGTGATCGAGCGTGCGGGGGCAAATACCATCCACGACGTGTGGCCCAATCTTGAAGTGTTCTTCCACGGGGGGATTTCCTTCGAGCCCTACAGGGAACAATACCGGAGGCTGACCGACCCTTCGAAGATGCATTATATCGAGAATTACAATGCCTCGGAAGGATTCTTCGCGGTGCAAGATACCGCGGATCCCGAAGCGGGAATGCTGCTGCTGCTCGACCGCGGCATATATTACGAATTCCGGCCGCTCGACGGCGGGGCGCCCGTGAGCGCCAGCGAGGTGGAGCAGGGACGGACATACGAGCTGCTTGTGAGCAGCTGCAACGGCCTCTGGCGCTATTCGCCGGGGGATACCGTGCGGATAGAGAGCACTGTGCCGCTGCGAATCAGCGTGGCGGGACGGACCAAATCATACATCAACGCTTTCGGCGAGGAGCTGATGGTGCACAATGCCGAGGCAGCGATGGCGGCGGCGTGTCGCGAACATGGCTGCGAAGTGGCCGATTATACGGGGGCGCCGGTATATGCCCGGGCCGACGGCAGCCGCGGGAGACACCAGTGGCTCATAGAATGGAGGCGCCCGCCGGCATCTACCGAAGCTTTTGCCGCGACGCTGGATCGCGAGCTGCAGCGTGTGAATTCCGATTATGCAGCCAAGCGCTCGGGCGGAATATTTCTCGACGGACCTGAGGTGTGCACGGCGCAGCCGGGCCTGTTCGAAGGCTGGCTGGCGCGTACGGGCAAGCTCGGGGGCCAGCGCAAGGTGCCACGACTGAATAATACGCGGGAGCTTATGGAGCGCCTGCTTGAAATGAACAACAACATATCCGACATACAGAAATGAAGAAACAGATCCTTACTCTCCTGACAGCACTCACACTGGCGGGAGGCACGATTTGGGCCGATGAGGCGCCGAAATATATATTCTACTACATCGGCGACGGCATGGGCATGGGCCCTGTGATGGCTGCGGAAAGCTATTGGCGCGAGATCCGCGGCGAGGAGCAGCCCCTGAACATGATGCAGATGCCTGTAGTAGGGTGGACGCGTACATTCTCGGCCTCAAGCCCCGTGACGGACTCGGCGGCCGCCGGCACTGCGCTCTCCACGGGGTCGAAGACGCGCAACGGAATGCTGGGTCAGGACGCCGATTCGCTGGATGTGACCTCGGTGGCACGCATATGCAAAGATCGCGGCATGGGTGTGGGTGTGCTGACTTCGGTGGCGGCTGACGATGCCACTCCGGGAGCCTTCTACGCGCATGTGCCCTACCGCAAGATGTTCTACGACATCGATTGCGCTCTGGCCTCGAGCGGCTATGACTTCGTGGGAGGCGCCGGAATTCAGGGCACGTCCGACAAGGACGGCAATCCGACGGATGTGGAAGCGCGTCTGGCATCGGAGAAGGTGCAGGTGCTCCGTGGCCCGGGGGCCCTGGACTCGATAGGCGACGGACGTGTGCTCCTTCTCAACTACGAAGGCTCGCGCCCCTGGAATATCGGCTACACCATCGACTCGGTAGGCGCGGAAACGCTGAATCTGCCCCAGATGACTCGGTCCTGCCTGGCACACCTCGAGAAGCGCGCACCGCAAGGGTTCTTCATGATGGTTGAGGGCGGCAACATCGACCACGCGCTGCACGGCAACGACGGAGGCGCGGCCATCAAGGAGGTGCTCAATTTCGACGAGGCCATAGGCATAGCCTTCGATTTCTACCGCGAACACCCCGAGGAGACGCTTATTCTCGTTACAGCGGACCATGACACGGGCGGCATGACACTGGGCAACCGAGCGCTCCACTATGCGGCTAATTTAGGTCTTTTCGACTCGCAGCGCATCTCCAAGGAAGAGTTTAGCGAACTCTGCAAGGGGATGCTTAAGAGCCGCCGGAATTACACCTGGGACGACATGAAAGAGATTCTGACCGATAGACTCGGATTCTTCACGGTCGTGCCCGTGACTGCCGAGCAGGAGGCAGGGCTGCGCGAACAGTTCGAGAAGACATTCCACGAACGCAACAGCAAGGATCAGGAGACGCTTTACGCGAGCTTCAACGCCTTTGCGGTGGACGTATTCCGGATTCTCAATGATGCGGCCGGTGTGGGCTTCACCACCACGAGTCATACGGGCAACCCCGTGCCTGTATTCGCCGTTGGCGTTGGCGCGGACCGCTTCAAGGGCTTCAACAACAATACAGACCTCCCGCGCCATATTCTCGACATCTTAAACGGAAAGGACCTATGATGGAACATCCAGAAAACGACAGCCGCTATACGGGCCTGAACGTGAATTCGGGCGTTGCCCAGCCACCAAGCGTGAATCCGTATCTTGCCATGCGCCCCAAGCGCAAGCCTATCCCCACGGCTTCAGAACTTGTGGAAGGCATACTCAAGGGCGATATCACAGCCCTGAGCCGTGCGGTGACGCTCGTTGAGAGCATGGCGCCCGACCACTACGCTCTGGCTCAGGAGGTAATCGAGAAGTGCCTCCCGGCGAGCGGACATTCCCGCCGTATCGGCATAACGGGCGTGCCGGGCGCGGGCAAGAGCACAAGTATCGATGTGTTCGGCCTCGAAGTGATACGCCGCACCGAGGGCAAACTGGCCGTGCTGGCCATCGACCCCTCGAGCGAACGCACCAAGGGCAGCATCCTGGGCGACAAGACACGAATGGAGAAACTGAGCACCCATCCGGGAGCATTCATCCGCCCCAGCCCGTCGGCTGGCAGCCTTGGTGGCGTGGCCCGCAAGACGCGCGAGACAATCGTACTTTGCGAGGCCGCGGGCTATGACAATATCTTTGTGGAAACCGTGGGCGTGGGCCAGAGCGAGACGGCCGTTCACTCGATGGTGGACTTCTTCCTGCTGATTCAGCTGGCCGGCACGGGCGATGAGCTTCAGGGCATCAAACGCGGCATCATGGAAATGGCCGACGGCATCGTCATCAACAAGGCCGACGGCGACAACATTGGTCCCGCCCAGCTGGCTCAGGCACAATTCCGCAGCGCGCTCCACCTTTTTCCGCCCACGGCCTCGGGCTGGCAGCCGGAGGTACTGACCTATTCAGGCTACTACGAGCTGGGCATCTCGGAGGTATGGGATATGATCGACCGCTACTTCGAATTCGTGAAGGCTAACGGCTATTTCGAGCGGAAGCGTCAGGAGCAGGCGCGCTGGTGGATGTTCGAGACCATCAACGAACAGCTCCGCAAGAACTTCTACGAGAATCCGGAAATCGAACGCCTGCTTGCCCGCAACGAGCGCGAGGTGCTGGCCAACCGCCGTTCGAGCTTTGCGGCTGCCTCCGACGTGCTCGAGCATTATTTCGCAAACTTCAAAAAATAAACGCGAGGCCATCCGCGTTACTTCCCCATGATAAAAACAGTAAACAGACTCCTGTGCGCTCTTGCACTTATCGTTGCCGGCACGCTCGCCGCGTGGGCGGGTGACAACAAACCTCAGGTGAGTTTCGACAACACGCTCTTTGATTTCGGCACCGTGCGCGAAAGCGCCGCTCCGGTGCAGACTGAATTCGTGATGACCAATACGGGCAGCGAACCCGTGGCGATTCTTTCGGCATCCACAACATGCGGATGCTCGCGAGCGGAATACTCAAAAGAGCCCGTGAAACCGGGCAAGAGTGTGAAAATCAAAGTGAAATTCAACCCTGCCGGACAACACGGCGAGATAAGCCGCGAGGTGAAGCTGCGCATCAAGGGCTCGGGGAAAAAGAGCATCCGGGTGCCGCTTAAAATCACCGGTGTCGTAGTGCCCTGATTTTTCCCACCCCTATATATGCCAAGCAGGAGAAGCCTCCCGGTTTCTCCTGCTTGGTTAATAAACCAATCATTATCACATTTCTTGCAATGGAAAAAGCTAATTTCTTGCTTTCATAATACCAAACGCCGGCGCCGGCAAAAAAGTTCACTGAACAGCTCGAAAAAAAATATTTTCTATTGCAGGAACTATTCTCCGCCCCTGAAAAACGAATGAAACGCCTAAGCGACATGTCCTTGGCCGAACTATGGCAGCTGTTTCCCATAATTCTTTCGGAGCCGAATCCACGTTGGTCCGAATGGGCTGCAGAGGAAATCAACAGCCTTCATGCCCGGCTCGGGGACTTGACTTCGAGCATCAGTCACATCGGAAGCACGGCAATCAAAGGAATATGGGCCAAACCGATTATCGACATACTGATCGAGACAGAGCACACATCCTATTTCGACAGCATCCAACACCGGCTTGCCGAAGGCGGATACATCTGCATGAAGCAGACCGGCACACGAATAGCCTTCAATAAGGGCTATACCGTCCGGGGCTATGCGGAAAGGGTATTTCACCTTCATCTACGGCTCCGCGGGGATAATGACGAAATCGCCTTCAGGGATTATCTTAACCTGCATCCGGATGTAGCAAAGGAATACGAAAAGCTTAAGCTGTCGCTTTGGAAACGATTTGAACACGACCGCGACGGATACACCGAAGCCAAATCGGACTTTGTGAGAAAATACAGCACACTTGCCAAACAGGCCCGTTAAGATATATTTCACTTCTCTGCCGCCCGGAATTTTTGCAATCAGACATTTTTTCGCTATATTTGCATGATAATACTACACGTACATGGCAAAACTTTCACTCCAAAACATTGGTCCTTTGAAAAAGGTAGATATTGAGCTTAATAAGATCAATATCTTTATGGGGCCACAGAGTATCGGTAAAAGTACTGTTGCAAAACTTATCAGTTTCTGCAACTGGCTGGAGAAAGACTGTGTGCTCAAACAAGGTTGTGACCATATAGATCGCGAGTATATTAATAAAAATCTGATATTATATCATAATTTGGAAGGGTATTTCACAGATGATTCAGAACTGGATTTTTTAGGCTCGTCTGTCGAATTACATATCAAAGGATCAGAATTCATCGTAAAAAAGACAGAATCTTTCCATAAAGTAGAATTAAGTAAAAATGCTTATCTGCCATCCGAAAGAAACACACTGGCTCTTCCTGGTATTTTCTCACTAAAAATGCCATACAATTACCTTTTGGCTTTCATCGATGACTGGCAAGAAATCCGCACTAAATATACTCGCGATGACGAGCTTGCCCTTTTGAATCTTGGAGACAGTTATTTCTTCAATACATCAGACTCGACTGATATGATTCACCTTGAGAATGGCAAAGACATCCGTTTTAGCCAAGCATCAAGTGGTCTCCAATCTGTGACACCATTATGTGTTTGTATCGATTACCTCACAAATTGGATATATTCCAACGAGGAAAATCGCTCTGCAGAGACACGCAAGCAATATCGCGATATGTTGTTGAATAAATATACCGAGGAACTCGTCGATAATCTTTCTCCGGAAGATTGGACAAATTTAGAGGAGGTCCTGGATAAAACAGAAGAGCTGAATAAATTCATCGATAGGATGAAAAGTTTCAGAAGCGGTGATACCGAGTACGCAGATTTGGAAAAACGATATTCCTCTATTCTTCGCGCAATGTATCAAGGATTTCGATTCAACTATAGCTTAAAACACCCGGCTACTACTAATTTAGTTATCGAAGAACCTGAGCAAAATCTGTTTCCTGAGACGCAGGTAAAACTTGTTTATTACATCTTATCTAAAGTTTCCCACCGGAATCTTCGAGACACCTTAGTCATCACAACCCACAGTCCTTATATCCTTTATGCATTTAACAACTGCATGCTTGCCTATATTGCATCTCAAGAAGCACAAGACAGCATCGAGGATATCACATCAATTCCAGCGCAAGCGTGGCTTAGACCAGAAATTGTTTCCGTATGGGAATTGAGTCTGGATGGGCAAATGTCGATAAAATGCATTCAGGATGAACGAGGTTTAATTCGTGGGAATTATTTTGATCGCATTATGCATAATGTAATGGCCGACTTTTCAAATCTTCTGAATGTCGTTGACTGAGAGATATGGTTGATTATTTTAAGGACTCCGCGATCTTGAACTGTGATTGTTTTGTGGCTGATTATACAAACGCCACAGGAAATGAGCGTGGTGTTGAAATCTCGACAGAGCCATTCGATGATATTAGTTACTTCCACCTAAAAAAAAAGAACTCCGGACAAAATTTACCTTATCTTGCAGTAAATCTGGAAAGATATCCTGCATTTATTAAAGGCATCGAAAACTGTGAATGTATATTCTCATCCCTCTCCGATAGTAAAAAAACATGGCTTTTATTGCTTGAAACCAAATATTGCCAAGCACATAACATCGAAGAATATACGACTAAAGCCTGCACACAAATGGAGGATACTCTTTGTAAACTGGAGAATCTGAATCTATCCCATAGGACCAGGAAGAGAGTCTATTTCGCTTTTTCAATACCCGAGCATAGCGATAAAGCACCATTCGGGGCATTCACATTAAGTCAAGATTTTGGACTCGAAATGAAATCTAAAGGCATTATTGTTCTAGGATATAATACTATACTTATTGCAACATCTACTTTTCTTCTGATTCCTCAATGTGAAATTTAATTTTGGGAGCACCTATGTTTTTTCGCTATATTTGCATGATGCGATGCTCGGATGGGCCGGAGGCAAAAGCTCAGAGGATATTCAGAAGCCTTAACGGACATGGGCGCCTGCTTTGCCCACGTTAATGCTTAACTTTGCATCGTAAGTCGGAAATGGATAGTCAATGCCTCCCGACACTAAAACTTGAATTTTAAAACTCTCAAACTCTTAATAAATTATGGCAAAGAAAGAAGACAGCAAAAAGGTAGCGGCTAATCCCGAAGAGGCAGCCCGCGCCGCCCGGCTCGACGCTCTGGCCCAGGCAATGGGACGCATCGAGAAGACCTATGGCCGAGGTGCTGTGATGAAGATGGGCGACGACGTGATCGAAGACGTGGAGGTAGTTCCCACCGGTTCCATATCGCTCAATCATGCACTGGGCGTCGGCGGC
>CAZBNM010000052.1:0-7701 GCA_964493495.1 uncultured Bacteroides sp.
AGGTAGTTTTGTCCCGACATCCAAAGTCCGAACAGCAGGCAAATAGTTGTTAGAAAACCCCTCATAGCTCCACGAAGAATTTATGATTCACACCTTCAAGACCTTCCACCGAAAGGCTAAGTATATTCCGTCCGTAAGGAGCCCCCGTGCTTGGAATGGTGAATGAGACTTCCTCTCCGGCTCCAACGGCAATCCGGCGCGAGGAATATATATTGCCTGATAGATCCATTATAAAGGCATTCAGCTGAAACGAAGTCGGCGCGGACGAAAACTCAACCGTCACATCACCCTCACCCACATGCACCGAGGCCGATTCAAGAAACGACTGCAGTGCCTCTGCCGGGACGGTCTCCACATCCTTTGCATCATCATCCTCCACATAAAATCGTTCGGCCATGAAGAAGCGCGAACGGCCGTCCCACGCGCTCATGCCGGTCTTGGCTATCGCCAGAACATCGCCCCTGTCACCCCCGAACCAGCGATATACAACGGTCGAATCGCTTCTGAAGGGCGCCACTGTATCGGATTCAGCGAAATCCATCTTCATATACTCCTTGATAAGGCAGGCGCCTCGCACCGTATCGGACGCGGAAATAAACGTTCCTCTGCCCAGCACCTCCGTGCGGACATAGCCACTCACCAAAGCCGTATCCTTCCCGTATGTCAGTCCCTCGCCCCTGAAAAAAGATTCCAGTGTCTCGCCCGCAACAAACGGACGCCTTGCAACACACACCGTATCTCGCACCAGCATCCTTTCATTGCGGCCAATATTGAAGCCCCGGTAAAATATCGAATCCCCGATCTCAAGATAGGCATGGCATGGTCCGAAAGCCGATTCATAGATTACACCCTTCGACTTCCGCACACAGGCCTTTGCATTATCATCCACTGTCGAGCATCCCGAAAAATCCCATACCGGCGAATCCTCAAGCTTCTCGAGCTCAGGCATCGTGAGTTCAAACCGCAGAGCCGTATTCTCCCCGCTCCGGGCTCCGATACTGACTGCAAGACCGGAAATTAGACTGAAAACAAATAGAAGAGGCAGTCTTTTCATGGCGGTAAACGTTTAGGCACCGCAAGATAATGATTATTTGCCAAATATGCAAATAATTTTTTCGTCCTCGCCCCAAAATCCTAATCCATCCCCAAATGGAATTCCATGGGTTTTCAGGAACTATTTTAGGAGGTCGGATGTTGTAAGTACAAAAATCATTTTGTTATGACTCGTAAAGAACTTACCGACGTTATTGCCGCTCAGGTAGCGGAAGTAATAAACAACCCCGAAAGCTGGGGCGAAGACCCGCAGTTAAGCATCATTCCTACTACACTCCTTGTGGGGATTGAGCGTCATGACGATGCCGATCGTGCCATAGCTTTCAGCGACTATGCAATTGAGGCCGACGCTGTGGAGGATGGTGACTATTCCGAGGATGCCGCTGATTTCCAGTCTGCCTCCGACCCTGATCTGTACCCGATCGGGACCTTGGTGGATTATGTCAACAAGACTCCCGATATGAAAAAGATCAGCAAGTTGGTCGACCATTACATCCCCCAGAAGGAAGAAAACCTATACGCCGAGTAAAGTCCCCGCAATAATTAAACTGAGAGGGCGCGTCATGTCAATCAGTGCATGACGCGCCCTCCCGTGTGTTTGCGGACCGAATAGTCCGGAGGCTTATTTTACTGCAATTTTCGAGACGTGAGTGCCGCAGGTGATGATGTAGAGGCCCGAAGGGAGGGAGATACGCACCAGACTACCGTCGCCCTCGGCCGAGGCGATACGACGTCCCATGATGTCTGTCACCTCGATGAGTCCTTCCGCGCCAAGGAGCTCGACAGCGCCTTGAAGCGAGCTAATCTTCAGGCCGGTCTCGGTCAGTGATTCCATGCTCAACGATTGTTCCACATGCACGGCTTTCTCAATGGCGGCCGATTCGTTTTCGCCTTTGTAGAGGCTCGTCACCGTGTAGACATGGTCGCCGGGGTCAGCGCTGTGAGTGAACTTGCGTCCCACTGTCCTGGCGATTTCCACACCGTTGCGATACACGGCGAAGCCCACAGGATAAGATGTATCGGCCAGGAAATCCTCGACCGGATTTATCTCCGGAGCATCGCCCTCGGCGTGTTCGGGAGCGCGCAGAGTAGCGGCGATGAAGAAGTTGCCCTGAACGTTATTGTCTGCGCTCCATTCGCCATCATCCGTGCGGCTTAGATTACCCATTCCATCCGCCACGGGCTCGAGGTCGCAGAGAGCCTGGATTGATGCTCCCGACTTGGATGTAAAGGTCACGGAGATGATGATGTCTTTTTCCCCGGTGATCTTCACGCTCTTTGTGAGAAGGGAATTGGTCCACTGCATATTGGCGAATTCGCTGACTTTACGCTCGGAGACAACCTGCATATCCGTCGTTCCGGGAGTCTGCTCATACACGCGGATGGTAACGGCCAGTGCTGTCTGAGGCTGCATGGCAAGGAAGTTGATATAGCGGATGTCGTACCCGCGGTAGACCTGCAGGTCCTCGGCGCGGAAGAGATGTGCTATCTCAAGCTTGGTCACGGGATAATCCTTGATGCGAAATTCGCTCGACATCCTGGGCATGCGCGAAAGACGCGTGGCGAGATCCCATTTGAGGGTCACTTCCGAATCGTTGACCTCGGCGCTGAGATCGGTTATGAAATTTACGGGAAGGAAAATCCGGATCGAGGAGTAGGGCGAGATCAGCCCGGATGCATATACGGCATCGACGGCATACGTCACGTTGCTTTCCGAGCCCGGATCGGTGTCCGTGTAGCCCGGACGCGTCAAAGTTGCGATCTTCTCGTTATTGCGGTAGACGTTGTAGCATACCGGTGTTTCCGACTCGGGGCACTCCCATTCGAGGGTGACTATTCCTCCGCGAGAGGTTGCTGTGAGATTTACGGGCATCTCCGGCATCTCATAGCTCATGAACATGAAATCGATAGTCCCGTCGGCATTCTCCTTGATCTGGGTCAGCCCCTTGTAGGTGTATCTGCCGGACGTGGATTTTGTGGAAGGCACTGTTGTGTCGTGGAAGGCTGTCACGCCGTTTTTACCCGGGAAGGGGGCATATTCGGAGTTTACCCATCCGTATGAGCCGGGATTTTCCCCTGGCTCTGTCGAGGCGCCCGCACAAACCGTGTACATGGCCTGAGGGTAACGGGTGTTGAGCGTGTTGCTCACGACGTTATCAGCGATCATGTTGTCGTTGACATGATAGATGATCAGCCCGTGGGAGGGGAGCGCCGAATCAAATCGGCCTTCCTGCTGGCGGTTCTCGAGAATGAAGTATTCTCCGGGCTCGGTGGTGTCGAAGCGGAAAGCCTCCGGATTGGCGTGGGCCGATTTCAGCCCTTCGATGCTTTCTGTGGCCTCAAGTTGCCGGGGCTCGACCCACCCGAGCTGGATTTTCTGCCACATGTTTATGCCGGCGGGTTGTGTGCCGGAAGTCCCGGGGCCGTTCCACGCTCCGCTGCCCATGAGGTCCCAGACGCCGGTGCCGTAATATTCACCGCCGCTCTGAAGATAGTCAGTGTCGTAGAAATCCGGAGCACCGAGGTTGTGTCCGAATTCATGGCACATCACACCGATGGTGCCCATGCGGTTGGGTGTGGCCGAATCATACAGTATTTCCGGCTGGATGGTGTAGCGCATGAGTCTCACACCGTCGAACGACTGGCCGTAGAGCGTGCCCGAGTGCGACCATATGTCCGACGAACTGCCCGAAGCTTCCGCTCCCGGGCCCTGATGGATCACAGCCAGGCCGTCGAGTACGCCGTCGCCGTCGTTGTCGAACTCACGGAGATCGATTTCATCGTCGATAAGCGAGAGGGCTTCGATGATAAGGTTCTCTGCGTTGTCCGTCGTGTAGGCGGATTTAGGATAGGGGACGGTAATCCAGCGTGTCACGGTCGTCTCGATGTCGAGAAGTCCGTATGAATTCTCGAGGTAGTAATCGCGGAAAGAGCCCGAGCCGGCGAATCCTTCCAGATTCATGTAGGCATCGAAGGCTTCACGGGGGTAGATGGGTTCCTGATCCGCGAAATTAATCAGCAGCATCAGCAGTTTCCGATTGCCGGTAGCGGGGAAAGTCCCGTCGATCTGTGTGGCCGACGCGCGGGCAATCGGCTTGCGGGCAATCGAGCTTTTCTCCGGAATCAATCCAGAAGTGAAACCTCGCATCCGGGCCTCGGCTACACTCTTCTCGCCGCTGTATCGAAGCTCCGATGCCCGGAGCTCGCCCTTGCCCTTGCGGGCGAAGGTCAGATATCCCTCCGCATCACGCAGAAGGGCATAGCCGTCGGGTGTGCTGAGCCAGTTGCGGTTTTCATCGCCGTTTATGCGCACCTCGACCGTCCGGCCGTCGGGCTGCCGGAGCATGGCAAGTCCCGGCCGCGCAGGAACTGCATGAGCGGCTTGAGCCAAACCAAAAGCGGCTGCTAAAGTTACGTATTTGCTTATCTTTTTCAGTGTCATGTCATGGACGATTTGAAATTCTTAGAGGGAATGCGACCGCATCCATCCGTAGATTGGAAGAATGCGGTCGTATTATTAAGATGTTTAAGATCGTTCTATCAGTTCTTTACGACTTTTGCTGCATTGGCTCCGCATCGTACGATGTAGATGCCGGGAGTGAGCGAGGATGCCGGAATCAGGGTTACGCCTTCGTTTGCCGGTGCGGCAGCCACGCGATAACCGCTGATGTTGTAGACTTCCACAATCTCGCCTTCTGCGGTGCCGGAAACATTGAGATCATTGCCGAAGAATGCTGCAGCGAAGGCAATCGTACCGTCGGGATTGATGGCGCTTACGCCTGAAGTGCCGTTATTGGTCTTAGCCCAAAGATGCCAGTAGCTGCCCAGACCTTTGAGGCGCGAATCGAGCTTGTCGACCGTGCACCATTCGTTCAGAGCTGCATCCGAGCTTGCAGGCTTGTCGAAGGGCTTGGCATATAGTGTGGTCTCTCCGTGGTCGTGGCGGAAGGCCTGATAGCTGATATAGCTGCGTCCCAGTGTCTGGTCCTGAGGAATAACTTCCATGCTGCGGTCGAAGTGGAAGGCGATATAGAAAGTGCCCTTCACCTGAATGGGCTCTGCAAACGCGATGTCTTTTCCTTCGAAACTGTAAAGACCGGACGAGCCGAGGGCCTCACCGATGGTTGTGTCGAGGCGGCCGAGAACATTTGTCTCGTCGAGGGCGCCGTTTTCGTCAGAACCGTAAACTACGAGCGAGAAAGGCTTGATGCGCTGGTCGTCGTAGAAGGACGTCACCCCGCGGAAACGGCGGTTTGTGATGGTGAGCGTGAGCTGGTCGAGATATACGGGCACGTCTTCCGAGAAGTCGTAGCGCTGGGCCAGATCGAAATAGTAGTGGTTGTAGCCCGTCACGAAGTCGCCCTCGGGGTCTGTGTCAAACACCGGAGTGTTCCCGGTAGCGATGAGGTTGTCTTGGTTGGCATTGTAGAGCGTGAGCATATGCTGGCCCGTGACTTCTTCATCGAGAAGCTGTACGTTGATCTTGCGCTGGGTCTTGCGTGTGCCTCTCGAGTTGGTGGCTTCAAGAACAACGGTGTACTCGCCTTCCTCGGGGAAGAGGAACGAAGGATGCTGCTCGGTAGAGGTGGAGGGCTCGGCGCCTTCAACGGTCCATTTGTAGGTCTCGGCGTACTTGGACGTGTTTGACATCTGCACGGGATGATTCCGGAATGCGATGGTCACGTCGCTGTCAAAGAGCGTATAGATGCCCTTGACGGCGAAGGAGGGCTCAACGCGGGCCATGAGGCCTTCCGAGGTGATTTTGAGTGCGTCCACGAATACATAGCCGGAGTTCACGGGACCGGAAAGCATCAGACCGAAGCAGTAGGGACCGGACTTCTCGGGCGTGAAAGTATAGGACTGGGGCACCCATGTCGTGCACTCCTGCGAGAATACGGCAATCGTGTTGTGGAAATCGGCCTCCTGCTCGGTGCCTACCGTGAGGGCGAGCTCGGGGAGATAGAGGATGTCGAAATCGTTCCAACGGTTGCCCTGCATGTAGACATGGAAGTCGATATGGTAGGTCTTTCCGGCCTCGAGGTTCATGAAGGGGGTGTATGCTCGGTCATCGCGCTCGCTCTCGGTGTTGTGGGGAGCCACCATGTAGTATTCGCCTTCTACGGCCGGTACGGCGTTATGGCTGCTGGTTACCCATGTCACACTGCCGGTCGAGTTCCAGCCGATAGGCAAGTAGCTCGTTCCGTCATAGTTGCCTCCGTTGAAGTCTTCGAGATAGGGTAGGTCGATGCAATCCGAGAGATGATCCTCATTGGGTTCCAGCTCGATAACAACAGGATCTTCGGGACCTTCGTTGCCACCCTCGGCGATGCAAGTGCCTTCGATTATGAAGGAGTCGAAACCGACAAAACCGCAGCGGTCAGCCATGCTGTCGGAGTATGGGACGGGCTGGATAGCGAAGCAAACATCGCCGTCCTCGGCCGGGGTGTAAGTAACCGTAACTTTTTTCCAACCGGCAGTAACTGCATTGTTCACGGTCTGGAGCAGTTCGATCTGGCTGTCGATCGACTGCCCGGAGCATGCATAGACCTTGACGCCGTAGTTAAAGATATTCGGAGTACCGCCCGGAGAATTGAATGCGAATTCAATGGTGCACGCTTCACCGGCAGCAAGTTTTTTCACGGGAGTGAAGATCAGGTCGGAGGAAGTTGCCGAGCTGCCTGCGATGATATAGTCGGGAGTGTCGGCGCCGAGTCCGAACCAGTCGCCGGTGTTGCGGCTCAGCTTTGAGCCTTCGATTTTCCAACCGTCGAGGTCGTCATCGAACTCGAGCGGGCAGTCGATGGTGAAAGCCTCGGAAGTACCCACGGGATCTTCGGGGCCCACCACGGGAGGTACGAGGGTGCCTTCGTATCCGCGAATGGTGATATCGTCGAAAGCCACGGCTCCGCCGGGGTTAAGTCCATATTCGTTGAAGGGTGTGATGATGAAGCAATACTTGCCGTCCTCAGCCGGTGTAAAGGAGTAGGTGTCCGAGAGGAACCAGTCGTTTGAACGTTCTTCTTCTGCAGGAATCTCACCGATGAGGGTTGCGTCGGTCAGATCCTGGGTCGGAGATGCGTAAACGTGGAATCCGTAGCCAAGTCCAAGGGATTCGGATTTAGCGGAGTAGTAGAAGCTGATAGTGGCAGGAGCCTGACCCTTAAGAACGAAGAACTCGGTGGCAAGAGTATTATCTTCCTTTACGGTCGAGCCTAAATTACCGACAACATATTCACCCGAGGGAGGCACGGGGAGGCCGGTAATGGCTGCGGCAGCATAGCGACGGTATTGTTTTGTACCCGTCGAAATCCAGCCTTTCGGGAGTGTGTTGATGCCGGGGAAGTCCTCGTCATTGTCGAAAGAGTATACCTTCTCAAACGGGGTGCCGACAGGCGCTTCCGCAGCTTCAAAGCCTTCGATTATGAAGGAGTCGAAACCGACAAAACCGCAGCGGCTTGCCATGTCGTCGGTGTAGGGGACGGGCTGGATGGCGAAGCAAACATCGCCGTCCTCGGCCGGGGTGTAAGTAACCGTAACTTTTTTCCAACCGGCAGTAACTGCATTGTTCACGGTCTGGAGCAGTTCGATCTGGCTGTCGATCGACTGCCCGGAGCATGCATAGACCTTGACGCCGTAGTTAAAGATATT
>CAZBNM010000052.1:7801-16831 GCA_964493495.1 uncultured Bacteroides sp.
TGTCGATCGACTGCCCGGAGCATGCATAGACCTTGACGCCGTAGTTAAAGATATTCGGAGTACCGCCCGGAGAATTGAATGCGAATTCAATGGTGCATGCTTCACCGGCAGCAAGTTTTTTCACGGGAGTGAAGATCAGGTCGGCTGAAGTTGCCGAGCTGCCTGCGATGATATAGTCGGGACTGTCGGCGCCCAGTCCGAACCAGTCGCCGGTGTTGCGGCTCAGCTGCGTGCCTTCGATTTTCCAACCGTCGAGGTCGTCGTCGAACTCGAGCGGGCAGTCGATGGTAAATGCGACAGGTTCGCCTGTGGGCTCTACTACGGGAGGAGTGTCAGCAGCCTCCGAGCCTTCGATTATGAAGGAGTCGAAACCGACAAAACCACAGCGGCTTGCCATGGCGTCAGTGTAGGGGACGGGCTGGATGGCGAAGCATACATCGCCGTCCTCGGCGGGAGTATAAGTAGCCGTTACTTTTTTCCAGCCGGTGGTAGCGGAATTGTCTACGGTCAGCACGAGTTCGATCTGGCTGTCGAGCGACTGCCCGGAGCATGCATAGACCTTGACGCCGTAGTTAAAGATATTTGGAGTACCACCCGGAGAATTGAATGCGAATTCAAGGGTGCACGCTTCGCCGGCAGCAAGTTTCTTCACGGGAGTGAAGATCAGGTCGGCTGAAGTTGCTGAGCTGCCTGCGATGATATAGTCGGGACTGTTGGCGCCCAGTCCGAACCAGTCGCCGGTGTTGCGGCTCAGCTGCGTGCCTTCGATTTTCCAACCGTCGAGGTCGTCGTCGAACTCGAGCGGGCAGTCGATGGTAAACGGCGTCCCGGCCGCCAGGGCAGACGGCACGGCAAGACACGCGAATACCGCGAGTGAAATTGCTTTAAAGATTTTTCTCATATTAAACATGTTTGGTTTATTTTTTCCGGAATATACATGGGGCGAACGTATAGCTTAAATGCATTAATCGCCCAAATTACGTGCAAAGGTAAATAAAATATTTCAAATATCCTCTCTTATTGAGAGTAAGAACGGAAAAGCATGTGTTTTTTGTACATTTTATCGTATTTTTTCGCGTTTTGTGTAAGAAGGAGTTGGAATATAAAAGACGAAACCGTCCTACATATAGGCCGGTCCCGTATAGAAAGCTGCGGAAGAAAAGTGTACGGAATTATTTCGTTTCGACTAATCCGAATACCCAAAGAAGCTTGAAATCGTCAATAGTCACGTTTTCCCATGTGCCGAAATAAAATGTCTGAACGTATAATTTCAATCTTTGGGCGCTTAGTGATCCGGGAGAGTTGGGAATAGTAATCTTCATTGTCGAAGGGTCGCCTGTTGTTTGCCCAATGGCTGTGAAGGCGATTTTGCAATCGAAAGAGGTGTTTGGACTCCATGCGGTAGCGCCACTACCTATGGTGAGTTCGATTGTTGATGCAGTTCCGGACTCGGGTGTCCAATATAGTTGGTCTGCCGGCACGGGGATGGTGAAGTGATCGGAAGAGCGGACTTCAAACGAATTGTTGTATTCTTCTCCGGAGGTGGATTTGCTTTTTACGGAGATGGACAGCCAGCCTTCGCACTCGAATTCAGGGTTTTCTGAAAACACGATACGCTGGATGTTGTCGCGGATTATAATTTCGGCATCGCGGGAGCCCTGTTTGATAAGATTTCCCCGGAGAGAGAAATTGATGCGGCCATTGAAGTTGTTGAGGGGAATCTTGAACTCAAGAGGCTCTCCTGAGAAGGGCTTTTCGTCGATTATATATGTAGAATTGGCGCTCTGGGCAAGCAGGGAAATACTGCGCAGAACAACGCCTGTTGGCGCAGACATCTCTACGTTGGAAACGCTGATTGTCAGTTCCTCCGTGGCGGCCTGCCATTGTGCGTTCGGGATTTCCCGGACTGTTGCGTTGATTTTTACAAGGGTTGTATCGATAGGCGCGAGTTGAGGGTCGTCGTGATCAGCGCACGACTGCAGAACCAGTACGCAGAGCAGAGCTATTAAGAATGAGATGAGTGCTTTTTTCATATTGCTGTAGTTTTGCGGGCAAAATTAGAAAATAAAATTGACTTTATTCTCAACAAATGTTGAGGATTGCGGGATGGAAGTCGTTTAGGGCTCTCCGAAGCTCGGATTTTTTAGTTTCAAATCTTCGGGAAATTTGATTGACAATGAGATAAACAATAGGATCTTCATTAATTACTGAATATTATCGCACCGGCAGCTCTGCGGCAAATAGACGAAAAAGAATACGTGAGCCGACTATGCTACGTCTTAACTTGAAGGTCGTAGGAAACCATTAGGACAGATGTAACAATAGCGACCCACGCATATACGTGAGAACCACTATGCTAATCCTTGTCCTTTTTGAAAATTTCCTACGTTTTCAAGTTACAAGATTATGCATAACGCTTCTTATTTTTACCTGAATGTCGTGGAGAGGCTGAAACCTTTCCACGGGCAAAGTTACAAAATAAATCTGAAGTAATTACAAAGCGCGGAATTTATATTCGGAATACTTTATTGATATAAGGGATTTTCATGATGAGCCAACTGATCACGAGAGTGCAGAAAAGTACGACGAGGTAGAATGTGAGCCCTCCGAATTCCCTTAGACCAAAATCTGCCAGTTTCGCACTGATAAACCAGTGGAATGTATATACAGGCAGGAACAGCGGCGCCAAGCCGCGTGTAAGACGGTTCTCGCCGATGCTTAGCTGTTTGCAAAAAATAAATATAGAGCCGGCAAACACTATCACCACCGGACAGCCATAGAAGAATTCACAGAAGGTTGTGGGAATAAATGGCGAAAGCCACCGGATAACAAATATGTTCAGTACGCCGGTAGAGAAAATTACCGCGGTGAGGAATAACCTGTTCATGGCCAGTTTTCGCAGGGCTCCGCCGAGCATGAAGTAGAATAGCCAGTTCCATATTCTGAAGGCTTGGAATATTCCGCGCTCTCCTGCATCGACCAGATTGAGGCAAAACATTAGATTCTGAAGCATGCATATGACAATAAGAACTGCTATATAGTACTTTGGGCGCCTGGCAAGTCGATGGACGAGGGGTGCAGCAATATAAAGAATGCACAGTGCGCTGAAATACCAGAATATTCCAAATGGGCCATTCTGAAACAGGACTCCGGCAAGAGTGTCTACGAGGAGGCGGAAGCTCCAACCTGCTAACAAACTATGTACTATCCACCAGCATCCAACAACCGGAAGTATGAATCGGATTATGCCCCAAATCTTGCGTGCGACATATCTGTATGTTGTCTTTGCTTTAACTATGATCAGATACCCGCTGACCATGAAAAACAGCGGTATAGCCACAACTGACGTGTTGTATAGGATGTATTCGATATTTAAAACTCCGGGGACTATATAGTAGTGTGTCGTGTGAAGGCACACCACAAGGCACATCGCTATGAACTTGATCAGATCAAGAGAATAATTCCTGCAGCTCGTAGTGGTGTGTCCGGGCATTATGATAATAGAATCTGAAAAATATAGCTGTACAAATTTACGAAAAAATAAGTTACGGCGGATATTCAGAAGTAAAATTTAGAAGATGGTAACAAAAGCACGCCCGGCCTGAACCGGAATAGGGTTGCAGACCGAGCGTTATGGCGGGTTGTGCTTTAGTGTTTACTTCAGTGTCTTGACCCACTGCGAGATGCGCTCGGGCGAGAGATTTGCGTGGTTTACATTATCGAGTGCGAGACCAACCATGTTGCCATCAGGAAGCAGAGCGGGGGAGCTCTCGAATGTGTAGGCCGATGCCGGGAATTCGCCGGTGAAGGAGGCTCCGGTGCTTTCCATGCGACGTCGGAGAACACTCATTGCGGCACAGAATGTGTCGCTCATCGACTCATCGCCATCGCCGAAGATTGCAATGGTCTTGCCTTTGAGATCCAGCGCTTCGGCTCCGTCGAGAAAGTCATACCAGTCATCCTGTACTTCTCCATGTCCCCATGTGGAGGATCCGAGTATGAGCATGTCGTAATCGGCAAGCTTTATGGGCGATGTATTGGCAACGTCGTGTATGTCGCTTTCTGCAATGCCCATTTCTTTTGCTATCTCACGAGCTATTTTTGCTGTGGTTCCTGTGGTGGAGCCGTAGAATATTCCGGTTTTCATAATTGTATATTTATGGATAAAGTGTTATTCAGTCGGAGTTTTGTCTCTGATTGAATAACACTTTTGGTGTCCGGATAGTTCTTACGGCTTATTATTCCGCGTCCGATGTCTCGGCGGTGGTGTCTTCAGGGGCTTCTTCCTTCTTGAATTCGGTCACTCCGTTGGAAATCATAATATTGTACCAGGAGAAGAGCTTCTTTATGTCGGTGGTATATACGCGCTCTCGGTCGAATTCGGGCAGAATGGTCGCGAAGTATTCGCGAAGATCGTTGTCTGTGGCGAAGTCCTTGACATTAACGGTTTTGGAGTCGGTGGCAGTTTTTACCTTATCCAGTACTTCGCCCAGAGGCATGTCCTCCCCCTCGGTGTAGATGGAGATATCCGCGAGGGAGATGACTTTGTCGTGAGGATATACGGGCATGCGCTTGCCGCTCTGAAGGTTTTCAACAATCAGTGTGTTCTTACCACGACTGATCAGACGATAGAGGCCGGGCTTGCCGGAAATGGATAGTATTCCTTGAATCATCGTTATGTGGATTTTATTTGTTCGGTTTCGGACCACAAAAATAATACATATAATTTAATTAAGCCCTAAAAATTTTGTAACTTTGCAATAAAAATTTCGGCACCGGATGTTGTTGTACTTAAAATATCTGTTTCAGCTTCTTCTTTCTCCCTCCAACGGCTGGGAGGATGTGCGCGATAGCGCTCCTGAGCCCGGGGTGCTGTTGAGGCACGGATTCTATCCCCTGCTCGGCATCGTTGTTGCGGCCGAGTTTGCGGGGCTGCTGTACAACAAGGGGCTAACGGCTGACGTACTTCTCATCCGAGCAATAATAGATTTCGGGGCGTACTTCGTATCGCTGTATCTTGCAAGAATCCTGCTGGAAATGTATCTTCCTGGGATGATGCCGAGGGTTGATACGGAGACAATGCGTGCACGGATTCTGACTCTTATTCTGCTGGCTCTCGGCGAAATGCTGATTTTCCGCCTTATATGCAATATGTTGCAGGCCGATGTGACGATTATTAAGTTCCTTCCGCTGTATGTGGTGCTGATTCTGTACAAGGGCCGAGAATATGTCGGGGTTCCGTCTGATTCGACGATGAATTTCACATGTCTGACATCGCTGGCTACGGTGCTTATTCCTTTAATACTTCATTATCTTCTTTCGCTGATTCTGCTATGAAACCTAAGGAAATAAATATAAAGAACAGACGGGCGTCCTTCGACTACGCCATATCCGATACGTATACTGCGGGACTTGTACTTACGGGTACGGAAATCAAGTCGATCCGCGAAGGGCATGCAAGTCTGGTGGATACCTTCTGCTACATTGCCAATGGGGAGGTGTGGGTGAAGAATATGAATATAGCGGAGTATTTCTATGGGTCATACAATAACCATGAGTCGCGTCGCGACCGTAAGCTGCTGCTGAACAAGAAGGAGATACGACAGCTGATAAAGACGCAAAAAGAGGCCGGATATACGATTGTCCCGCTGCGCCTTTTTATCAACGACCGCGGTCTCGCAAAGCTCGTTATCGGTGTGGCGCGAGGAAAGAAGGAATACGACAAACGCCAGAGCATCAAGGATCGCGACGACAAACGCTCTCTGGCGCGTCTCTTCCAGAAGAAATAAAAGGGTAATGAAAGCCCTTTAGCTTTTTATAACTTTACGGTTTTGATTTTTTGCGTATCTTTGTGGCCTAATCACATTTGCAAATGAAATTTAATTCGAAATTCTGTCTTGCTTTTGTCGGCGCGGTCCTCGCCTTGGCATCGGCAGGCGCACGCAACAACAATATTGTCGAGGAGGTTGCCTGGGTGATAGGTGATGAACCTCTCTACAAATCGGAAATCGAGCAGACGTATCAGGATATGCTGGCCGATAGAATACCCATCAACGGCGATCCATATTGCGTGGTGCCGGAGCAGATTGCCATCGAGCGGCTTTTCCTGCATCAGGCTGATATTGATACTGTCGAGGTTGCAGAATCCATGGTTATGGCTCAAGTTGATCAGCAACTTAATTATATCATCAACCAGTTAGGTTCGCGGGAAAAGGTTGAGCAATATTTCCGTAAGCCGTTCAGCGAGATTCGCGAGTATTATGCCACGAACATGCGTAATCGCAGCCGCATCTCGCAGGTGCGTAACAACCTTACAAAGGATTTAAAGGTTACCCCGGCTGACGTGCGTCGCTATTTCGCTTCGCTCCCCGAGGACTCCATCCCATATATACCGCTGCAGGTTGAGGCTCAGATTATCACTCTAAATCCTCTTATTCCACGTCAGGAAATCGATGACATAAAGGCTCGTCTGCGAGATTATGCCGACCGTGTGAATCGTGGCGAGAGTGAGTTTTCGACTCTTGCAATACTTTATTCCGAGGCGCCGGAAGGTATGCGCGGTGGTGAGATCGGGTTTATGGGACGCGGGCAGCTTGTGCCGGAATATGCTGCGGTGGCCTTCAACCTGAATGATCCCAAGAAGGTTTCGAAAATTGTTGAGACTGAGTATGGTTTCCATATCATCCAACTCATCGAAAAGCGTGGCGACCGCATCAATACCCGTCATATACTTCTGCGTCCGAAGGTGTCGGATAAGGATCTTACGGCCGCAATTCAGCGTCTTGATTCGGTGCGTACGGATATTGTGGTCAACAAGAAAATCAGTTTTGAGGATGCGGCACGATATGTGTCGCAGGATAAAGACACGCGTTATTCCCGCGGTGTGATGGTGAATCAGGAAACGGGTACGACGCGATTCGAGATGTCGCAGTTGCCACAGGAGGTGGCCCGTGCTGTTGCAACCATGGAGCCGGGGGACGTATCGGAACCCTTCATCATGCGCTCCAAGACGGATCGTGAGGTTGTGGCCATCGTGCGCCTGACGGCAAGAATTGATGCGCATCGTGCCAATATCGCGGATGACTTCCAGACAATCAAGGGAATGTACGAGAATTCCCGTAAGCAGGCCATAATTGACGAATGGCTTGAAAATAAGATTAAGGACACCTATGTCCGCATTGAGGACGGGTGGCGTGGCTGCGAATTTCAGCATGAGGGGTGGCTGCGAGCTAAGTGATAGCTGAAACAGGCATTTGAAATCGCCGCCGGATCAGAGCATGAAGCGTTCGTCCTTCTTTGTTGTTGTGGCACTTATGCTGGCTCCGATGTTGATTATCGGGGCCGGGAGGCCGCGGATTGTTCCGCAGATTCCCAATGCGGATCGCACTACGGGACGGATTTTTCTTGAACGTGCCGAGCAGCTTCGTAAGGCCACGGCGGACTCCTTTATGGTTGTTGTGGGAAATGTGGTCTTTACCAGAGGGCCGATGATCATGCGCTGCGACAGTGCACATTATTTTCCGGACACCGAGAGTCTGGATGCATTCGGAAATGTGTCGATGGAGCAGGGGGATACGCTTTTTGTGTATGCCGATGAACTGGCGTATGACGGTCCGGCACAGGTGGCAACCCTTTATGCGAATCCAGGCAAGAAGGTGAGACTTATCAATCGTGACGTCACGCTGGAGACTGACATTTTTGTCTATGATCTGGGTATTGATCTGGGGTATTATGAAGTGGGTGGCAGATTATATGACAGATCCAATGTGCTGACGTCACTCAAGGGCGAGTATATTCCATCCACGAAAGAGGCTAATTTTTATACGGATGTCCATCTTCTGTCTGAGGGCGAGGAAGATACGTTGAATATATGGTCGGATACTCTTTATTACAACACGGCAACTCACATTGCGGAGCTTAGCTCGCCAAGTCGTGTCGTGAATTGGAGAGCTACTATTTTCACTTCCAATGGAATATATGAGACAGACTCTGATCGCACGCAGCTTTACGACCGCTCGGTGATCGTCACGCCTGAGGGCCGTTCGCTTGTGGCGGATACGATTTATTATGATCGTCGAACCGGTGTTGGGGAGGCTTTTGGCGATATGGTTCTATCCGATTCGGCGCGCAAGGCTACGGTATATGGCGATTATGGGTTCTATAACGAGCAAACGGACAGTTCGTTTATTACCGGTAGGGCGGCCTTATCGGTTGTTCAGGGCAATAATACCGATGACACCCTATGGGCTCATGGCCGGTATATTCAGACTTTGCGGGTGTTTGATACTATTTCAGTGCCGGAAGATACCTTGGCGGCCATTGCGGCTTACACCCGGATAGATACGTCTCATGTAGCGTTGATGTATCCTCGTGTCAGGTTTTATAGGTCTGATATGCAAGGGGTGTGTGATTCGATGCGTTTCACGGAGCATGATTCCACGCTGAGGATGTATCGCCATCCGGTGGTTTGGAATGAGGAACGTCAGGTTTTCGGGAATGTCATCGAACTGTTGCTGAATGATTCCACGATCGAGAGGGCAACCTTGCCGGAGAAGGCGTTTACGGCACAACTGATCGAGGGGGAACACTACAACCAGATGTCGGGAAATGAAATGATAGCGAATTTCGAGGGAGGCAGCATGAGGCGTCTGAATATCAATGGCACCGTGGAGATAATCATGTATCCCGAGGAGTCGGACAGTACGATAAATAAAATGGTGAATGCCCAGAGCGGTTATCTGGAGGCTTATTTTCAAGGGCAGACAACAGAGCGAATCAAGATGTGGCCGGAGACCACCGGAGTTGCCACGCCTTTGTATCTGGCAAGAAAGGCTAATTATTATTTGCCGAAATTCAAATGGTATGAGGGCATCCGACCCACATCCAAGGAGGATATTTTTGTTATCCCTGAAGAGATGGAGGAGCTGATGGCATCTCCTGATGTAAAATAATTCAGGGCGCAAGTTGCTGTTTTACAGGGGTGGTGTTGAAAAAGTATGTTTTAGAGCATAAAAAAGTTGCCGAAAAATT
>CAZBNM010000053.1:0-16725 GCA_964493495.1 uncultured Bacteroides sp.
ATATGCTCGCCTGGAGGGAGAGCCACGATGAATTCCTTGATGAAGGTGGCCACATTGTTGTTGGAGATGACCTCACATTCATATTCCTTGACGTCGAGCGCCGCAGCGGGCACCTCGATGGTCATATCCTGCTTGACCTTCACCTGACAGGCCAGTCGCCAGTTGTCTTTGATTTCCTTGCGCGTGAAGTGCACGGTTTCGGTGGGGAGAATTTCGCCGCCGCCTTCGAGAACACGAACGCGGCACTGCCCGCATGAGCCCTTGCCGCCGCAGGCCGACGGGAGGAAGATGTCCTTGTCGGCCATAGCCGAGAGCAGTGGCTTGCCCGAGGGTACGATGGCCTCGCGACCGTCGTTGTACGTGACTGTCACATCGCCAGACTGTACAAGGAAACGCTTGGCCACAAGCAGGAGAATCACAAGCAGGATTGTCACTCCCAGAAAGAAGCCTACACCGGCCATGAATGTAAGACCGGATGCCGACATGAGCGGAATATTGAGTGTGAGCATATTCATCGTTGTCAGATTTTAATGCCGAGGAAGCTCATGAAGGCTATGCCCATGAGTGCCGTCAGGATGAAGGTGATGCCGACGCCGCGGAGCGGGGCCGGAATTTTGGAATACTGTGCGATACGTTCACGCATGGCTGCGATTGCTGTAATGGCAAGGAGCCACCCCAGACCCCAGCCGCCTCCGGCACATACGGCCGTCCATACGGCCGTCCATTCGCGCTGCTGCATGAACAGCGAGCCGCCGAGAATGGCGCAGTTAACGGCGATCAGCGGAAGGAAGATACCCAGCGATGCATACAGAGCGGGAGCGTATCGCTCGACGGCCATTTCCACAAGCTGCGTCATGGAGGCAATGACCGCAATGAAGACGATGAGCGAAAGGAAGCTCAGATCCACATCCGCATATTCGGGTCCCAGCCAGCTCAGGGCTCCGGCGCGGAGCACATAGGTCTCCAGCAGGTAGTTGATCGGAAGTGTGATCGTGAGCATGAAAGTCACGGCAATACCAAGTCCGAAGGCTGTGCGCACGTTCTTGCTCACGGCAAGGAAGGAACACATGCCCAGGAAGTAGGCGAAAATCATGTTGTCGACGAAGATCGACCGGATAAAGATATTGAAATTCTCCATTGTCAGGCTCGTGGGATAGGGGAGAAGATTACATTCGGTGGATTATTATTCCTGAAGGTCTTTGTTGTAGCTGCGGTGAACCCAGATGATGCATGCCACGACAATCAGGGCCATGGGAGGCAGAATCATCAGGCCGTTGTTCACGTAGCCGGCTTCGTAGAAGGCTTCGGGAACAACCTGGAAGCCAAGCAGCGTGCCCGATCCGAGGAGCTCGCGGAAGAAGCCGGTGATGACAAGAATCATCGCGTAGCCTATGCCGTTGCCTATGCCATCGAGAAACGAAGGCCAGGGCTTATTGGCCATTGCAAAGGCCTCGAGACGGCCCATGAGTATGCAGTTGGTGATAATAAGGCCAATGAACACGCTGAGCTGTTTGCTTACGTCATAAGCGTATGCTTCAAGCAGCTGCGACACAATTACAACCAGTCCGGCAACGACCACCAGCTGTACGATGATACGGATATTGACGGGAATGGTGTTGCGTATCAGGGAGATGATGACATTGCTGAATGCCAGCACCACAATTACGGACAGTCCCATGACAATGGCCGGTTCCAGTTTGGCCGTGACAGCGAGCACCGAGCAGATACCCAGAATCTGCACGATCACGGGGTTGTTCTTCGAGAAGGGATTGAACAACACGCTGCGGGATGAAACTTTTTCTGCCATACTTCTTATATTTGAGAGTTAGCGCGCACGTCTTCGAGGAAGTGTGCGTATGGTTTGAGACAATTGTCGATCATTGCGCCTACGCCCTTGGAGGTGATGGTGCCTCCGGATACGCCGTCCACATAGTCTTCGTCGCCTTGTGGCTTCTGACCGGCCTTCACGACGGCAATAGGCATGAACATGCCTTTTTTGAAGAGCTCTTTGCCTGCGAACTGGTCGGAGAAGGCGGGTTTTTCGATTTCGGCGCCGAGGCCGGGCGTTTCGCCCTGATGGGCGAAGTAGGCGCCATAGACTGTGCTGCCGTCAGCATCCAGCGACACATAGCCCCAGATCGGTCCCCAGAGGCCGGCGCCATACATCGGGAGGATGTATTTGAGCTGTCCATCGGGCGTGCGACACACGTATACGGGGAGTGCGCGCGCGCTGTCGGGCTTCTTTATTTCCTGTGCTACGTTTACCCCGAATGCGTCCACACCGTCGAGGCGTTGTCCTTCGGAATCCACGGCGTAGCTCTCCGTAACATACCGGTTGAAATCGCTGATTATCGCGTCGGATGCGGGATAGATTTTCACCGACGCGAGAATCTGGCGCATTTTGTCGGCGTCGGCGTTGGCCTGCTGACGGTCCTTCAGCGAGATGGACGTGAAGGCGAGCGCAGCGCCGGTAATTACCACCAGAACAATAATGTAGATGAGTGTGTATGTATTGCTTTGCTTGTTCATCGTTGATGTCATGTTAGGTGGTTAGCACTTATTTCTGTGAGCGCACGAGGCGTGCCAGACGCCGCCGTGCGTTTGCTTCGACAATACACCAGTCGATGAGCGGAGCAAAGCAGTTCATCAGCAGAACGGCAAGCATCGCGCCCTCGGGATAGCCGTTGTTGTATGTGCGGATGAGCACGGCCACTACACCGGTGAGGAATCCGTAGATATACTTCCCCTTGGTGGTCCGTGCGGAGGTCACGGGGTCCGTGGCCATGAATACTGCGGCGAACGCAAGGCCGCCGTAGAGCAATTGGTGAAGCGGCTCCACAGATGCCATGGGGTAGGTGGGCGTTGCAAATACGTTGGCTACCCAGCCCATGCAGAGAGCACCGGCAAAGACTGTCAGCATCACTCGCCATGATGCGATACCGGCAAGCATCAGCAGCAGACCTCCCACAAGGATGAAGAGTGTGGACGTCTCGCCCACGCAGCCTGGCATCAGGCCTAAGAAGGCATCCCAGGTGGATATGGCGTGATTGCCCACTCCTGTGACATCCAGAGTTCCTTGCGAGATCTGCCCAAGAGGTGTCGCGCAGGTGAAACCGTCAGGTACAGCCGGACCGAAGCTGAAGGGCTGCCCGGTAGCTACAAATACTTTATCGCCCGACATGTGGGCAGGATAGGCAAAGAAGAGGAATGCGCGTGTGACAAGCGCTACGTTCAGCAGATTGTAGCCTGTGCCGCCGAATACTTCCTTTGCGAAGATAACGGAGAAGGCCGTTGCCACGGCGAGCATCCACAGCGAAATTTCAGGGGGGCAGATCATGGGTATTAGAATACCTGTCACGAGAAATCCTTCCTGAATTTCCTCATGCTTCTTCTGGGCCACGATGAATTCAATGCCAAGCCCAACGACGTAAGATACTACAAGGCGTGGAAGCACCGTCAGGAAGCCGTAGAAAAGTTCTTCCCAAAAGTGTCCCGCAGGCTCCAGACCGGCTGCCAGCCAATGCTGATAGCCGATGTTGTACATGCCGAAAACGAAGCAGGGAAGAAGTGCCAGAATGACGATGGTCATCGTGCGCTTCGAGTCTATCGAGTCGTGGATGTGGGTAGTGTAGCGGGCGGCCGAAGTGGTCCGCGGAGAATAGAGAAAGCTCTCGAAACCTTCGAACACCGACTGAAGCGCGTGGTAGCGGCCCCCGGGTTCGAACTGAGGTTTGATTTTGTCGAGATATTGTCTTAGACGTGCCACTTTTCTTGAGTTGAAATGTGTGGGTTTGATGTAGTTTATTCTAATTCTTTGCGCAGGTAGTCCAGTCCATCGCGCACAATCTGCTGCAGAGGCAGCTTGGAGGTATCGGCAAATTCGGCCAATGCGAAGTCCTCGGGAGCGACTTCGTATATGCCCAGCTTCTCCATCCCTTCTATATCTTTGGCCAGAATGGCCTTTACAAGGTATTCCGGCAGGATGTCCATGGGTATGTAGCGCTCGTATTCGCCGCTCATTATCATTGCACGGCGGCCGCCGTTAAGACGTGCGTCAGGATTGAAAATCTTGCGCATGAAGCTCAGGGGGAACGAACGCTTGGTGCTCACTTTCGAGGGCGCGAGACTGGCCCAGCCCATGAATTCGTCCTTGTCATCTCCTTCCGGGATGACCGTTATCTGACAGTAAGGAAAACGGAGATAGCCGTCCTCGCCTTCGCGAACGCCAGTGAATACGTTGCCACTGATTATGCGCTTGTGTTCAGGACCGTTCTTAAGATGCCCGTCGAGAATGGGCTTAAGCGACATTCCGTCCACGGCTTTTACGTAGAACGGCTTCTCGACTTCAGAACCGACTACAGACACGGTGTTTTCGAAACTGTAGTGCCCGGTTTCGCTCAGCTCGCCTATGCGCAGTGCTGTCGTGAGGTCAAGAGTCCAGACGATTTCGCCTTTGTTTATCGGTGCGGTAGCTGCAATCAGAGTGCCCGGAAGGCTTGAGGGATAGGGGCCCGACACGGAAAGCACTTCCGAGTCCTTCGCATTTGCAGCAATCTTGGCAGCGGTGGTAGCAAAGGTTGAGCCCTCACGAACAGCAAGATAGACCTTGCCGTCGGTAAGTCGGCCGAGGATTTCAAGGGCTGCGGTGAGATATTTCTCCGCGTTCACGCCTTCTATACAGTCAGCAGGATCGCAGGCCAAAGGTGCGGAGTCTAAACAGACGACGTATATATCGCGCACCTTGCACACACCGGCTGTGGGCACGACGTCGTACGGACGCTGGCGGAAACGGACCAGAAGTCCTTTCGATGCGAGAATATCAACGGTAGCTTGTGCGTCAGTTCCTTTGAACAGTCCCGGCTGTACAGTCACAGGATCAACCTCGGCCGGCTCGATTTCCACGCGCAGAATGCGTCGGCGGTCGCCGCGCACCACAGCACGCACTTTGCCGTCGATAGGCGAGGCAAGCGCCATTGTCTCGTAATCTTTATTATATAGCACTGCATCGCCCGCTTTTACCAAGGCGCCTTCCTTGATAGAGGTCTTGGGCTTGAAGCCGGGATAGTCCTCCGGGCACAGCGCGCATACACCTTCGACAGTCTTGAGTCCGCGGCACGCATCCTTGGCGTTTTCGATGCCGCCGACCAGTTTCAGGTCAAGTCCTTTTTTGATTTTTATATCCATAGCAGGAAAGTTGAGCGTGTTGTGGATATTATTAGGCACAATACAAGTGCAAATTTACAAAAAATATTAAAGCATGCGGCATAATTCGCCACATGCTTAACATATAATAACAATAGAAGCGTCTAAGTCGTCTCAGGCTTTCACTCGGGTGCACCGTATAACGCCGTTACCGTCCGTCACAACGAAGTCAACGGCCACGTCGAAGGGCTCGGCGTCGATATCCTCGACGAGCTGAAAGCCATAGCCCACGCCGATGGTGGTCAGGGCGCGTGCGGTAGACAGCAGCCTGTCGTAGTATCCCTTGCCACGTCCGACACGGTTGCCATGGCGGTCGTAGGCCACAGCGGGAACGATAACGAGGTCAATGTCGTCGATGTCAACCGTCTCCGTGCCATCCGGCTCTTCGATGTGGAATGCGCCCAGATGCATCCGCGAGCGGTCATAGGGCAGAATCTCGAGGTTCAGGCCGTTCACACGTGGCAGGAAGAATTTTTTCCGGCCGTGCCAGCGATCGATGAACTCCCTTGTCGACAGCTCGTCCGGCAGCGAATGATACATCAGTATTCGTTCGGCCATTGTGAAGGCTGCCATATTCTGCACAGCCTCGAACACGCGCTCCGCTGCCTGCACGCATTCTTCAGCACTTAGAAGCGCCTTGCGTGCACGTATTTTTCTTCGTATATCGTCTTTTTTCATTTGTCCTTGTCCGCGGGAATCGGAAAGTCCGCACCGCCTTTGTTTAGTTGATTCAGAGCCTCCTTCACTACGGGATCCGAGGAATTTACCACTTCGTAATAGCTCGACATCCCGATTATGTCGCGAGCTATAAGGCCCTTTATCTGGTTAACAATTAGACGGCGCGAAGGTTCAATATAATACCAGCGCGGACGCACGTTGCCCACTTCGTTAGCGTACTTCACAAACGATTGCAGAATCACGGCATCCGATGGCAGAAGGTTGAGTAGTTCCGATGTCGTTGAGGCTTCGGAAAGATTCTCGCGATTCAGATCGCTGAATTCCAGTGCGTATTTCTGCAGCAGACCGGCGTTGGCCACACTCAGATAATAGGGAGTTACGCCGGAGGTATCGGCCGGGACAAATACATCCGGCATTATGCCGCCTCCGCCAAACACCGTCCGGCCTGACACAAGCGTTCTGAATACCTGGGTCGAGTCGACCTTGATGCTGTCGGCCACGAAGCTTTCGCCGTGATTATAGCGATCCATAAGGTCCATGGCGTATTCCGAGTTTTTACCTCGTTCGAAGGTTTTCTGGATGCATCTGCCTGAAGGCGTGTAATAGCGTTGGACCGTGAGCCTTATCATTGAGGAGTCTGCCAGCTCGAATGGATGCTGGACAAGGCCTTTGCCGAAGGAGCGCCGTCCTACTATGAGGCCTCGGTCGTTGTCCTGTATGGCTCCCGCAAAGATTTCGCTGGCGCTGGCCGTATACTCATCGATCAATACGACAAGACGTTCGCCGCCGAACGACCCCGTACGGTCGGAGCCCAGCACGGTATTGTCGCGCCATTGCCGTCCGCGTGTGCTCACGAGAACCGTGTTCGTGTCGAAAAACTCGTTCGCCATGAGTACGGCCGGCTGCATATAGCCACCCGTATTGCCGCGGAGATCAAGCACAAGCGATTTCGCTCCCTTGAAGCGGAGGGAATTGAAGTTGCGGATAAAGTCGGGATATGTCGCATCGGAGAACTTGCTGATTTTCAGGTAGCCGGTTGAATCGTTAAGCATATATGCCGCATCCACGGGCGTAACCGGAATCTCAACACGCACGAGTTCGTAATCAATGAGCTCCGGCGAATTGTAGCGCTTGACGCTTACTTCCACAGGGGTGCCTTCCGGGCCGCGAAGCATTGCGAACACGCTGTCCGTGCTAATCTGCGGGCCGGTGATATCGCGACCGTCCATCTTCACGATGCGGTCGCCGGCCTGCATGCCCGCGGCTTCTGCAGCTCCTCCGCTGATAATCTCTACCACGTACACCGTATCCTTCTGCATCTGGAACTGGATGCCTATCCCGAAGAAGGAGCTTTCGAGCTCGCGTTCCGAGCGCTCGCGTTCGTCCGAGGATATATACACGGAGTGGGGGTCGAGATTGGTCAGAATCTCGTGCAGAGATATGTCCACGAGGCTGTCCAGCGACACTTCATCGACATAGTGTGCCTCGATAATATCGAACACTTCGTTGATCTTTTCTCGGGCGGCCGATTGGTCGGCGGAACGTGAGAGCGCCATGCCGATCCATATACCGGCCGCAAGCGCCAGCGCCGTCACTGCCGGCAGCATATACAAGTATTTTATGTACTTGTTCTTTTCGTTAGTTGAGCTCATCTATGTGTATACATTCGATGCCTGCGCGACGCATCAGATCGATGCCATCGCTAAGCCTGTACAATTCATTATAGACCACTCTGCGTATTCCGGATTGTATGATCAGCTTGGCACATTCCATGCATGGCGAGGCCGTCACATACAGCGTCGCACCCTCGCTCGAGTTATTGCTGCGCGCAACCTTGGTGATGGCGTTGGCCTCGGCGTGGAGCACATATGGTTTCGTCAGCCCGCTTGCCTCGTCCTCGCACACGTTTTCGAAGCCTGATGGCGTGCCGTTGTAGCCATCCGAGATTATCATCTGGTCCTTGACTATTATGGCGCCAACACGCCGGCGCACGCAGTATGAATTCTCTGCCCAGATGCGGGCCATGCGGAGATAGCGCTTGTCCAGCAGCTGCTTTTTTTCTTCGTTCGTCAGTTCCGGATTCACGTCGCGGTTATTCTGTGGTGGTTATTTTTCCTTTGGTGCCGCAGGTGCGCACCATTCTTCATACAAAGTTACAACAAAATATCAAATCTTCAAAGGAAAAAGCCGCGTACGGGGGTGCTATTTTTGATTTTTGACACTAATTGCTTAACTTTGTAGTGTGAAAACCAATACGCGAAAACCTCTGATAGCAGCTATCCTGCTTGTCTGCGGCATTTTGCTCGCACTCTTCGTGCGCGCGCTGCCAATGCTCCGCTCGTACACGGGGCCCGAAGCTGCGGTTCTCCTTATTCCCGACCGGGCTGACGAGGCGCAGATTGCCGACTCACTTGCCTCCGCTACCGGCGATCGCTCATACGCCGATGGTGTCCTTCGCGCATGGAAGCTCCTGAAAGGTTATCCCGAGAGCGCCAACGGCCGCTATGTAATTGAACCGGGTACACCCGCCTACAAGCTCGCTCGTCGCTTGCAGACAGGCCGACAGACCCCCGTGCGCCTGACCTTCAATAATATCCGCACACTCCCTCAGCTCGCCGAGCGCGTGGGATCGCGCATGGAGTTCAGCCCCTCCGACTTCCTCGCCGCGTGCGATTCTGTATTGCCGGCCCTTGGCTTCCGCGGCCGAGAGCAGTACCCGGCGGCCTTTATACCGGACACATACGAGTTTTACTGGAATTCCGGAGCCGAACAGGTTGTCGAGCGCCTCGCTGCAGTGCGTTCCGACTTCTGGACCGACGAACGTCGCGAGCGTGCACGCGCCCTCGGCCTTAACCCCGTCGGCGTGGCCACAATCGCCTCTATTGTCGAGGAGGAGACTGCGGCTGCAGATGAGCGTGGCGCCGTAGCGAGATTGTATATCAACCGCCTGGATAAGGGCATGATGCTTCAGGCCGACCCCACTGTCAAGTTCGCTACAGGCGATTTTTCCCTTAAGAGAATCACCGGTGCTCACCTGAGGCTCAACTCTCCCTATAATACCTATCTGTATTCCGGTCTTCCCCCCGGACCGATTCGTATTCCGGAGCGCGCCACGCTCGAGAGCGTGCTCAATGCTCCGAAGCACAACTATTTGTATATGTGCGCTAAACCGGATTTCTCGGGCCGTCATAATTTTGCAACTGATTTCGCCACACACCGGGCTAATGCCGATGCATATCGCAAGGCTCTCGATGCCCGGGGTATAAAATAGGATACACAATGAGATTCAATACAATACATATCTTTCGGCATGCCTTGGCTTGCTGTTTGCTCGTTTTCGGGTTGGAAGCCATGTCTGCTCCAATCGATGATGCGCGCCGCATGCTCGACGAAGGTCGCAACGAGGAAGCCGTTGCGACTTTGCGTAAGATTGTCAAGTCCAAGCCTCGGGATGCCGCTTCCAATTATCTTCTGGGGCTGGCCCTTATCCGCACGGGAGCCGAAGACGAAGGCACGAAGTACTTGAACACTGCAGAATCGCGCGGAAGCGCCGAGGCTGCAGCGCTTCTCGCACACCGCGCTTTCGATGAATATGACCCGGATGAGGCGCAGGAGCATCTCGACGCATGGGAGACATCCATCACAAAATCCCGCAAGCAACTGCCTGCATCCTATAGCGATCTCTCGTCCCGCGTGGTGGCTATGGAAAATATGTTGAGGCGCGTTGAGAAAATCGAGATTATCGACACCCTGCGCGTCGACTCGGCCCGGTTCTTCTCCGCATATCGTCTTTCACGCGAGGCAGGCTCGCTGGTCCCTGGAGAAGCTCTGGGACGCGGCTCCAAAGCTTCTGTTGTTTTTATTCCCGAGCGACGCACGGAAATGATATGGGCTGCTCCGGATTCAACCGGCCATTCCGCTATTTTTTCTTCGGCTATACTTGACGACGGCACCGTCGAACATCCCGAGCAGGCAGATCTTGGCGTCGACGGCAATGCATCCTTCCCATTTCTGATGGCCGACGGAGTCACGCTCTACTATGCGGCTGAAAACGGCCCGGAAGGCTTGGGAGGATACGACATCTACATGACACGCCGAAACGATTCCGGCACATTCATGCAGAGCCAGAATATGGGTATGCCATATAATTCGCCCTACAATGATTTCATGCTCGCTATCGATGAGACAACCGGGCTGGGGTGGTGGGCCTCCGACCGCGAGCAGATTCCCGGTAAGGTTACCATCTACGTATTTGCTCCTTCAGACACACGTGTGAACTACTCGCCCGATACCGATAATCTCCCGTCGCTGGCGCGCCTCGATGATATTTCGCTAACCCGTCGTGCCGATAAGGACTATAAAGCCGACTTTCGAAATCGAATTGCATCCATCGCCGATGCCGGTAGCGACGCAGGAACATCTCCCGCATTTGAGCTCGATATGGGCTCGCGTGGAATTTACAGGAGCCTCGATAATTTCCGCGATGAAAACGCACGTCGCACCATGCTCCGCTATCTTGCCGATGAAAAGCAGCTGCAAAAAACATTGCAGACGCTCTCGTCGCTCCGCGAGACATATTCATCAAAACCCACACCGGCTCTCCGCGACCGGATCCTCCAGCTTGAATCCGAAGTTGCACAGGCCCGTACATCCCTTCGCTCGACTCTCAATAATGCCATACGTCTCGAAAGTATGTACCGGTAATCTGACTCCGGCAGGCATGTTTATTCACCTTCGCGTGACGCATTACGCCACTTTTCGATCAACCTCTGCATATCGGCAGGTATGGGCGCCTCGAAGTCCATTTCCTTCCCCGTGTCAGGGTGCCGGAAGCCAAGCGTACGCGCGTGCAACGCCTGACGCGGACACAGAGCGAAGCAGTTGTTCACGAACTGTGTATATTTCCCCGACGTATTGCCGCGCAATATCTTGTCGCCACCATAGCGCGCGTCGCTGAACAGAGGATGGCCGATATGGCGCATATGGGCGCGTATCTGATGGGTCCGCCCCGTCTCAAGCACACATTTCACCAGCGACACCGGCCCGAAGTCCTCAAGCACCTCATAGTGTGTCACAGCCGGTTTACCGTACTCTCCTCCCGCCGGAAACACATCCATCTGCAGGCGGTCGCGTAGCGAGCGCCCGATATTACCTTCGATGCGACCCTTGGCCGGTTTGGGCGAACCCCATACGAGCGCCGCATATTCACGCCTTGTAGTTTTGTTGAAAAACTGCTTTCCTAAATCAGTCTTTGCATCCGGAGTCTTCGCCACTACCAGAAGCCCCGACGTATCCTTGTCTATGCGGTGCACCAGTCCGAGGCGTGGATCATTCACGTCATAGTCCGGAGTATCGCGGAAATGCCACGCAAGAGCATTCACCAGCGTCCCGGAATAATTCCCGTGCCCGGGATGGACCACCAGTCCCGCAGGCTTGTTTACTACAAGCACCGTCTTGTCTTCATATACGATATCAAGCGGAATATCCTGCGCCACGATCTCACACTCGTATCGCGGACGATCCATCACCACCTGCACAACATCAAGCGGCTTCACGCGGTAGTTGCTCTTGACCGCACGGCCGTTCACCAGAATGCACCCGGCTTCCGCAGCCTGCTGCACCCGGTTGCGCGACGACTTCTGCAGCCTTTCCACAAGAAACTTGTCCACGCGCAAAAGCGCCTGACCTTTGTCGGCCACAAAGCGGAAATGCTCGTACATTTCCGTGCCGTTCACGTCCACCAGAGCACTCTCGCCGGCAGAATCCCCTTCTGGCTCAAAGCCCTCCAGTGGTCGGAGATTCGGAGTAATCTCAGCCATTAATCTTCTCCAAGACCCTCAACGGTCGAATAGTCATACTCCTCTTCTATCGAATCCAGTTCCTCGTGCGTAACCACAGGACCCGTGCCTATTTCGAGAGTCACCGTCGCTGTCACCGGCATGACCGTACCCACACTTATGGGCGTATCGCCGTAGCGGGCGCTTACCACAAGATTGGAGTATTCCGACGGCACATACACCGTGCGTATATCCGATATCCCAAGCCCCCGGAGATACGACACAGCCTGCCGCTCCGAGACATTCCCCTGAAGCGGCATCGCCACGGTCACCTGCTTGGGCGAAAAAGCCGTGACAGTCACATACACCTGACGCCCCTTCTTTACCACTGCGCCTGTCCGCGGCATCGACTCCACAACAGTCCCGCGCGGCACCTTTACATCGTAGATCGAATCCGAAATCTCTATTTCCAGATTTGCTGCCTCCAGCGCGCGGCGTGCCTCGGCATAAGTCATGTTTCTTACATCCGGCACAACCGAAGTCTCCCCATGCATTGTCCAGTGGTCGAGATAAAGCATCGTAAGCCACACCAGCACGAAGGCAGTGAGTCCTATCAGTATCAGTGTGCCTAATATAGGATGTTTGGCATAGAAGCCACGCAGTGAGATTGCCATTGTTCTGTGTTGCGTTGTGGATTAGTAATCGTATAGCAGTTCGAGGTCGTCGAGCCAAAGCACCGAGCCCGCCCCGCCCGTGAAGTAGTCGCCGTATTTGCTCGCCGACGCAGTAATCAGAATATATTTGGGCACACGCGAAGTGGACGTATAATTGATCGGGAATTCGAAAGGTATGTAACCCGCCACGGTCTCCCCGTATTGGATTTTGCCGTAGCCCACGACATACGATCCCGCCGGGTCGAAAAGCTGGCGGTTATTGGGATTCGTGCGGATTTCGAAAGGTTCGTTCTGGTCGATCAGAGCGCACCACACGATGCACGTATCAGGCTGTCCTATGAGATTCTTGTAGTCCGATCCCGAGTGAGAAATGGTTGCGCAGTTGTATTTCAGATACCCCCGCAAGCGTGTCGGTCTCTGTGTGAACTCGCGCCCGAAACTCAGAATACCGTTCGTCCCGTCCGTCTTCACGTAGCGGCCCACGAAGATGTTGCCCGCTGCAAGCTTCCCTATGATGCCGATGCCCACAAAGCGTGTCTCCAGCTGGGCTGCAAGTCCCGTCCCGGTCGGCGTGTCGTCCGTCGGGAAAGTGTTGGACGTTCCCAGCGTAGTCGCGCCCTTGTTGCCCGTGTCCCATACCTGCGGACCGCCTTCCGGCCACGGATCCCATACCTTGCCGTCGAGCCACCACGAATCGAAATCCGAGTTTGGAATCTGCACGATAGCTCCCGTGGTGAAAGCCACCACATTGCCCTTCTCCATGTCCGAGTAGGTGCGCGCCTCGTAGGCCGTCTCAGGATCCAGATGTATGATGCGGCCGGTGAAGTTGCCGCCGTCATGCGTCACCTCGCTCGGATCGAGACGCGTCCATTCCGTGCTTCCCGCAAGACGGTATTCCACACCGTTGTCCTTGCCGGCCTGGCCCTGGCCGTGTACCCATGCCACGCAGGTCCATGCATCCACGCTCTCGGTCGTCACGGTCGCCTCCACACGGTTCACGTATACGGTCCATGTCTGCGAGCGCCCGAAATCCTCCACAAGTATATCCAGCGGCTGTTTCAGGTTCACGACACCTCCATCAGTCAGGTTTGGCGTCATTACCGAGCCCGACGATTCAAGCTTCGCACGGATCACTTTTACCTCCGAGAGGTCCGCGTTCATAGGCATATCCACGATGATGCGGTGGCTCGGAACATCGATCATCGACGCCCCCATCTGCCCCTCCACCTCGAAATATCGAACCACATCGCGCGTAGCCGAGATTATCCAGTCGTATTCCTGATAGAGCTTCAGAGTCACCACCAGCGACGACGAAAGATTCAGCGGTTCCGAAAGCACATCACCCACGACTTCCGCACCGGGCGTCAGCGTATAGTCCAGCACCTTCACGGCATAAGGATCCACATCCTCCCCAAGAGTCAGCGAAATGCTGCAGTTGATCGAATCTATCACCGCACCCGCCTCCTGGCCCTCCACGTTGATGCTTCGGAAATTAGCCTGTATGCGGGGGTAGGGGATGTCGTTGCGTATACAGCTCCCGAAAAGTACTCCGGTAATGACTGCTGTCACCGTCGCAAGTGCAGCTCTTGTAATGCCTTTGATTCTCATATCACAACCATTAGACCGAAGTTGATATTGAAGATATTGAAACGGAAATTCGCACCCGACGTAAAGCGGCTGCCGTCCTCAATTCCGTCCGTCCACTGCCGTTCCTTTCTCATGTTCAGACCGAACACACCGAAGCTCACCGTCGCCGCAACATATTCCTGAATGAACACGCACACACCGGGGCTGAAGTTAAGCGCCGCCTTCGTCACGTTCGTCCTCGTGTTCTTCGGCTCGCCGTTATAGATGCGGTTGAAGCGCGACGACCCGCTCGAAAACTCCAGATCCACCTCGTTGAAGATCGCGAAGCGACGCGTATTCCCTATGCCTATGTAATTGCGGTAGAATATCGACGTCGCGAAGCTCTGCGAATAGTAGCTCACATCGCTCACCGAGAAGTTCAGGTCCTCATCGAAGTCCACCGATAGATTCCCCAGATCGAATATCCCGCGGGTGTAGTTGAAGCGGAGACCGACGCTCTGGTTGTGCTTGATGAAATACGAAAGATAAGGCTTGATCGAATACGTCTTTACATTCATGTCCAGCTTCGTCAGCAGCGAGAGTATGCTCGTATCATCCGTCACGATTTCGCCGTAGGAAGCTGTAAGACCGAAGCCCCATTTTCCACGCGGAATTATCAGATAGTTGAACAGCCCGCGGTGGTAGCGCCCGAAATTCCTCTCCGGAATAATCACACTCACGGTGTCTCCCCCCACGATCACATGCTCCACGCTGTCGGGATTGAGCGTGAACATATCCTTGCGCACCACCTCCTGTGCCTGCAACCCGTCAGCACTCCATAGAGCCATGCTCACAATCAGCGAAACTATCGCGAATGTTTTTTTCACCGTCTTTCTCATAGCCCTTTAAATATAGAATGCCACACCGAAGGTGATTGAAAACAGATTGATTTTAAAATTGGCCTGCTTGGTCTTGCGGTGCGCCACATAGATCTGGTCCGATACCGACCGCGTGCTCGTATAGTCAAAACCAAGAACACCCACATTCACCTCCATGGCCGAATAGTTGTTCAGGAACACCACGATACCCGGCGCAAGACCTACATTCATCTTGAAATTGCGCTCATATGTCCCTGTCAGGCTTTCCCCACTGCCCGAGCATAGTTTCGACTGCCCTCCGCCAATTTGAAGCTGTACCTCGTTGAATAGTCCGAAACGGGTGTTTTTGCCAAGACTAAGATACTGACGGAACGCTGCCATGCCTTCATAGGAATGCGAGATGGAATATAGATTGTCTATGTCGTACGACGTCTCCGCATCAAGAACAACATTTGCCGAGTTGAGTCGTGTCCGCTGACGTGAGTAGCCGAAGCGTCCGCCGGCCGCCAGATTGTCCTGAAAAGCGTAGAAAAACATCGGACTGACCTTGAACGTATAGTTGTCTCCGTTGATCTTCTCGAAGATCAGAAACTGATAGTTGTCTTGCGACGACTGCTGGTAACTGACGCTCACGCCCGTGATATACTGTCCTTTGGGCACGAAAGAGATGTTATCTATCTTGCGCTCGAAGACTTCCTGGCCGCTTGCGCCCCAGACACACGAGAGCAATATGAAAAGCCCCGATAGACAGGTCCTTAGCTTATTCAGTCTAAACATCTTTATTCCAATTGCATAAAATATCTGCCAAAGTTACGAACTTTCCTCCAAATATCAAAACATTCCTCCCGATTACCCCTGCCATGATAGCGTTTAGCACCCCAAAAAAATCGGGGCTGTGTCGAACGACACAGCCCCGGGGACAATTATATGTTTGAATTTACATCATGCCGCCCATGCCGCCCATGCCGGGTGCGGGAGCGGCCGGAGCTGCGGGCTCCTTCTTTTCGGCGATCACACATTCCGTGGTCAGGAACAACCCTGCTATGGATGCCGCATTTTCAAGTGCCACGCGCGTTACCTTCGCCGGATCGATTACGCCGGCTGCAAGAAGATTCTCGTAAACATCCGTGCGGGCATTGTAGCCATAGTCACCGCTGCCTTCGCTAACCTTCTGGACCACTACCGCGCCTTCTACTCCGGCATTCGCCGCAATCTGGCGCAGAGGCTCCTCGATCGCGCGGCGCACGATGTCGATACCCGTCTGCTCGTCGTCGTTCGCACCCTTCAGATCAGCAAGCGCAGGCAGACAGCGGATGTATGCTACACCGCCACCGGGCACGATACCCTCCGCAATCGCTGCGCGGGTTGCGCTCAGAGCGTCGTCCACGCGATCCTTCTTCTCCTTCATCTCTACTTCAGAAGGTGCGCCTACGTGCAGAACGGCAACACCGCCTGCAAGCTTGGCCAGACGTTCCTGAAGCTTCTCGCGGTCGTAGTCGCTGGTCGTGGTTTCGATCTGCGCCTTGATCTGTGCCACACGTGCCGCAATGCGGTCCTTGTCGCCGTCGCGGTTCACGATGGTCGTATTGTCCTTATTGATGGTCACGCTGTTGGCCGTGCCAAGATCCTGCATGGTCGTGTTTACAAGCTGCATGCCCTTCTCCTCGGAGATTACCGTTGCGCCGGTAAGCACTGCAATATCCTCCAGCATTTCCTTGCGGCGGTCGCCGAAACCGGGAGCCTTCACGGCGCAAACGCGCAGCGTACCGCGCAGACGGTTCAGAACAAGGGCTGCGAGAGCATCCTGCTCGACATCCTCGGCGATAATCAGAAGCGGACGGCCGCTCTTCGACGTCCCCTCGAGTATGGGCAGAATATCCTTCAGGCTCGAGATTTTCTTGTCGTAGAGAAGGATGTAAGGCATATCCATGGCGCATTCCATCTTCTCCG
>CAZBNM010000054.1:0-15997 GCA_964493495.1 uncultured Bacteroides sp.
AAATCGGTTGGAGATTGGCTGCGGATTATCACAATCAGGGATTGGCAACGGAAGCGGCAAAGGAGGTGCTGAAATTGGCTAAAAAGAAAGGATTGCAAAGATTATATTCATTCACAGCAAAACAAAACATACCCTCCGAAAGAGTTATGCAAAAGATTGGCATGATAAAAGTGGGAGAGTTTGAGCATCCCAATTTGTCGGCAGATTCACCTTTGAGAACGCACGTCCTGTATCAGATTGATTTATGAATAACATAAAAGCGGATAGCACCGATGATTGCCTATATTATACGCTAAGCCGGCGGATTTGACAGATTATGGTACTAGTAGGTTGCTATATTGTGGTAATATGGTCTGCCGGTGTCAGTCGCGGACGCAACGGCTTCCGCATGGATAAGTCCAGCGAAGAACTCACACAGAGTCCGAAGTCATCGACGAAGTCACTTGCAAGCAAGAATACTGCTCGAACACCGCACCGTCGGCACCGACGCCTTCGATACCCTCTATATCTGCTGCGAGAAGTTCCCTTTCCGCGATACTTTCTCGTTGTTTATGAGCGGTATAATCTAATTTTTTTGTAACTTTGCACTATGGAAAAGTTACAACAATTAAAGATATCCAAAGAATTTATTTGTCCTAATTGTGGGCATCGTCACTCTATTGATGATGCCCATGTACGACATGTACTTGTAAAATCTTCTTCTGACACCAACTTTGTTGGTAATCGTTATGTAACTCATATTGCTTCCTCTTATGCAAATGTTCGGTTTTGCTCAAAATGTAAGTGGGTACGTACAAGGAACAAAATTCTTCGACACATATCTTACCTATTGATTGGTCCTCTTATCTTAATGTGTATTCATTCTCTATTATTTGGTAGTTCACCCTTTACTTGTGGTGGCTATTTCTTGACAATGGCAATACTCATCATAATATATCGCCTTCCTGTTATGTTCTTTCGAGAGGTGCTTTCTCCAGCGCTAAACAAACCACTTCTACAAAGAGCAAAGGACGGCAACGCTATTGTCTAACTTCTTTATTAAAATATGCAGAAGCAACTTCCAAAGAATACAACATTAAACTCCTTATCAAGTGGTACTCGTCCAAGTATTACTCGCCGTTTATATTCTGATAAATTCGTTGAACGGTTTCCTTACTCACCTGAAAAAGATTTCGTTTGTCCTTGTTGTAGAAAAACCAAGGATATAAATGAAGCTCGTATTAAGCGTATAGTTCACGAAAACAATACCGTCGGGGTAAGGACAATCCACACAAAGACTGAAACATTTTCTTTCAGATTGTGTGAAGATTGCTGTGCTAAAGAATATCAAATTAGTGGGCGGGCGGCTTACGTGTTTTGGATAGCATTCGCAGTAGTGGCATTAGCTGGAATATTGATTAGCTCTGCTACTAATGAAATTTACCCTGCAATGGCTTCTATTTTATTGGGTCTGATGATAGCGTTTTACTTGAAGAAACTTTATAAATGGGTGGCTACGGAACACGCAGGTACAAATATTTCTTTCAAAAGGGCTTGCGATTGTAACGCTGTAGTAAAATAATGGTTTCTTCCTTAGTGATAACTGGTTATTTCTAATTTATGAGTTTCTTTAATCTAAGAGAAACTTTTTATTCTTGTGGGGAGACTTGCGCCACTCGCGAGATACCATCTTCTTTCTTCTTTTATAAGACTTCTCCTTTTAAACCTAAACGTGCAAGCATATTTTCATCGAAACTAAAACCCGAAGGTAGAGAATACTTTTGTATTGACATCTATAATAATAATTCTTCTTCAGGGTATAATAAGATTGTAGCATTTTTTGAAGACGGAGTAAATAAGGAAATTGTCTTCAAATCTTATGACGCGTGGGCTTATGTTCCTAAACGCTATATGAATAAATCAATACCATTATTCTGCCTGCCAATCAAAATATGGAAAAATCAAACATACTCATATGTTCTCGTTTCCATGCCATATGATAAGCATCGGTATCTTGATAATATAAATAATACATTGAAGTATACCTCTGAGGCAGTTGCTGTATTGTTTGGATATGTTAGGTTTTTATATTCGTATGGAAGTGACGGAAAAAAATCAGCTGAAACGTTAAAAAATTTGTATAATATAAGTATGAAGCGTATTAGCGACACTGAGTATCAATCTTTACTGTGTTAAGGCGATACGCATGGCGCTCGAGCTAACGTGAACGGAGCCTAAGGTCTCCTCCATTCGGCTTATATCTCTATCTCACACCCTCGGCACTGAAGTGACCCCGATGTTTCGGATTCCTTCCGTCATATCTCTGCCATTGACAATCACTTCAAAATCGAGACTTTCTATATCGAGGAGTCTGTTGAGAGCGGAGATATGCCGCTCCTTCAAATGTTGATTGACAAGAACAATCTTGCAGATCATGAATCCTGGGTGCCAAACGCAACTGCTAATCGAAGAGTCGCTAACTCTTACTCCGAAGGAATAGGAGTTTAGACTTGCCTTAACTGATAATGAGAATGGGATAATTTCTCCCTTTTGATTCTGACTTAAAACTGTAACCTTGTTTATTTGCAGATTTATTCGTTCTTTTAGATTCTCTAATATAAAGTGGAATAAACAATATTCTTCATTATGCACAGGATATTAAGTTTCCTATTCTTAGTAGCGTTGTCAATGCCTCTGTTTGCTTCTAATGAATATAAAGTTACTGCAACAAGCAGTGACGGAACATCTTAATTCGTGTAATACCTTGCTCAGTGGGAATTCCTCAAGTTTCTCCGCGGTACTAGGGTGGTACCGAAAATGACACAAAAACGTTCAAAAACGATAAATTCGTTAATGACTGACAAAAAGAAAAAGCACTCATTGTGAGTGCTTTAATTATAGAATGTGAGATCTTGTAATCGTTAGTAATTACTTATTACTTTCCCACGCAAAAATTCCTAAATATATTCTCAAGTATCTCACCGGTTGTGATTTCGCCGGTGATAGTTGAGAGGTGGTGGAGAGTTTCCCTGAGGTCCTGAGCAAGAAGATCGGAGGGTAGGGTAGTCATTAGTCCATTTAGCAATGCTTCAGCACTTTTTAATGCCGCATCCAGCGCCTCGGCATGACGAGCATTCGTTATTAGTACGACATCTTCGATTCCATTAGTCAATTTACAAGCAGACTCCTCAAGAACCTTACGCAACATAGCAATACCATCACCAGTTTTAGCGGAGATATGAATGCCTTCAAGAGTAGTAGTCGGCGCAATATCTGTTTTATTAATTACACGTATTCCTATGGCATTGGGCGAAATATGTCTATCTTCCGTCTCTATAGGATTCGTCGCATCTATTATTTGGAGAATTATTTGCGCCCGAGACATCGCTTGCCGGGAGCGTTCAATGCCAAGCTGTTCAATTTTGTCATTGGTCTCTCGTAATCCGGCCGTGTCAATTAATCGGAATAAATAGTCGCCAATTTCAATTGATTCCTCAATAGTATCGCGTGTAGTACCATGGATATCACTAACTATTGCCCTGTCGTCTTCCGTAAGAGCATTAAGCAGCGACGATTTCCCTGCATTAGTAGCACCTATTATTGCAACCGGAATACCATCCTTGATTGCCGACCCACTTCTGAATGAAGATAAAAGCCTGCGAATTTCCCCTACTATTTCATTGGTTGCTTGCGTAAGTTTTTCGCGCGATGCAAATTCAACGTCCGCCTCACTGAAGTCGAGTTCCAGTTCCAGCAGTGAGACGAGATTAACGAGCTTCACACGTAACTCATCAAGTTTCTCGCTGATACTTCCCCGCATTTGATTCAGAGCCACGCGTGTAGCGGCCCTTGAAGATGCAGCAATCATATCGGCCACGGCTTCTGCTTGGGCAAGATCAAGCCGTCCGGATGCAAATGCCCTGCGTGTAAATTCGCCCGGTTCAGCAATACGTGCGCCATGCTCAACCAGTGTCGTAAGGACCTCACGTTGAATCCATCTTGAACCATGCACTGAAAGCTCAACCGTATCCTCTCCTGTAAACGAACGCGGTGCACGAAATACCAGTGCCACACACTCGTCAAGCTCTTCTCCACACTCATCAATCAATGTGCCAACGCGTGCTGTATTTCCCGGAGTATCGAGAAGCGACTTTCCCTTCCACACACGGTTGCATATTGACAAGGCCTCCGGCCCCGAAACTCGGATAACAGCAATTCCACCCGTACCGCCAGGTGTAGATATAGCACAAATTGTATCACTCATCTCAACGCTCTCCAAATGAATAATCTACTATCTCTCTCTACCTCATCTTCAATTTCATCAGGCAAAGCACTGAGAAAGTCAAAGCCGGTAGCACTTTCCACTTCATCCACTGATACAACCATATCATAAACTCCCCGGGAAGTTTCACTGTTAGGAACAATAAAGGCAATTGCTCTCGGAGGATTAACATATGGTGCGAAAACAACCCGGAAAAAGCGTTCCGGCACACTCACACCACTCCCGATTTTCCTTGTAATGGAATCTGCAAGAATAGGCCCCGTAATAATTACGAGAGCACTGTCCGACATCACCCAATTCTGCTCCAGATTTTCGATCGTGCGCCAGCGGCCGCCATTGATCACACGGTCTTGTGGACACATATTGGTAAGCGCATGAGAGTCATACATTGCCCTTGGATTCCATTTCATCTCTCCTGCCGGAGCCATATGGCCGCGGTCAAATCCAGAGCCGCGATAATCGCTTAGATCAGGACATCCCTCGACCTCCGTATCCTGATGAAAATCATTTATTCTTGGTTCGCGCCCCTTTGCTTCTTCACGAGTCAGTTCCCATATCACATAGTTTGGTATCCGATGCTGAGGATTAAACGACACGCTGAAACCCGTATAGTCTTTGAAAACCTCCGGTGTGCCGGCCGGTATTTCTACTTTTAGCAATTCGCTTACAGGCACAATCGGACTCTTTGCACGGGATTCGCCTTTAAGTTCGCATGCATGAATCCCAACCACGTAAAGCGCCACTATAACGACCCCCGAAAAGATATATGCCCAACAGAGCTTCGACACTCTCTTTTTCCTTTTTTTTCGTCTGCGTGTATATTCGTTCGTGTTATCTTTGATCATATTACTTTTGATAAAGCATTATCAAGTTCGCGAAGTTGGACATTTGTAAGCGACGCTGAAAGCGAAAAGCGTAGACGATCCGTACCTGGAGGAACGGTCGGACGCCGTATCGGAAGAACGTTGAACCCCTCCCGTACTAAAGCATGTGAGAGCTTCACAGCACTTTCAGGACTTCCGGTTATCAGCGGTCGTATGTGTCCGGGCTCCGAGTTGTGTGCTCCATGTCGGAATAGAATCATTCCAAGCTCTTTGGAAAGAGTTCGCAGATGTTTTCGCTCGGAATCCATTGTCATTGCCGTTTTGAACATAAATTCTGACCATGCCACTTGCATCGGAGGTAGAGCCGTTGAAAAGATCAGGCTACGCGAATTATTCACAAGCCATTCCCGAATACGCGGATCAACAACTGCATATGCACCTACAGAAGCCAACGCTTTCCCGAATGTACCGACTATAACATCAACCCCCTCAATCCCTTCCGAAAGTCCGAGCCCACCTTCGCCTTCTACTCCCACCGCATGGGCTTCGTCAACATACATCATTCCATCCGGGGCGATATCTGCTTTCAATTGAGCAATTTCTTCCAATGAAGCGTAATCGCCATCCATGCTATAGACACTTTCAACTATTATAAGAGGCTGAAAGCCCTCTCTAACAGATTTTTCAAGCAGCCGACTCAGATGAGTCATGTCATTATGGCGGAAGCGTTCGAAGCGCATACCGCTAAGTCTTATACCATCGATTATACTTGCATGCACCAGCTTATCGGCGAGTATCATTGTATTTTTCCCGCAAAGAGCAGGAATTATTCCCATGTTTGCATGGTAACCACTATTGAACAGCAATGCCTTGCGCCCTTTCCCGTATGCGCCTTCAATAGTTCGCTCAAGACTATTGTACGACGCTTGGTGCGATGCCAGAAGTCTGGATGCCGACGCCGACATTGGCAGTATAGAAGCATCCGAGTCCAGAAAGGAATCCCGTAGATCTGATCGCGAGGCCAGCCCGAGGTAATCGTTCGAACTAAGGTCGATCAGTTCGGTCGACATATTTCGATCCGCAATATGTCTCAACCGACCTTCCTCCTGCATGGCCGCAAGTTCTTTTTCAATAATTCGTTTCATCACTTACGATCGCCACCAGTTCACGACAGAGATGTCTCATATCATCATTAGAGATAACGTAAGGAGGCATAACATAGACATTCCGGCCGAATGGCCGGATCCACACACCCCGCTTCACACATTCCTTTTGAAAGAGTCCAACATCCACGTTGCGCATTACCTCTACCACGCCGATACTGCCTAATACTCGTACATCTGTAACTCCGGGAAGTTGAGCCGCCGGAGCGAATTCTTCCTTCAGTATAGATTCAATTTCCTTTAGACGTGCCGACATATCGCACTCCCGTAACATATTCAGCGACTCACGTGCTATTGCGCAGCTAAGAGGGTTGCCCATAAATGTCGGTCCGTGCATCAGCACCCCCGCCTCGCCACGCGAAATCGTATCGGCTACCTCCTTAGTTGTCAACACGGCGGCCATAGTCAGCATACCCGCGCTTAGGCCCTTCCCTATACACATGATATCAGGCTCGACACCCGCATGCTCACAGGCGAAGAAACGCCCTGTACGCCAGAAACCGGTTGCTATCTCATCGAAAATCAGAAGTACATCATTTTCGCTGCAAAGAGCACGTAGCTCACGCAAATATTGCGGATGATAGAACCACATTCCACCAGCCCCCTGTACGATAGGCTCAAGTATCACCGCCGCGAGCTCATCTTTCTTTTTCCTTATCAGTTCGGCCATAGGGGCAATATCCTCCGGATTCCATTCTCCGCCAAAACGTGAGCGTGGCTGAGGAACGAAGTATCTCACAGGAAGCGCCCTTCCGAAAGCACCGTGCATACCAGTCACCGGATCGCACACACTCATAGCATTCCACGTGTCCCCGTGGTATCCCGAGCGTATCGTTGCGAAATTCGTCTTCTCATGTCGTCCGGAGTCAGATACAGCTGCTTGAACAGCCATCTTCATGGCTACCTCTACGGCCACCGACCCGGAATCAGCATAGAAAATATTATTCATGCTGCTCGGCGCAACTTCCAACAGGGCTTTCCCGAGCTCGATTGCCGGTTCATGAGTCAACCCACCGAACATAATATGGCTCATTTTGTCCAACTGACGTCGTGCAGCTTCATTCAGTCGCGAATTCGAATAACCATGTATTGTGCACCACCATGAACTCATCCCATCGATTAGTTCAGTGCCATCAGCAAGAATTATGCGGGCAGCATGCGCAGATGCTACCTTATAAGTGGGCAAGGGATTTATGGTTGAGGTATAGGGATGCCAAAGGTGCTCTCGATCCCACTCGTCGAAATTTATACTCCTTTCAATCATATGTCAATCCTCCTCATCCAACTCCCAACCTTCATCGAAATCCCAGCCGTCGCTTCCATCATCATAAATGTCACCCGTGAACTTCGATAAATCGCGGGCCTCTCGCTTAGTCGGGCGCCCAAGTCCCTTCCTGCGGTCGACAAAGCCCGAAATCTTTACGACCTCCAAAAGATCCATTTGTTCCTGTGGCGTGATGTTTTCCACGTATTCGGGAACCAGGCGAGCTCCTAAACGATTTTCCGTCAAGGCTAATACGCGAAACGAATAGGTTACAGGTGATTTTCGTACTCGCACAATATCTCCAACCTTGATTGTTCGCGACGGCTTCACGGACTCGCTTTCCCCAATTGCTACACGCCCCTTTTTACATGCCTCGGTTGCAATAGTGCGCGTCTTGAATATCCGGACAGCCCACAGCCACTTGTCAATTCGAACTTCGGATTTGCCCATTTCTCTTCATTTCTCATGCATCTCATGCACCGGATGCATGAAAAGCTGGTTCATTTCAGGTTCATTTATTGTTATACTTGCACATGGCCGTTTGAATCCCGGCCAGGATACACTCCTTCATCGCGTCAATAGCCACCTCGATTCTTGCCGGTAACTCTGCCTTTTGCTCGGGCGTAAACTGTCCTAACACATAATCAATCTGACATCCTCGTGGGAAATCATTTCCAACGCCGAAACGAAGTCTCGGATATGCCTGTGTGCCCAACATTTGCGCTATGTTCTTAAGACCGTTGTGTCCTGCGTCACTTCCCGAAGGCTTCAGACGGATAGCTCCGAAAGGCAAAGCTATATCGTCTACAATCACCAGAATGTGGTCATCCGGAATATTCTCCCGGTCTTTCCAGTATCTTACAGCGTTGCCGCTCAGATTCATGTAGGTCGACGGTTTCAGAAGTATGAGTTGCTTGTTCTTAAGGCGTGTACGGGCAATATCGCCGTAGCGCTCCGTGGAAAAAGAAATATTGGACGCCTCTGCATAGGCGTCCAATACCATAAATCCAATGTTGTGGCGCGTACGGGCATACTCGTCTCCGATATTACCCAGCCCTACAACCAGATACTTCATTACTTATTGGCTGCTGCGGCGCCACGGGCTGCACGTGTAAGAGCAACACCGCATACGACAGCATTCTTGGCGTTAACCAGTTCGAGTCCTTCGAAGTGAAGATCGCCAACGGCCATCGTCTTGCCCAGACCAAGGTTATCAACATTGATCACAAGACGCTCAGGTACGGCAGTGTAGGGGGCTTTCACCTTGAGTTTCTTCATGGAGAGGTTCAGTTTGCCACCGGCCTTTACACCTTCGGCATGACCTTCAAGTTTCACGGGAACCTCGATAACCACAGGCTTGTTCTCGCTAACCTCCAGAAGATCCATGTGCAGGATGTTGTCCTTCACGGGATGGAACTGCAGATCCTTCAACACGGCCATGCGCTTTTCGCCGTTTACTTCCAGTTCGATTGCGAAGATATCAGGGGTGTACACCAGCTTGCGCACAGCCTCTTCAGTCACTGCAAGATCAGTCGTGATGAGGCCCTTGCCGTTGCCGATTTCAACAATCTTCTCGCCTTCACGCAGAGGAGCCGAGTAGGGGAGGTCAATGATTGCGCCACCGTTGAGAACTACGGGAATTTTGCCTTCGCTGCGAAGGAACTTCGTGGCCTTCTTACCAAGGTTGGTGCGAGGCTCTGCTACCAGTTTGTAGACTTTCATTGTTTTGATTTGTGTTGTGTTACTAAAAATTAAGTTCGTTGCTCCTTAATTTCCCATCACACGGGATGCTAAAAAGCGACTGCAAAGTTAGGAATAAATTCCCGTAATTCCAAACATTTATAAACTAAATCGCCGCTTCCGGCCTAAGGCGCGAGAGCGGCGATGTTTTTGTTTTTGGAAATCCGTTTCTTACTTGCGGATACCAAGCTCCTTCTGTGCGATGATTGCACGGTAGCGGTTGATATCCTTGCGCATGAGATAGTCAAGGAGACGACGACGCTTACCTACAAGCATTTTAAGAGCGCGTTCGGTTGTATGATCCTTGTGATTTGACTTCAGGTGCTGAGTCAAATGAGCGATACGGACGGAGAATAATGCAATCTGTGCTTCAGGCGAGCCAGTGTCAGTCTTGCTCTTACCGTACTTCTCGAAGATCTGTACTTTTTCTTCAGAATTTAAGTGCATTCTAAGAAGGTTTTAATGGTGATTTATGAATGAATTTTTTGCGAAACAGGCGTCCGGTTGTACCCGGCAGGCCCGAATCGGATGCAAAGTTACAAAAAAGGCGGGACACTACAGCGCCCCGCCTTTGGTATTATTGTTTTTTAACACTCACGAATTACATATTGTCGATTCGCTTCTGTGTGTATTCGTAATTCGTATTATCGTTCAGAGCATAGTATGCGTTAAGAAGCGTACGGAGAGCCTCCATCCGGGTGTCAGCCGGTTCCTCGTCAACGGAATTCTCAAGATACTTGATAGCCTCCTCGAGCACAGGCTTCACAGTGCCGTTGAAGTATGCTGCGTACTCGGAAGGATTTGAAGGAGCTTTGTCCTGGAGTGCGCTGGCCTCGTTGTAGAGCATGTGGCCAAGGTAATAAAGGGCCTGGGCGTTACGCGGGTCAGCAGCTACGGCGTCCTCGTAATTCTGCTTTGCAGAAGCCAGATCGCCATTGCTCTCGAAAATAATGCCACGGAATACGCGGTACTGCGAATTCTCAGGCTCATCGAGTATTGCCTGATTTACAACCTCCATAGCTTTTTCTGAGTCCTTGTTCACGATATAGTGGTTGAGGATAAGGCGAACATACATAGGATCTTCCTTGCCATATAAGGGAAGGGCCTTCTGGGCCAGATCAAATACACGGTCCTCATGGCCGCCCTGCTGAGCCACAGCCATCGAGTAGTCGTATATCTGCTTCTTGTTGTAACCCTTCGCCATAGCCTTCATGAATGCATCATAGGCTTTGTCGAAGTCGTTCATCTGCCATGCTGCAAGACCGGCATTATAGTAAATTTCACCGATAAGTTCATCGGAGGGCATGGAGCCCGGCATAACCTTATCGTTTGCGGCAAGTTTCTTATAGACCTCGGGGATTTCAGGAAGTGCACCGAAAATCATCCAGGCTTCGTAAGCGCCCGCATAGTCGTTCACATTGTAGAGGAATATGCCGCCATTGCGATATGCGGAGGCATTGCCGGCAAGTGTATTCACCATGTTTTTGGAATACTTAGGCTTGATCTTGCCCTTTTCGTTAGGAACGGAATCGAGAGGGAAAGCCTTCATGAAGTAATTATAGCCATCGATTAGGTAGCGGCCCATGCGAGCGGAGTCGGCAGCAGTGTATTTCGAGGGCTGAATCATGGTCTGCTTGTAGAGTTCGTCATACTCCTTGAATGCCATTTCTCCGGGCACATAGTAAGTGTCGACCAGCTGCGCTGTCTCAGGATTTGTGAAGGCCGGTGTAATCATGGTGATCACCTCGGCATAAGGTTTGCCCTTGGAATAGGCATCCTTTGCCTCCTTGATGAGGGAGGTCTGTGCGGAAGCACCGAGAACGGCGCATGCGCAGAGAGCTACTAATGAAAGGTGTTTCATGTCTGAGCTATTTTTGAATTATGGTATTAGTTGTTAATTATCAGTTTCTTCGAGGCTGTCTTCTGCTTCCTCGACTTCGGTTTCTTCGACTTCGAGCTCGGATTCGGACAGGCCGGGAAGTTCTTCTGCGTCAAGAACTACTTCCTCGACTTCCTCCTCCGGATCTGTTGGAACGCAGCATACGGAAGCAATAACGTCGTTGTTCTTGCCAATGTTTATCAGGCGCACACCCTGGGTGGCGCGACCCATCACGCGCAGAGCGGAAACATGGATGCGAATCGTCAGGCCCGACTGATTGATGATCACAAGATCATTCTCATCGTTCACACTCTTGAATGCCACGAGATACCCCGTCTTCTGTGTGATATTCATGGTCTTGACGCCCTTTCCGCCGCGGTTCGTGATTCTGTAGGAATCCAGAAGCGAACGTTTTCCGAATCCTTCCTGCGACAGCACGAGTACGTTGTTTTCCGTATCTGCAGGCATGGTGATGAGGCCGATAACGCGGTCTTCTGCATCATCGTCAAGACGCATGCCGCGAACACCTGCACTCACGCGGCCCATGCTGCGGAGCTTGGATTCGTGGAAGCGGATGGCGCGTCCGTTGCGGTTCGCCATCAGAATCTCGCAGTTTCCATCTGTAAGCTCTACGCCAACAAGTTCGTCGCCTTCGCGTAATATGATGGCTTTTTTACCCTTTGCAAGAACTCGGGCATATTCGGTGAGAACGGTCTTCTTCACAACGCCGTTGCGAGTGGCGAATACGAGATAGTGTCCGGCGCAGTACTCGGGATCGCCGAGATTGCGGCAACGGATGAACGCATTCACGCTATCACCTTGCTCGATGTTGAGAAGATTGGGAAGCGCGCGGCCCTTGCTGCTCTTGGAACCCTCGGGCAGCTCGTATACATACATCTTGTAAACCAGACCTCGATTGGTGAAGAAGAGCATCTGCTCGTGCATGGATGCTGTATAGATGTGCTCGATAAAGTCCTCATCGCGGGTCTGCGATCCGCGCGACCCCATGCCGCCACGGTTCTGGGCGCGGAATTCCGCCAGGGGAGTACGTTTGATATAGCCGAGATGAGAAATGGTAATGATCATGTCGTCATCGGCAACGTAATCGAGCGCCGAGTGGTCGCCGCCTGCATAGTCGATTTCCGTGCGGCGTTCATCGCCGTACTTGTCGCGGATTTCTATAAGTTCCGACTTGATAAGTTCCCGGCATACGTGGTCGTCTGTAAGGATAAGCTCCAGTTCAACGATACGGGAGTGGATTTCATCGAGATCCTTGCGGAGCTCTTCGATCTGCAGGGCCGTAAGGCTGCGGAGACGCATATCCACGATGGCCTGGGTCTGGGCTTCCGAAAGACTGAAGCGCTCGGCCAGGCGCGTGCGGGCCTCGTCGGGTGTCGATGAGGAGCGGATGATGTGGATCACCTCATCGATGTTCTGAACGGCAATCATCAAGCCTTCAAGGATATGTGCGCGTTCACGGGCCTTGCGGAGCTCAAACTGTGTACGGCGAATGACCACGTCGTGACGATGGTCGATAAATGCCTGAAGTAGCTCTTTGAGATTAAGCGTGCGGGGGCGTCCATGAACCAGCGCTACGTTATTGACGCTGAAGGACGATTCAAGCTGAGTCATCTTGAAGAGCTTGTTCAGAAGCACTTTGGCATTAGCATCCGTCTTGACGCGAATGACAATTCGCATCCCCTTGAAGTCGCTCTCGTCGTTGATGTCGGCGATCCCGTCGATTTTCTTTTCGTTGACGAGCTGGGCGATGCTCTTGACAAGCTCGGCTTTATTTACGCCATAAGGAATCTCGTTGACGATTATGTTTTCGTGCGAACCGGTATCTTCGATCGTGGCTTTGGCCCGGATTACAATGCGGCCTCGTCCTGTCTCATAAGCATCCTTAACGCCCTGATAGCCATAGATTATACCGCCCGTGGGAAAATCAGGAGCCGTAATGACGCGCATGAGCTCCGCAACGCTCATGTCGGGATTGTCAATGAGCGCGATTGAAGCGTTCAGGCTCTCCGTGAGATTGTGGGTGGGCATATTTGTGGCCATACCTACGGCAATACCTGATGCGCCGTTGACAAGCAGGTTGGGGAAGCGGGTAGGGAGCACCACGGGTTCGCGGCGTGAGTTATCGTAATTGGGTTGGAAATCAACCGTCTCGGCATCAATGTCGCGAAGCATTTCCTCTCCGATTTTCGAGAGCCGCACCTCTGTGTAGCGCATGGCGGCAGGGGAGTCGCCATCTATAGAGCCGAAGTTACCGTGGCCATCGACAAGCGTATTGCGCAGAGCCCAGTCCTGAGCCATGCGAACAACTGTGCCGTAAATGGAAGAGTCTCCGTGGGGGTGATACTTACCCATAACCTCACCGACGCAATTGGCCGCTTTCTTGTGCGGCTTGTTACTGGTGTTGCCCATTTCGTTCATTCCGAAAAGGACACGGCGGTGAACGGGTTTCATGCCGTCGCGGACATCAGGCAGGGCGCGGGAGACGATAACCGACATCGAATAATCGATGTAGGCCGACTTCATCTCATCCTCGATTTTGATTTTAAAGATTTTATCTTCTGCTTCTTCCAACATGCTATAAAGATGTGTAAATTAGGCTTTTTTATAGAGTGCCGGACAACAATAAGTCCCTGGCACACGTTTTTTAACATACAAAGTTACGGAATTATTTTTGATTTTCGTAACTTTGTTATGGCAATAGGGGCAATTTAATCGTTATAATTTGTGAAAGACGACAAAGCGATGACTTTGGCATGATTATTGCCATACGATATAACAGAATGATGAACAACGACAACAATAAGTACACAAAGGCTGCCGCAGAAATCATCGGCCGCCTTCAGGGGCAATGTGATGCACATCACAATGCTACCATTATGCCGGAGCACCTTCTGCTTGAGCTGGCCTCGCCCGAGACGGCGTCCGGTCGGCTGATGCTTCGTGTCGTTCCGGCCGAAAAGCTCGAAAGCCTTGTAAGCGATCTTGATATGGCTCTTGGCACGGCCTCGTTCAGTGAACAGCCGGCAGAGTACTACAACAGGATTGTTTCATTGATTATCAAGCTTGCAATTCTCGAAGCACGCTATCTGCGGGCATCGATGGTGGATGAAGTGCATCTACTTCTTGCTCTGCTGCATAATAAGGAAGTCAAGAATCTTCCTCTGGTACAGCCTTTCATAGCTGCCGGAATAGATTACGATAATCTCCGGAGAATTGCACGCGAGGATATCGAGGAGAGCGATACGGCAACTGCCCAGGCTCCCGCAGCCGAAGTGTCGGGTGGCGACACATCCGACGATAACGTGCAGGATGAAAGCGAGGAGCGCGAATCGCAGCCGCGTCAGCGTCGCTCGCAGCGAAGCAGCGGTCGAGGAGACACGCCTACGCTCGACAAGTTCGGCAATGACATGACACAGGCTGCTCGCGAAGGACGTATCGATCCCGTGGTGGGCCGCGAGACTGAGATCCAGCGTCTTGCGCAGATCCTCTCGCGCCGTAAGAAAAACAATCCGGTACTCATCGGTGAGCCCGGCGTGGGTAAGAGTGCAATTGTGGAGGGTCTTGCATTGCGGATTGTTCGCCGACAGGTTTCCCGCACGCTCTTCAACAAGCGTCTCGTGAGTCTGGATATGGCATCGCTCGTGGCGGGTACAAAATTCCGCGGCGAGTTTGAGGAGCGCATCAAGGCCGTCCTCAATGAGCTGACAAAGAGTCCTGATGTAATCCTTTTCATTGATGAGATTCATACTATCGTGGGAGCAGGTAACGCTCAGGGGTCCATGGATGCTGCCAACTTGCTGAAGCCTGCGCTTGCACGTGGTGAAATCCAGTGCATCGGCGCGACGACCCTTGACGAATACCGCACGAATATCGAAAAGGACGGCGCCCTGGAGCGTCGATTCCAGAAGGTGATGGTTGAGCCTACATCTGCGGAGGAAACTCTTGAGATTCTGAAAAATATCAAGGAAAAATATGAGGCCCACCATAGTGTTTCCTACACCCCCGAGGCTCTTGAAGCATGCGTTAAGCTGACCGACAGGTACATCTCCGATCGTAATTTCCCGGATAAGGCCATTGATGCTCTTGATGAAGCCGGGTCATGCACAAGAATCGCGAATGTGAATGTTCCTTCGTCGCTCGAGGCCCTGGAGAAAGAGTATGACGAGCTGAAAAAACACCAGAAGGAAGCTGCGGAACAGCATGACTTTGCAAAGGCCGCAACCTTACGCGACGAGGCCCAGAAGCTTAGTCAGCGAGTGGCCGAAGAGCGTGCGACATGGGAAAAGGCTCTAAGCGAGAACCGCGAGGTCGTTGATGCTGAAAAGGTTGCTCAGGTCGTGGCGATGATGACGGGTGTCCCCGTTCAGCGCGTGGCTCAGGCCGAGGGTGCGCGTCTCCTGGAGATGGCTCCCACCTTGCGTAAGGCTGTAATCGGACAGGATACGGCTGTGGCGAAAATTGTAAAGGCTATCCAGCGCAATCGCCTCGGACTCAAAGACCCTGGGAAGCCTATCGGCACATTCATGTTCCTTGGACCGACCGGTGTCGGTAAGACCCATCTCGCGAAAAGGCTGGCTGAATTTCTTTTTGACTCGGCAGATGCGCTTATTCGCATCGACATGAGCGAGTATATGGAAAAGTTCAGTGTGTCGCGCCTGATCGGTGCGCCTCCCGGATATGTCGGTTATGAGGAGGGCGGCCAGCTCACGGAAAAGGTCCGTCGCCGTCCGTATAGTGTCGTGCTTCTTGACGAAATCGAGAAGGCCCATCCCGATGTTTTCAACCTGCTTCTGCAGGTGATGGATGAGGGTCGTCTGACCGACAGCCTCGGGCGTCGGATCGACT
>CAZBNM010000055.1:0-15940 GCA_964493495.1 uncultured Bacteroides sp.
CTCCCGGTGAACATCTCCCACCATACACCCACAAATTTCATCGGCTTGATCCATGAGGTGTCGGCGATCTTACAGGGTTCGTTCAGGTTGAGTACAAGCTGCGAGGCCAGAATATCCCGCGCGTCATCCGAAGCGATAATCGTGCGCCAGGGAGTGTTGAAAGGAAGCTGGATGTAGGCACATGCCCCCATGCGGTCAGGCACCAGATGGGCGCTGAGCGTACGGGTAGGCGCGTCGGCGTCAAGCAACATGGCCGGATAGCCGTCGAGAGCGGCCTCGTGGATATTTACATATACTGGAGCGGCGGTCTTCACCAGCAGCGGTGTCTGCACGCTCAGCTTATCCACAGCCTGGCTTTCGGTGTGGTGTCCGCGGTAGGAGTACATGGCATCGGCGAGCCCGTCAAAGTCGGTTTCCGAGAACAGGTACTCGTCCGTGTCATAGTCGCCGGGGATGCAGAAAAGCGTGCAGTCGTCCGGCCCGAGCGCGAAGCGGGTATTTTCGCCGCGCACGGTCATGTAATTGGCGTGATCCTGACGGGGAAGCTCATAGCGGAAGCCCAGGCCGTCGTCAAAGAGGCGGAAACGGAGCGTCATCACGCGCTTTTGCTCGCTTTCAGGAGCGCTTTCCAGATGCACGGCAAGTTCGCGGAAGTGATCCCGGACGCTTGCATATTCGCCCCATACGGGTTCCCAGTTGCGGTCCACGGTGCAGGTATCTCTCCCGGTGATAACGAAACCTCGGTCAAAACCACTCTCGTCGGCGACAATGCCCAGCGGACTCTTGCCAATCAAAGGATTGCCTTTATAGTCGAGCGAGTAATAAGGGATGCCTTCGGTGTCCACATCCACCTCCAGGCGGAAGGTGCCCGAGGGTGAGCTGATGGCCTCTGCGGCAGTGCCGTACGGTGCTGCCGCGAGGGCAAGGATTAGGGGAAGATATTTTTTCATATCCGTGTCAGTTCATATAGATCAGGTAGCCGTAGGGTGGAAGGGTTATGCTTGCGCCCGGCACGACGGGCGAGCCTGTGAGCAGGTCGGTCATGCTTTCGCCGGCAAGGCTGATGGGTGTCTTTACGGTCCGCTCCTCGGACGAGGTGTTCACCATCACGAGCATGGTACGGCCTGGTACGGAGCGGGTAAAGGCCACGGCTTTGTTGTCAGCATAGGTCTTCAGCGTGCCGCGGCGCACCTCGGCAGTCTGCTTGAAGGCCTTGTTGATGGCAGCATAAGTTTCGGTGAGGGCGGCGCTGCGGGTGAGCGTCCGGTAGTTGAAGAAGGAGAGCGTGCCCGTGAGTCCTTCTGTGAGCATGGGGGTGTATAGCATGGGGGTGCCACCGAGCATTGCTGCCAGTACATAGGCTGCCGGCGTGGCCGCCGGCGCGCCGAAGTATGTGCCGAAGTTGTTCTCCGAGGCCGTGTCGTGGTTGAAGGCATAGCGCATGATGTCCTTGTCTTCAGGAACGTTGCGCAGGCTTTCCTGCGACTTGACGAACACATCGCTGACCTTGCCGCCGGTGAAAGCGGAGCTTAGCGTGGGTGCGAATTTCCAGTCATAGATCATGTCGAAACCGTCGTTGTAGAAGCTGTAGTCCTGAGTTTCGGCCAGCATGATCATGTCGGGGCGCACACGACGTCCGTCGGCAATCATCGACTGCCAGAACTCATGGGGCACACCGTCGGCATAGTCGCAGCGGAAGCCGTCGACGCCTCCCTCCTCAAGCCAGAAAAGCATTGCATCCTTCATGGCCTCGCCTGTCGAGGGCTCGGAATAGTCGAGCTGTGCAACGTCCGTCCATCCGTTCGCAGCCATGATGTTGCCGGAGGCGTTGCGGGCATAGCGTTCGGGGTGAGTGCTTATCCATTCGTGGTCCCAGGATGTGTGGTTTGCGATCCAGTCGAGAATCACCTTCATGCCCTGCGCATGGGCTGCTTCCACCATAGCCTTGAAATCATCCATGCTGCCGTATTTCGGATTCACGGCTTTGAAGTCGCGTATGCAGTAGGGCGAACCTATCGACGTAGCGTCAGCGCCCGGGTCGCATACGGGCATCACCCACAGTATATCCGTGCCTAAGGCTGCGATTGCCGGCACTTCGGCCGTCAGTGCCTGGAGACACCGGTCTGTGGCGTAGAAGCGAGGGTTGGCTTCGAAAACAACCTGATTGCTTACTTCCGGGCCTACTGTCGGAGGCTCTGGATTGTCGGGCATTTCGATTTCATATGATGTGCACGAGGCGAGGCACAGCGTAAGGACGCTGCAGAGTGCTGTATATATCTTGTTCTTGGACATTTTGGTTTCTGTGATAATCGGTTATGTATGCTCCTTATTCTTTTTCCGAAGCACTTTCCGGGCCGGCGACTATGTAGTAGTCGCGGCTTATGGTCACACCCAGTGCATCGTATTGCGTGCCTTCGTTGTTGTGGAAAATCAGATTTAGTCCTTCGCCGGCACCCTCCATGGTGAAGACCGTGTAGTTTGTGCCGTCGATGGTTTCGGTGATATCGGAGCTTACGCCGGGCCATCCTCCGAAGGCCTCCTTGTCGCCCCAGGCATATACGTAGAAGGAACTCCAGCCGGTGTTGTTCTGGATATAGAGCTTGTAGCTTTCCGTCGGACCTATGGGTTCGGGTTCGACAGGCTCGGGTTCAACCGGAATATCGCCTTCGATGCCGGTGTAGGTCTCGGGGTCCACTTCCTTGAATCCGGTGGCGGTGAGCTCGATGTAGACATCGCGGTCGCAGGCGAATACCACAACGTCGTCGAACTGCTTGCCTCCGCCGTTGTTGTTGAGGATTACGTGTTCATTTGTGCCGATGTTTGCCTCTCCAAGATCAAAATAAGTATATGTCACGCCGTTGACGGTCTGTTTGCCCGTAGGCTGCATTCCCGGCCAAGTGCCGTTGAGGTCGTTCACATCGCCCCACATGTAGAGGGCCAGACCGTCCCAGCCGGTGTAGTCGGCCACGAATACGGCAAAGCCGTCGTGAGTGATATTTGCGTTGGGGTCGTAGACGGTCACACCATCGGGCGTAAGTTCGAGGTAATAGTCCTGATCGAGCACGGCATGGAAGTCCGGAAGCTGTTTCCCGCCACCGTTGTTGTTGAAGATCAGATTGAGCGACAGGCCCTTGTTTGCCTCTCCCGTGTCGAAATAGGTGAATTTAACTCCATCTATCGTGAGAGCGCCCGTGGGCTGAATACCGGGCCAGGAGCCGAAGGCTTCCGCATCGCCGTAGGCATACATTGCAAGGGCGTCATAGCCCGAATTGTCAAGGACATAGACTGCGAAGCCATCGTGCTGTACCTCGTCGGGATTGACAGGCTTGTCGAAGTATGCGGCCCAGCGGTAGACTGTGACGTTGAGGCGCGCTCCGATGGCAGGAGCTTCGGTGTGCAGTGTTTCCTCGTTCTGCAGGGTGCGCTCTTCGCGCTGGTCGGCAGAGTAGAAATAGTATCCGTCGGACAGGCTTTTGCCTTCCATGAATTCGGAAGGGTCGAGATAGATGCCCCATTTGGCGTCGTTGTCGGATGCTTTTTCAAGTTGCCAACGGGGATCGGATATGGCAGTTTCGAGGCCACCGTTGAATTCCCCCACTATGTATATGCGGTCCGTGGCGGAGGTGCCTTGCGGCATTATCACTTCCAGGAGCTGTAGTCCGGGACGGGTCTCGAACTGCGGCAGCTCGTGGTCGAAGATTATCTCGTCCTTGCTGCACGACCCCATAAGCACGGGTAGGAGCAGCGGCAGAAGCAACGGGAAGATTATATTTCGGAGTTTCATTTGGTATTCGTTTTTATGTGGAGTAGATTCAATAATTGGGGTTCTGGATAAGGCCAGGGTTCACCATGAGGGCCGACTGAGGCAGCGGGAACCATTCGTATTTGCGGTCGCGCTTGGCCGGCAGACTGCGGTCTGTTTCGGAAGCGCGTCCGAAGAACCACCACTGCCCTTGCGTGAACTTGTCGAAACGACGCAGGTCGGTGCGTCGCCGGCGTCCTTCGTTCAGGAATTCGAGACCCCACTCGCTCAGCATCCAGTCGGCATCGGAGTTCTTGAAGGCCGCTCCCGGTTTTGCGCATTCGGAAGTGTCCGTGAAGTAGCGCGAGCGTACCTTATTCACCAGATCGCGGGCCTCGTCGGGATTGCCTGCGCGCAGGCGGCATTCAGCCAGTGTATAGTACACCTCGGCCAGGCGGAATTCCACTTCATCGATGTCGCGCCAGTCGAAGCCCGTGCTTTCGGGATATACGGGATACTTGAGTACGCGCAATCCCGAATTTGTTTCGCCCCAGCGCGGGCTCATCACGGTTTCAAGCTGACGCCCCAGATTCAGGAACGTGCCCACCTGGTCGACATACACCAGAGCCTTGCCCTCGCGGTCGGCTCAGCCGGAATTACGGAGCCGTCGCTGTAGCCGCTCATGGCTCCGGTGAGGAAAATGCCCTGATAGATGCCGCTCTCGTCGCAGCTGAAGTTCTGCTTGCGGATATCCTTGTCGTTCATGCGGTCCCACACGGCTCCGAGGCAGTCGCCATAGTCGAATACGAAGCTTTTGGGAGCATCGGTGCCCCCGTTGGGCTGCACGTTCCCCGAATTATCCTTGGACGGAGCCACAATGGTGCAGTTCCACCCCGACTGACTCCAGGCGCCTCCGAAGATGTCGCCGTAGTTGTAGGGCAGGAAGGGCGTATTGCGGTTATTGTTGGTCATCTTGCCGTCCTCCATGGCGAAGGCAAACACTACTTCGGGGCATGAGGCGTTGTTCATTCCGAAAATATCTCGGTAGTCGGCTGCCAGCTCATATGTACCATGCACGCCGGAAAGGATTTCCTCGCACAGTGCGGCGCACTCGCTGTAGCGTGCGGTGCCCGTGAAGACTTCGGAGTTGAGCAGCAGACGCATCTTTAGCATGCGGTTGACCATGCGGTTGACACGGTTGCGCGTGGCTCCCGAACCGCTTTCAACATTCATGTCGCTATAGCAGGCATCGAGTTCGTCGACGATAAACTGCCAGACGGTGTTGCAGCCGGAGCTGAAGTCGCTTTCAGCCGAGCCGGGAATGGAGCCGTCGTTGACTGTGTTGAGTGGAAGCACGCCTCCCCACAGCTCGAAGTTATTGTAATAGGCCCATGCGCGCATTGTGCGCACTTCAGCGATATAGGCCGCCATGCTTTCCTGCGACATCCGCAGCCCCGAGGGGTCGAGAGCCGAGAGGTCTGCTATAAGCGTGTTGCATAGTCCGATAGTCTCCCATGCGTGCTCCCACGCGCTGCGTATGATCTTGGACTCGGAATTCCAGGTCTGTGTCGAAAGCACGAATTTCTCGGCTTCGTCGTAGCCCCATGCGCCTCCGTTCCATGAACGCCAGGCTATCTGGTCGGCCGAAAATTCATTCAGATACCAGAAATATTCGAGGAATCCGCTTGCTGCCGAGCTGTATATGGAGGCTACGGCACCCTTGACGCTGTTTTCGTCCTGATAATAGACGGATGCGTCGATTCTGTCGAAGGTTTTCTCGTTGAGGTCGGTGCATGATGCAGCTCCCAGCCCCATGACGGCACCGGTTAAGGCACCGCATATATATTTGAATACTTGCATGATTGCTTGCTTGTATGGTTTAGTATGATGTTGCCGGGATTAACGGAATCGGAGTGTCACGCCAAGGCTCAGCTGCGTGGCTGTCGGGTAAGCGCTTGATACGTCCACGCCGGGCGTGATGCCTGTGGAGGTGACGATAGAGGGATCGTTGCCGCTGTAGCCGGTGATGGTGAACAGATTCTTGGCCGAGATATATACGCGCAGATTGTCGATGAGCTTCGAACGCAGGGGCACGGTATAGCCCAGAGTGACGTTCTCAAGCTTGAAGTAATCGCCCTTTTCGAGGAAATAGCTTGAGATTACGCCGCCGCCCGTGTGTACGTCGCGGTCCTTGAGATAGGCGCTCCGAAGCACATTGTCCGAGCCTGAGCCCTGGAGGCCCATGCCGTAGCGACGCATGTTGAAGATTTCAAAACCGAAGGCACCGCGGAAAGAAAGATTGAGGTCGAAGTTGTTCCAGCGCAGTGTGTTGTTCCACGACAGAAAGTGTTCGGGGGTGCCGTTGGCGATATAGCGCTTGTCGTTAGGATCGGCGCTCGAGGCCTGGATTGCCTCGCCGTCGACGTTGTAGATGAGCATGTTGTGGTCCTGATCATAGCCGGCGTATTCATATCCGTAGAACTGGCCCACCTTGCCGCCTTCCTGAATGCGGAAGAAGTATTCGCTCGTGCCTACACCCGGTTTGCGGTAGAGGTCGAGGTAGGAAGCCTGATAGATGTCGTTCGAGAGTTTGGTGAGGGTGGAAGTCCCGTAGGAATAGTTGATGCCGGTAGTATATTTGACAGGTCCGCTTGTCACCACATCGCCCGTTAGGCTAAGCTCGACGCCCGTGTTCTTAACCGTGCCCACATTCACGAGGATAGTAGAGTAGACAAAGGGCGGCTGCGGGGCCGTGTAATTGTAGAGAAGATCCTGCGAACGGCGGTCGAAGTATTCGATCGAACCGTACAGACGGTTCCAGAGCATGAAATCCACACCGTAGTTGGCGCTTGTGCTCTTTTCCCAGCCAAGAAGCGGATTGGCATTGTTGGAAGGGCGGTAGCCCGTGGTCCATGTGCCGTCGATGAGATAGCTGCCGGAGGCCGTATATGTGGCGAGCGACTGGTAAGCCGAGAAGTCCGAGCGGCCTGTCACGCCATAGGAGAAGCGTGGCTTGAGGCTCTGCACGATATGGGAGTATTCCGCCAGGAAGGGTGCGCGCGCCATTTCCCACGCTATTGAAGCCGCGGGGAAGTAGCCCCACTTTTTGTCGGCGCCGAACTTTGTGGAGCCTTCGTAGCGTAGCGAAGCCGAGGCTATGATCATGCTGCGCCAGGAGTAGTTGGCGCGTCCGAAGAAGCCCACAAGTGTCGATTCGCTCTTGCCCGAATACATCACGGCCTTGCCGTCGGCGAGGTAGGAGCCCGAGCCTATGCCATACCAGAGCGGATTGTCGAAGGTGAAATCGTTGTTCTCTTCGTACATCTGTTCCCAATCGTTTCGCTCGTAGCTGTAGCCGCCCACGAATTTGAAGTCGTGGTCGCCCGAGCGGAAGCTATAGTTGGCGATCCATTCCAGCGAGTTGGTCCACCACTTCTGATAGCCTATGCTTGCACGGCCTGCAAAACCGCCCCAATAGGATTCGCCCGAGGTTGAAGGAGTGTAGTAGTCGCTCTTGAGGTCGTTGTAGTTGTAGGAGTAGGATAGAGTTGTGCTGACTGCATGCTTGTCGTTGCTCCAGATATTGTAGCGCACGTCGGCCGTGCCCAGAAGATATGTGCGGTTGCCCTGGGACGTGTTCACCACCAGCTGCTGCAGAGGGTTACGGATGTCCGTGGGCGATGTGGGCTGATAGAAGCTGCCGTCCTCGTTGTAGACCGGCAGCGTCGGATTCATGCCAAGAGCGGTGTCGAACATGCCGTCGTCTCCCCAGGTTTCGTGCACCTTACGGGCATAGATACTCGTGGAGATGCGCAGGTGATTGTTGAGCGTATTGGCGCTTACGGCTGCACGTCCGCCGAATTCCTCGCGTGCGCTCTTGATGTCCAGGCCGTTGGCCCGCTTGTAGTTGATCGAGGCGCTGTAGTAGCCACCGTCCTTGAGTGAGCCGTCGATGCTCAGATACTGGTTCGTGTCGTATGAGTACTTGCGGGTGATAAGGTCATACCAGTCGGTCGAATAGCCGTAGTCGTTGCCGCGGCGGCTGCGCCGCCATTCGTCGGCCGAGAGCACGTCAGGACCGTGTTTGGCTATACCCAGCGAGGCGTAGCTGTCGTAGGTCACGACCGGACGGGCCTCATCGCCTGTGCCTTTCTTGGTGGTTATGAGTATCACGCCGTTGGCGCCGCGTGTTCCGTAGATGGCGGCCGAGGCGGCATCCTTGAGCACGGACATGGATTCGATATCCTGAGGCGAGAGTGTGCGGATGTCACCTCCGGCCACGCCGTCAATCACAACCAGCGGGCCGTTGCCTGCGGTGATGGATGTCGCACCGCGCACCTGAAGATCCGAAGACCCGTTGGGATTCGCGCCGGCGGTTGTGGATACGTTGAGGCCTGCAACCTTGCCCGAGAGCATTTCCATGGCATTGTTCATCGCTCCCTGCTGGAAATCATCTTTGTTCACCTGCACGATGGAGCTCGAGAGCTCTTTACGGCTTAGGGATCCGTAGCCAACGACGACCACTTCATCAAGCAGTTCGTTGTCTTCGTGCATCACCACGTCGATAACCGTGCGTCCGCGCACCGCTTCCTCCGTGGCCTCGAAACCTATGTATGAGAAAAGGAGAGTGGCTTTTTCGTCCACTCCCGCCAGGCTGTAATGACCGTCGATGTCGGTGGTCACACCGGTAGCCTGCCCTTTGATCGTGACACTCACGCCGATGAGGGCCTCGCCTGTTGGATCCGTGACCGTGCCGCTGACATTGATTGCCGCTTCCGCTCCCGGAGCGAAGACTGCACCGAGGAGTCCGCATAGCCCGAAAGTCAGAGCACGTAAATTCCTGAGTAGTTTTTTCATGGAATGATTGGTTTTATATTTTGTTGTCTTGATTGATTGCGGGGTTTTGTCGTTTGCAAAATTGAGTATCTTTCGCCGCACGTGCAACAGCTCCAAAATCAAATCTAAACGTATCAAAATAAAAAAGCGTTGGTTCTCAATGAGAAACCAACGCCGCAATCGGTGTAAAATCTAAATCAATTCCAAGTGTAATGATGCTGCTTGCCCATGCGCGAACGCAGCATATAGCCCAGCTTTCGCAATGGATAGGTCATGCTGAACCACGGAAGCGTAAAACACAGGCTGCGCGAGCGCAGAGCCTTCATGGCGGCGCGCCACACGGCTATGTCCATACCCCACATAAGCAGAAGCAGAACCAACGCGGGCACTATGGCGGCAAGATTTGGAAGCGCGATAAGCACAGCCGCAACGCACAGGCCCAGCGCGGCGAGCTGAAGCCAGCCCGTGAGCGACGCCAGGAAGAAGGGCCGGCGGGGAATGAAACTTTCCGTAAAGCTGCGGCGCACCATACGTTCGCGGAATATGCGCGGCGAGTTGCCCTCGCGCAGATAGACGAGCGATTCCGGCGAGAGTTCCACAGCTGTATTGCCCTCCTTGGCAATCTCGCTTACAAAGATGTCGTCATCGCCATAGTGGAGGTTCAGCGAGCGGGCGAAACCGCTGTTTTTCAGGAAAAGTTCCTTGCGGTATGCGAGGTTGTATTCGACGCCGCGGAACGGGCGTCCTGCCAGTGCCGGCGCAAGCCATCGGGCGCTTTCAGCCACGAAGTCGAAGGCGCGGCGCCGCTTGCCGGGACGTTCGTCCTCCGAGGGGTCGATAGTAGCGAAGCCGAGCACAACGCCCGTGGGCGAGCCGGGCTTGAAATTGCGGGTCATGGCGCTGAGCCATTGGGTGGAAGGAATGTCCACGGCAGTGGTCGTGAGCACCAGAACTCCGTAGCGGGCGGCTTTTACACCGAGGGTCACCCCCAGTTTCTTGCGGCTAAGATTGCGCACACCGTCGGGAGTGGAAGTAAGGTATAGATTCGAGTTGCGTGCCCGCAGCATGCTCACGACATCGCGTATATCCGGGCTTTCCCCTTCATTGACAACGATTATCTCGTAGGGCCCCGGATAATCCTGTGAGAGAAGCGACAGCAGCAGCCGCTCGAGATTCTCCGGGTCATCCTGTGAATATACTATCACGGAGCAGGCCTCGCGGGTCTGCCCCTCCCGGTCGTCGCGTGGCAGCGAGGCGCGTTCTACGGCTCGTATCACCGTGCGCGTGCGCAGCAGGTAGATTAGCCCCGTGCATATGATGCATAGGGCTCCGGTGGCGAGCAGCACGATCGATTCGCTGGAAATATCGGGGCTGAATGTAATCATTTGTCAGTGTCGGAAATGGATTTTCTGACTGCAAAGTTATCAAAAAGCCGTCAAAAAACATTCTTTGCTTTCCGCATTTTTGCTTCCTGTTCCTCTAAAGCAGCGGGAAGAGCTTAAAAAACAATCGGTTGTCTCACGACAACCGACAATCATTAGCCTTAAATCTATTACCATGAAAAAACACAGTGCAATTACTTGTTTGATAATAATACGTCGAAGGATTGCGGAAAGTTCATCGGGAATAGTGTCTTTAGTGTTTTTTAACACATCTTTTCGTTTTTAATTCGTAAATTCGCGTCATAAATTTACACCTTCCAGTATGAATGCCAAGATATTAGTGATCGACGACGAAGAAGCGCTGTGCGAGATTCTAAAATTCAATCTCGAAAGAGAAGGCTATGAGGTGGATACCGCTTATAGCGCTGAAGAAGCACTGGATATGGACCTCAGCCCGTATTCGCTCTTTATTGTGGATATTATGATGGAGCATCTCAGTGGTTTCGATTTCGCGAAACGTGTGCGCAACGTTACCGCAACGGAGAATACACCCATTCTCTTCTGTTCGGCCATGAGTGATGAGGACTGCGTGGTGATGGGACTCAATATCGGCGGTGACGATTATGTCACGAAACCTTTTGTCATCGGCGAGGTGCTGGCTCGTGTGCGTGCACTCCTCCGCCGTTCGGCCAAGCAGCAGGTTGCTGCCGTCGAGGCCGACGTGCAGGAAAACCTCGAGAGCGATGTAGTCTTCAAGGGGCTGCGCATCGACCGCAACGACAAGACCGTTCATCTCGACGGTCAGGAGATACAGCTCACACGCAAGGAGTACGACCTGCTGCTCTATTTCCTCACCCACCGCAACCGTATATATTCCCGCGCTGAAATCATTGAGAAGGTCTGGGGCGATAATGTGGTCGTATCTGACCGTACAATCGATACGAACATCACGCGACTCCGTGGCAAGATAGGTGAATACTCCAACTATATAGTCACCCGTCAGGGCTTTGGCTATGGTTTCAAAGAGACGAATTAGTTACAGGCTACAGCTTTTTCTGCCCATGGTGTTCACGCTGTGGGTCATGATTGTGGCCTTTGCCGTATGGCAGTACATGAACATCCGCGAAAATCAGGAAAGCCAGTTGCGCTCGCAGCTGGCAATGATCAATGCGCGCATTATCGACCAGTATGAAAACGATCTTGATGTCACGGCGTTCCTGGACTTTATCACCCGCTATTTCCGCGACAGTCCCGACTATGAGGATTTGCGCGTGACCATTTACAAGGACGGCAAGCGTCTAAAGAGCTACGGCAAGCCCATAAGTCTGGCACGCGACAAGTACGGCAAGAATCTCGGCGAGCGCCACAACTTCTCGGACGACGGCGACGCAAACCCCGAAGAAGGCGATGCCGGCGACACCCGGGGCAGCTATTACTTCGCCGATGTAAGTAAGGACGGCCGGCTTCTCGTTTTCACGTCCGTGCCGATGATGGAGCCTGCACGGGAGAATTTCTTTAAAGTCAACGGTTTCCTTATAGCGCTGTTTGTGGTGGCCATGTCCCTCACGCTGTTCGCCTACTTTTCCTCGCGCTATTTCAGCCGTAATATCAGGAACCTCCATCAGTTCGCAAAAGGCATGGCTGAGGGCAAGCCCTCCGGCGACTACGTTTTCTCCCACGACGAGCTCGGCGACATATCGCGTCAGATCGTGGGATTATATGATCAGCTTCTCAAGGCTTCCGAGCGTACTGCCCAGGAACATGCTGTGGCCATGCATGCAATCGAAGAACGCGCGCGCAGCAAGCGTCAGCTTACCAATAACATAAACCATGAACTCCGCACTCCCATCGGGGTCATAAAGGGCTATCTTGACACCATACTGGAAAACCAGGATATGGATGCCGCCTCGCGCAACCACTTCCTGCGCAAAGCCCAGGAGCATGTCAACCGACTCGCGCAGCTTATTTCCGATGTTTCGGCAATTACACGCCTTGATGACGGCGGAGATGTCATCAATACCGAAGACCTGAATTTCCACGATCTTGCATACACCGTCTGCAGTGATCTCGAAGAGTCCGGCGCGCTCAAGGATTTGACCTTCAAGCTCGATGTGCCCTTCGACTGTATGGTGGAAGGCAACTACAATCTTCTTGCCGGCATGATTTCCAACCTGGCGAGAAACGCCGCCAATTACTCGAAAGGCTCCGAATGCGAGCTCAAACTTGTAAAGGAGGACAGCAAGATGTATTATTTCGTATTCCGCGACGATGGCACAGGCGTAGCACCCGAGCACCTACCCCACCTGTTCGAGCGGTTCTATCGTGTGGATTCGGGCCGTGCGCGAAAGGCCGGAGGCACGGGTCTCGGCCTGCCGATCGTCTACAACACCGTCCTCGTGCATGGAGGCGAGATCACCGTACTCAACCGCGAAGACGGCTCCACAGGACTGGAATTTCGTTTCTCCCTCCCGAAATATCAGGAGAAAAAATAAGAAAAACGGTTTTGTAACGCAATTGTAACTCCGGCGACATGAAGCAGTAATAACAATACACTAATTTTGCATCGTCAACCGACAAATTAGCCTTAACAAAACCAATCATACGATATACTTGGCAATAGGCCGGTCATTATCACTCTTAATACAACATTATCACATCTCATACAATACGGATGTCCGCGAGGGCATCCGTTTTTGTCTTATATTGGCCAATCTTAGGGCTCCTTTTCTTGTTTAAGTCGTTTTTTATATCTAATTTTGTACAGACTAACAAACGACAGTTTTTTCCGCCCCCTCGGGCGGGATGATTGACACAGAAATGAAGGAAGAAATAAACTGGGCGTCGCTGCCCTTCGGCTACTATCCCACCGACTTCAACGTGCGGTGCACTTTCCGCGACGGCAAGTGGGGTGATATTGAAGTGTCGCAGTCCGACACAATCAATATTCATATGGCAGCCACCTGCCTGCACTACGGGCAGGAAATTTTCGAAGGCCTCAAGGCCTTCCGTGGCAAGGACGGCAAGATCCGTATTTTCCGTATGGACGAGAATGCCAAGCGCATCCGTCGCTCCGCCGAGGGCCTGATGATGGAGCCTATCCCCGAAAGGCTCTTCAAGATGATGTGTGTGATGGCCGTGAAGCTCAACAACCGCTTCGTTCCCCCCTATGAGAGCGGCGCCTCGCTCTACATCCGTCCTCTCGAGATAGGCCTTAGTCCGCGCATAGGCGTCAAGCCCGCGAAGGAGTATATGTTCATCGTAATGGTTTCGCCCGTAGGCCCGTATTTCAAGCAGGGTTTCGGTGTATCCAACTATTGCATTACCCGCATGCACGACCGCGTGGCCCCGAAAGGCACGGGTCAGTTCAAGTGCGGAGGCAACTATGCCGCTGCCATGCGTTCGGGCGAGGAAGCACATGCAAAGGGTTATTCAGCCGTTCTGTTCCTCGACCCCAAGGAAAAGAAGTATCTCGACGAATGCGGTCCCGCCAATTTCTTCGCCGTTAAGGATGGCAAATATATCACCCCCGCGTCAGAGTCGATTTTGCCCTCCATTACAAACATGAGCCTCATGACCCTCTGCGAAGATATGGGTATTCCCGTCGAACGTCGCCAGATAGCTGTCGAAGAGCTCGACGACTGCACCGAGGCCGCAGCTATCGGCACGGCTGCAGTAGCCTCGCCCATCGGGAACATCGACGACCTCGACACGGGCCATACCTATGTGATGTCGCACGACGGCAAGCCCGGACCCGTTACGACAAAGCTCTACGAAAAGCTCAACGGCATCCGCTACGGCCTCGAAGAAGATGTGCACGGCTGGAATTTTATTCTCGATGAAGACCGCATTGATTCCTGAATGAAAGACCCTCGTGAAATTATAGACAAGTACTATCCCGCGGACACTGCCGTCCGCGGGATTTTGATTGACCACTCGCTGATGGTGGCGGCAGAAGCGCTTGGCATCGCCGACCGCAAGCGCCTGCCGCTAAGCCCGGAGGAAATAGTCACGGCCGCCATGCTCCACGATATAGGCATAGCGTTCACAGATGCCGACGGTATCGACTGTCACGGCTCGGAGCCCTACATACGCCATGGAATTCTCGGAGCCGAGCTCCTTCGCCGTGACGGTGTAGATGAAAAGTATGCCCGTGTGGCCGAGCGGCATACGGGTGCCGGACTCACTCACGAGGAGATCGTAAGCCGAGGACTACCCCTGCCCCTCGATCGCAGCTATATGCCCGCGACCTTGCTCGAAAAACTCATCTGCTATGCCGACTGCTTCTGGAGCAAGCCACGGCCCAAAGAGCGCAAGACGCTCGAGCGCGTGCGCTCCGGCATGGAGCGTCATGGCGCCCCCATCCTTGCGCGCTTCGACGCCTTGCACGAACAGTTCGGCTGACATGCTTGTTCCAACCTTATGGATGACAGATTAAGATGAACGAAATAAGACACGTCGATGCTGTAAGATACGTGCTTCCCTTGCGCGAGGGAGGCTCGCTGCCCGCGCTTGTGGATGCAGACGACGGCTTCAAGTATGTACTCAAATTCCGCGGCGGAGGACATGGCGCAAAAGCCCTCATCGCCGAATTTATTGGCGGAGAGCTGGCGCGGGCCGCAGGCATGCGTGTGCCCGAACTTGTGTTCATCAATCTCGATGAAGATTTCGGACGCACCGAGGGCGATGAGGAGATCCAGGATCTCCTCCAGGCAAGCCGGGGTCTCAATCTCGGGCTTCATTTCCTGTCAGGGGCGCTCACATGGGATGTTGCCGTCAATGAGGCCGACGAGGACGAAGCTTCGCGCATCGTATGGCTCGACGCCCTCATGACCAACGTAGACCGTACATGGCGCAACACCAATATGCTTCTCTGGCATGGACGCGAACTTTGGCTCATCGATCACGGTGCCTCGCTATATTTTCATCACAATTGGGACGGCTGGGAAAAAGCCGCCCTCTCGCCCTTTCCATATGTCAAGGATCATGCCTTGCTGCGGCGTGCCTCGCGCATTGAGGAAGCCGATGCGGAGATGCGCCGCCGCATTACGCCCGATGTGATAGACGATATCGTGCGTGCCCTCCCGGAAGAATGGTTGCTTCAGGCCTCCGACATTGTCCCTCCCTCCGAGCAGAGACGCGTCTACGCCGAATTCCTGAAGATCAGATTGTCGAACTCCCAGATATTCGTGAATCATGCCCGAGAAGCCCGGAATGCACTTGTATGAATATGCCGTCGTGCGCTATATGCCCCGCGTCGAGCGTGAGGAGTTCGTCAATGTAGGACTCATCATGATGTGCAAGCGCCGTCGATGGATACGTGTGCGTATCTCTCCCGACCGCGGGCGTATGCTTGCTCTCTGTCCGGATGTCGACCGTGAGGCTGTGGACCGGCAGCTCGAAGCCTTCGGGCGTGTTGCCGAGGGCTCGGCGCCATATACTGCCGATCTTGAGACCCACGAGCGCTTCCGATGGCTCACAGCCGTGCGCTCGGCCTGCATCACTACTTCGCGACCACATCCCGGCATTTGCGAGAACCTCGAGGAAACCTTCGACAGGCTCTATGCCGAGTTGGTGGAATGAGCAGGCAATGGTGTTATAAGATGTTAAATATTTGGATAACCCCGCGGAATGTAGTAATTTTGTCGCCAGGGTAAGTCCTACACGACCAGCTCCCTCTCAACTCCCCCAGGTCCTGACCGAAGCAAGGGTAGGAGGTTGTAGCGGTGCGATGTAGTAAGCTTGCCCTTTTTTTTGTGTCTTTTCGGCCGTTTGGCCATACGAAAATCCCCTCCGTCCCGTGTGAAGGTGAAGTGACCCCAAAAAGTTGGACGGGTTAAACATTATCCAGTAATAGAAAGAGTTCGGTATTGCACCGGGCTCTTTCCTTTTAACCGGGATTTGATTCTTTTATTGTTGTAATAGTCTATATATTCTTCCAAAGCCTTTATAAAGGCTTGCGGCGATTCAAATTTTTCGGCAT
>CAZBNM010000056.1:0-15863 GCA_964493495.1 uncultured Bacteroides sp.
TAGTAGAGAGGATAACCTTCGTCCATAACCTGCACGTTCGAGAAACAGGTGGGAATGCGGGCACCACCGTTCAGGGCCGTCAGCTTGTTGTCGATGAACGACACGTTACCGCCGACGCTGTACGAGAAGTCACGCGTAACCGTATTGCGGTGCTCGAGGCTGATTTCGATACCCTTGTTGCGGACCTTGCCCACGTTGGCCGTTGCCGAGTAGCGGTTGCCGACCTGTGCGGGAGCGTTCACGCTCATTAGCATGTCGTTCGTATTGCGGATGAAGCCGTCGACCGAACCGGTCAGCTTGTTGTTCCACAAACCGAAGTCAACACCCACGCTCCACTGTTCCGTGTTTTCCCAGTGGCCGCCGCGGTTGACCCACGTCAGCACCGTTGCGCCGTTTGCCAGAGCCTGATTGGCACCGAAGACATAGTCCACGAAGGTCGGACCGTTGTTGAACATGCTCAGCGTGAAGGCATTGTTGGAGATATTGTCGTTACCTACCTTACCCCAGCCGAAGCGCAGCTTCAGGTTCGAGAGGTTGGTGAAGTCCTTCATGAATTCTTCCTGATCGATACGCCATGCCAGAGAGAAGGAGGGGAAGTAGCCCCAGCTGTTCTCGGGGAACTTGCTCGAGCCGTCGGCACGGAAGTTGACAGTTGCCAGATAGCGGTCGTTGAAGCTGTAGAACAGACGGCCCAGCCACGAGAAGCGGCGGTTGCGGCTCACGCCATCTCTCGGACGGCTGAAATCGTCCGTAACCTGCGAGAGATACCAGTTCTTCTCGACGGGATTCAGGATCATCGAACCCGAGGCGCCGATGCTGTAGTAATTGTATTCCTCGACCGTCTGGCCCACCATTGCCGAGAAGTTGTGCTTGCCGATGGTGCGGGCGTAGGTCAGGATGTTGTCCACGTTGTAGTAGTATGCGCGGGCCATCGACGACGACAGGAAGTTCTTTTCGCGACGGTCGTAAGCGCTCACCTCATAGGCCTCCATGAAGCTCTTGTCGGTGGTAATGCGGTAGTCGAAGCTGTAGCTCGTGCGGAAAGTCAGGTGCTTGATGGGCGTGATTTCAGCGAATACGTTGCCCACCCAGCGCTCGTTGCGCGTCTTGGGGTGAGAGTATTCGACCATGCTCAGGGGGTTGGTCACATTCTTGAAGTTCGAACCGGCCGAGATACCGTTACTGAGGTCCTTGCCGTTGCGGTTCACGCTTCCTTCCGGATAGCGCGTGGGATCCCAGGGTGCCATCGCGAAGGCTGCCGACAGGATGTTCGCGCCGGCGCTCTCGCTGTTGTCGCCGCTCTCGTATGCATTCTGCGCCACAGATGCCATGAACGAGATGTTTTCGCCAACCTTAAGCCAGGGTAGTGCCTGATAGGTCGTGTTCAGACGGCCGGTGAAACGGCTGTAGTCAGAACCGATGATGATACCTTCCTGCTTGAACCAGCTGCCGCTCATCGAGTAGGTGAACTTCTCGCCGCCGCCGTCGATGCTCAGATGGTAGTTCTGTATCATACCGTCGCGGAAAACGACGTCCTGCCAGTCCGTATCCACAGCAGAATAGTCGAAGCCCGTGGGATTGGTGGTCTCGTCATATACAGTGGGATAGTAAGGCGAAGAACCGACGCCCTGATAAATGGAGAGCCACTTATTGAAGCCCTGCTCCTCGTACACCTTCTTCGAGCTCTTATTGCCGTTGATGGCCACATATGTATCAGCAAAATCCTTGGCATTCATCACGTCGAGCTTCTTCCAGCGCTGCTGTACGCCCACATATGCGTCCAATGTCACGCGGGCACGCTGGTCGCGCGAGCCGCTCTTCGTGGTCACGAGGATCACACCGTTTGCGCCTCGCGAACCGTAAATAGCCGTGGCAGACGCATCCTTTAGAATTTCAGTGCTTGCGATATCGTTGGGCGAAAGGAAGTTGATGTCATCGGTGATCACACCGTCAACAACATATATGGGGGACGCACCGTTGATGGTTCCGACACCACGGATACGCACTTCCGCACCTGCGCCCGGACGTCCGCTAAGGGAGTTAACCGTCACACCGGCAGCCTGACCCTGAAGGGCATTTGCGAGTGAAGCTGCGGGAGTCTTCTGAAGCTTATCGGCGCCGACGGTCGTTACCGAACCCGTGAGGTCGCTCTTCTTCATCGTACCGTAACCGACAACGACAACCTCATCAAGCTCATTGGAGCCCTTCATGACGATATCGAGCGTTCCGGCAGCTGTCACCGTCTTTTCAACGGGATCACAGCCTACATAAGTAAACATTATTTTTGCCCCGGGAGCCACAGTGATGGTATACATGCCATCGATATCTGTAGTCACGCCGTTGCGTTGATTACCCAGATCGCGGACGGAAACGCCAATCAGCGGTTCTCCGTCCTCGGCTGAGGTGACGGTACCCGTCACACGTAAGCCCTGAGCATACATAGGTGCGATGCTCAGAAGCATGAGAAACAAGAGTGTAGTTAATCGAGCCATTGATGGATGGATTGGTTTGAAATTTTTGGTAAGTAAGGTTAAGGCTAAGAAAAAGGATTTTCAGAATGGTTCCAGTGTTTCGACGCCGCAAAATTACATATAAGAAAAGCACAAATCTCGAAAATTAACTCAATAAAAACCCTACAAGCCATTTTTAACAACCCTACAACACTCCTACATAATACACCTATTTTTCTGTACATCAATTAGTTTTAAAAAACATGTTTTATAACATACTTTTTCACGCCACACAACCCGATATATTTTCCGAAATTTGCATCAGGAAAAATCTTCCGCCCATTTTGAACACTCATGAATAGCTCGAGAACATACTTTTTTAACTATATTTTTTACCTTGCCGCCATACTTGCCGCCGTCTTTTCATGGCCCGGTGAGCTGTCCGCATCCTCCCCGACCGTGCGGAATTTCCCGCGCACGGTCTACTCATGGGGCTCGCAGAACTGGTCGTCCGACGAAGACAGCAACGGCATGATGTACTTCGGCAACAAAAACGGACTTCTCACCTTTGACGGTATCCGCTGGCGCACATACATACTCCCTAACTCGTCCACGGTTCGCGCCGTACACGTAGATAACGCTAATTCGCGCGTGTATCTTGCCGGCTCGGAGGAATTCGGCTTCTACCGCTTCGACCCCGAGTCACGCGCAATAGCCTACACGTCGCTTTCCAAAGACTTCCCGGATGCCCCGACAAACTACGGCGAGATCTGGAAAATACACGAGGGCGACAACACGATCTGGTTTCAGGGCGACCATGCCATTTTCGGATACAGCACCAAGGGCGAGCATTTCGTGGCCTCCGTGAGGGAAAAGATTCTTACATCGGCCTATATCAACGGAATACTGTACGCCGCCCTTAATGAAAAAGGGCTTTGCCAGATGCGCGACGGCACATTCACGCCTCTTGATCCGGGAGGGCCCACCGACGGCAAACGCATCGTTGCCATCTGCCCCTTCGGGAACGAAGTGCTGATTGTCACGCAATTCGACGGGATTTTCCTATACGGACCTTCGGGCATACGCAAAATGCCTACAAACTTCGACGGCTTCCTGCGCGAAAACCAGGCGTTCTGCGCCGACACACAGGGCAGCGAGCTCGCAATCGGCACAGTAAACGGCGGTCTGGTCGTGTGCAACTTCAGCACCGAAACTCCACCCACTTTCTCCAACACGGATACCGGGCTTCAGAACAACACCGTACTGTCAGTAAAATTCGACAGCCACCACAACATTTGGTGCGGGCTCGACAACGGGCTCGACTATGTATGCTACGACGCGCCTTTCCGCTCAATTCTCTCTCGCGCAAACTCTTGCGGGGCCGGATATGCCTCACTTGTAAGTTCCGGAAAGTTATATCTCGGCACAAACCAGGGACTCTACACCACTCCCTTCAGACCCGACTACGACTTCGATACACCCCGGCGTGAGATTCCCGGCCAGGCGTGGAAGATCGCAGACATCGGAGGAGCCATCGCCGCATGCACGGACGCCGGCCTGTTTATCGACAGCGGACAGGGATTCAAGCACGTGGAAAACACCACAGGCACATGGGACATCCAGCTCATGCCTTCCGCTCCGGGATATGCCCTGGCCTCCACGTACGAGAACTTCATTCTACTCGAAAACACAACCGGTCAGTGGGTCAATCTCGGACGCATCGCCGGCTTCTCCGACATCAACGGCAAATTCATAATCGACAGCGACGGAGCGATCTGGATTTCCCATTGGCTCAAAGGCCTTTACCGCCTACACCTCGATCTCCCGAAACGCCGCTTCGACGTCGTTGACTTCTTCGACTCCACACGCGGTCTAAGCTCCAATGAGAACACCTCCGTGGCCATCCATAACGGCATACCCGTAATCAGCTGCTCCGGCGGTTATTTCACGCTCCGTGACAAAGGCACCAACCATGAGCGAATGGAACCGTATCCGGAGCTCAACAAATACTTCGGCACCCAGGTTTCCCCCCATCTCTACCACAGCCCCGGAGGCGAAGTATGGAGCGTTACCCCGGACAACGTCTACGTGATGCGCGCCCGAGCCGACGGCTCACATGCGGTTGACTCCGTGACGTTTTCGCCCATGAGCAATTCGCTCATCCCCGGCTTCGACTCTTTCAACTTCGTGGACGATTCGCACGTGATAGCATCAGCACAGGACGGATTCTACGAACTGGACACACACCGCGCATTCGGCGCGCCCCGCAGCGACAGCCGCCACGGCGCCCTCGTAAGCGCCATATACGCAAACCAGGATTCACTGGTCTTTCTGGCATTCGGCGCCCTGGATTCCGACGGGCCACGCTTCTCCAACGATCTGAATTCGCTACGCTTCGAGTTTGCTGCCCCGGGACACTCCGGCGAGTCCAAAAACATAGTCTTCAGCCACTATCTTGAAAACTACGACGACGACTGGAGCAGCTTCACCGACGCAAGCAGCAAGGAATACACCCAGCTCCACGAGGGTGACTATACCCTTCATCTCCGGGCCTACAATTCAGCCACACATAACATCGACGAACACAGCATACGCTTCTCCGTGCTCCCGCCCTGGTATCGGAGCACATGGGCAAAGGTCATATATACAATCCTCACGCTCATGCTGTTCTATACCGGATTCCGGGTAGTATCATACATCTCCGAGCGCAACTCGCTGGCCGTCGCCCGCCGCAAGGAGGAGGAAATGGAGCACCTGCGGGCACGCGCTGCCGAAGAATCACTGCGCAAGGAAAACGAGATTTCCGACCTGAAGAACCAACAGCTCGAGCAGGACATACGCCACAAGGCCGGAGAGCTTTCCAACATCACCATGAATGTCGTCCGCAAGAACGAGATTCTCATGAACATATCCTCGCGCCTTACCAAAATCCAGCGAATGCTCGAAGTGGCTTCGCCTGCGGAAACCAACGCACAATTAGCAAAAATACAGACCTTAATCCAGGAAAACATCAGCCACGACGACGACTGGAAGACTTTCACAGGCAATTTCGACGCCGTCTACGAAGACTTCACCAAACGTCTGCGCGAGCTGCATCCGTCGCTAACGCCGGCCGAGCTGCGCGTCTGCTGCTACCTTCGCATGGGTCTCAGTTCGAAGGACATGGCTCCGCTTTTCAATATCTCATACCGCTCCGTCGAGATGACACGCTACCGTCTCCGCAAAAAGCTCAACCTCGACCGCGAAGACAAACTCACGGACTATCTCAATTCACTCTGACCTTTCCCGACGTCCAAAAAGCCAAAAATAACGCATTGATTTGTGAAATCCCCTGAAAATGCGTAACTTTGCAAAAAATAAACACAAAATAATCAATTAAACAATAATTGCAACCGGACGGGCGTTATTATTCCAACGCTATTTATCTTTACCCGAAAGCCGTATGAGACTTAAAACCCTCGCTATCATAGGAGCCGCATTGCTCGCGCTCTCGTCTTGCTCAACATCTAAAACTGTACTTCCCTATTTTACAGATATTTCCACAGTAACCGAAGGCAGTTTTGACGCCGGCAACTACACCCCGGCCATCAAGCCGGACGACGAACTCTTCATCGCCGTTCAATCCGAGGTTCCGGGAGCTTCCGTGCCCTACAACCTCCCGATGGTAAATCCCGCCTCCCGCGACCAGCTCACACTCTCCTCTTCCCCGCGCCAGCAGACCTACACCGTTGATTCCCAAGGCTACATCAATTTCCCGATTTTAGGGAAGCTCAAAGTAGCCGGCATGACCTGCGAACAGCTGCAGGAAGAGCTCACAGAGAAGATTTCAGCCGACGTCACGGACCCTCTGGTAACCGTCAAGCTCGTCAATTTCTCCGTAATCGTGGCCGGCGAAGTAACGAAACCCGGCAAAGTCCTCGTCAACGGCAACCGCATCAGCGTGCTCGACGCCCTGGGCGCGGCAGGCGACCTCACACCCTACGGCGAACGCTCCAACGTGCTTGTAATCCGCGAGGAAAACGGCAAGCGCATCTTCCACCACCTCGACCTCAATTCGTCCGAAACGCTCACATCGCCCTACTTCTATCTGCAACAGAACGATTACGTGTATGTCGAGCCGAACAAAGTGCGCCAGGCCAATTCGAAATACAATCAGGACAACGCCTACAAACTTACGGTCATTTCCACTATCGTAAGTGCAGCATCCGTTGTCGCATCTCTCGTTATCGCTCTGGCTATCAAATAAAACCATAAACATCGTCTTAACACACCAATACGATGCAGAAAAAATCCACATCCGATTATTTCGATCTCAAGGGCCTTCTCGGCAACTACCTCAAGCACTGGTATCTGTTTGTACTATCAGTGCTTTTCTGCGGGTCCGTAGCTTTCCTCTACACCCGTCTGAACAAACCGGTATACGGCGTGCGCGCCAATATCGTGATAAACACCGGAAACGAGAATCCCATCTCCTCCCTCGGAGCCATGGGCGCGCTCTTCGGCAACGGCGGCTATATCGACGATGAAATATTTGTCATCACCTCGCACAGCGTCTACAAGGATGTGGCCAAGACCCTCCAGACGGAAGTCAACCACTTCGTGCGCGAAGGCTTTCTGGACACCCGTTTCTCCTACGACGACTACCCCGTGCAGGTCTACATGGATCCGTCCATCCCCGACACCCTCTCCACGGGCCTGAGCTTCGTAGTCAAAGTCAACGAAAAGGAACGCGTCTCGGTCATTGGTAAGGCCAACAAGGAACGTATCGCCGACGTAAAGGATGCCACTTTCCCCGTGTCCGTACAGACCCCGTACGGCAACTTCGTGTTCAACACCACCGAGCACTTCAAAAAAGGCAAAGCGCTCAAGACCACCATCTCAATCGAAAGCTATAACTCGGCTGCGGAAGATATGGCCAAGAACGTGTTCAGCGACATCGCCACACGCAAGAGCAACGTAATCGAGATGGGCATCAATACAAGCAGCCCCGAATACGGCATGGCCATTCTCAACGAAATCATGGCCGAATACAACCGCCGCGGCGTAAACCAGAAGAATCTCCAGGGCGAGAAAACAGCCGAATTCCTCGACAATCGCCTCAAGCTTCTTGCCGGCGACCTCGATATGGCCGAGACTGACATCCAGAAATACAAACAGAAGGAAGGTATTGTTGACCTTGAAGTCGAGGCAACCTATCAGAGCAAAAAGAAGGGCGAAGTGGAAAGCCAGCTCATCGAGGCACAGACCGAAGCCGAGGTGCTGAAAATGATCGGCGACTTCATCGCCGACCCCAAGAACGCCACGGCCCTCGTGCCGATGACAACCTCCACCGAGGGGCTGTCGAACGCCATAAAGACCTACAACGAGCTGATCATCAAACGCATGGAGCTCGCCAACAACGCCCGGGCCAACAACTCTTCCCTGCGGCTGCTGGACGAACAGATCGCGGCCATGCGAGCCAACATCAACACCTCGCTCAGCAAAGCCTACGACACCCAGCGCATTGCCGTGAAAGAGCTTGAGAACGCACGCCGGGCAGCCGACACGCGCCTGGGCAACATTCCCTCGCAGGAACGCGCCTTCCGCGACATGCTGCGCCAGCAGGCCATCAAGGAAAACCTGTATATCTTCCTTCTCGAACGCCGCGAAGAAAACGCCATCCTTCTGGCCAACGCCGTTCCCAAGGGCACGGTTATCGACGAAGCCTACACGCTGATCGATCCTCTGTCGATGAACCGCAAGCTCATTCTGCTCATCGGCCTCTTCATCGGCCTTCTCCTGCCCCCGGTGATTCTCTGGCTGAAGAACCTGCTCAACGACAAGTTCGAGACCACATCGGAAGTAAAACGCCTCACGGACGTGCCCGTCCTGGGCGAGATCTGCACCGATCGCAGCGGCCGCTCGCTGGTAGTATCCTCCACCGACACGTCTTCCACCACCGAGCTTTTCCGCCTGCTGCGTTCCAACCTGCAGTTTATCCTCAGCGGCAATAACGACAAGGTGATTCTCATGACCTCAACCTCCTCGGGCGAGGGCAAGAGCTTTATCTCTTCGAATCTCGCAGCCACATTCGCACTGATGGGCAAGAAGGTCGTGCTTATCGGCATGGACATCCGCAAGCCCCGTCTTGCATCCTATCTCAACATCAATCCGCGTCTGGGCCTCACGCAGTATCTCGCTTCCGGCGATATCGAGCTCAGCCAGATCATCACCCACATGAAGGAAATTCCCGGTATGGACGTGATCGTGGCAGGTCCCGTTCCTCCCAACCCCGCGGAACTCCTCGCCAGCAACAAGGTTTCCGAGATGTTCAAGGAGCTGCGCAACATGTACGACTACATCATCATCGACTCCGCTCCCGTGGGCATGGTCAGCGACACCTTCTCGCTCGACCGCGTATCGGACGCCACCATCTACGTATGCCGCGCCTCCTTCACCAAGAAGCAGGACATCGACTTCGTGAACGAGATTCACGAGAACAAGAGGCTCAAGAACCTCTCGCTCGTTGTCAACGGCACGAGCTCCAAGAAGGGCTACGGCTATGGCTACGGCGATACCCACCCGCAGAGATAAACCAACGACGCACACCGCCTGTTTCCCGCAGGGCCGTATATGATTGATAAATACAAACTATATTACCGCACATTCCTCGTCCTTTTCTGGACGGGAATGTGTCTTGGTTTTGTATGCGACGAGCTGCCCTTCCTAAGCCCGATCCGTAACCCCCTGCTGGTGGTAATCGATATCGTGCTGATGATCATGGGCCTGGTGCTCCTGCGGCAGCGTCTCGACAAACTCGTCATCGGGTCCTTCTTCATCATCGGCGTTGTATCCACCCTGCTTGTCAACCGCCTGGGAGTCATGACCTTCTTCAACGGCTCGCGCGACTTCTTCGGACTGCTGTTCACGATCCCCGTACTGCGGTTTTTCCTCACCGGACCCCGCAAGCACATATTCAAGGCCAATATCGACAAGCAGCTGAAAATCTGGCTGATCCTTCAGGCTGTGTGCATCACCTTCCAGTTCCTGAAATACGGTGCCAACGACCACGGAGGGGGCACCATGGGCAACGGCGGCTCGGGCATGGCATCGATGCTCATATACCTCACCTCCTTCTATCTCCTGATTCAGAAGTGGGATTTCGATAACGTCTGGGCAAGCATAAAGGAGAATAAACTGTATCTGATATTACTGTATCCCTCCTTCCTCAACGAAACAAAAGTGAGCTTCGTGCTGCTGCTGGGTTATATCCTGCTACTCTACAAGCCCACACGCAAGAGTATAATGAAGCTTGTCTACATTATCCCTCTCGGAATTGTTGCCCTCATAGGAATTGCCACAGTCTACATCAATGTCACACATCAGGAAGCGGACGACGTATTTTCGTATGACTTCGTTTACGAGTATCTTGTGGGCCAGGACGTGGACTATTACGTAGATCTGGCCCAGAAGCTTCAGGACGGCTATTTCGACGAATGGATGATTGCACCCGAGGACTTCTGGACGGTGGATATTCAGCGCATGTCCAAGCTCATACTTCTTCCGGATGCCCTGAAGCGACAGAACGGCGGCATGTTGCTTGGTGCGGGTCTCGGACAATTCAAGGGAGGCACCTTTTCCGACTCCACGCCTTTCGCCCGCGAATACAAGTGGCTGCTTCAAGGCTCGCGCCCTTGGCCCTTCTTCGTCCTTGTCCAGCTTGGATGGATCGGTCTCATCTGGTTCTTCTGGATGTTCATCCGCAACATTTTCATGCGCATAAAGTATGACCCTGTCATCAGGCGCATGCTCATTCTGATAGGTCTGGCAGCTCTTCTGATTCAGTTCTATAACGATTCCCTGCGTTACTATTATTTCTGCTTCGCTCTGTTCTATCTCTCATTTGCCATCAATATCAGGCAATCGCAGACCGATTCCAAGCGGGGCCGGCAAGTCAACGAAGGGATTAAAGCTCCGGTTACATGACCTCCACACACAAACCGAAAGTCTCCGTCTGTATTCCGGTGTACAACGTCGAACGCTACCTCGCGCGTTGTCTCGACTCGGTGTTGAGCCAGTCGCTCACGGACATCCAGCTCGTATGCGTCAACGACGCTTCGCCCGACAGTTCCCCGGCGATTCTCAGGGAGTATGCAGCCCGCGAGCCTGAACGGATAAAGGTTATCGACAAACCCCGGAACGAAGGCCTCATGATGGCCCGCAAGACCGGCTACGAGAATGCCGACGGCGAATTTATCTTCTTCTGCGACAGCGACGACTACATGCCCGAGGGAACGCTCATGGCCCTATATGAAGCCGCCGTGGCAGCGGATGCTGACATAGCTGTCGGAGACTTCTATTTCGAAAAGCCCTCCGGGCGTCGCACACTCGTGGAGCGCTCGCAGCGTCTTGACACGACACCCGAAACATACCTCCGGGCCATCATGTCCGGCACGCTCTGCACGCTCTGCGGCTCGCTCTACCACCGACGGCTCTTCGAAGGACGGAGCTACACAACCTTCATGAACCACTCCTTCGCCGAGGACCGTCTGCTGCTCACTCAGCTGCTCACGGTGGCCCGCACGATAGCGCCCGTGGGATTCGGCACCTATGTCTACTTCCTCAACGGAGCCTCGATGACACAAAACCGACTGTCGGAGAATCAGCTCACCCAGCTTCTTAAAGCGCAGAACTGGGTGCGGAAATTCCTCGCCGATTCCGACGTTTTCGGGCCCATATCGCTCCGCCATTACGTGCGCTATCTCAGCTTCCTGATAGAAAGCGGATACCCCACGGATTTTATCCGGAACTTCGACACGGACAACGCAGAGCTCCTGAGCTTCAAGAGCTTAAAGCGGATACTGGGCACACGTCTTGCTATCCACACCACACTGAGCGCCCATATGAAGCCCTACCGCTCGGCTGCCAGCGGCGCAAGAAAAATAATCCGCACGATTCTCGGACGCTAAGCGATATGGCTAAGATACTGCTTATCAACAACGCCTATCCCTCCGAGCGCTTCCCCGGCATGGGCACATACGCCCGCACCATGGCCGAAGAACTTGCCGAAGCCGGACATGATGTCAGCGTCCTTGCCATACGCTATTCCGGGGCCGGGAAGGGACATAAACTGAAATCATACGCTTCCTTCTGGTGGAAGCTCCTGACGCGCGACCTCTCGGACTACGACGCAATATATCTCCACCATTTCACATACTGCTTCCCGGTGCTTTTCAACCGTAGCCTCCCCCGCGACGGCCGCAAGCTTGTCATCCATTGGCACGGCAAGGAACTCGTGAGCACTTCGCGATTCGACCGCATACTCGTGCGCCGACTTGGGAAACGGCTGAAAAAATACCGCCATATCGCGCCCTCTCGCTTCTTCCGCGAAAAGATTCTCAAGGCCACACCCCTGGCGAAGGAGCAGATAGCCGTATCGCCCAGCGGAGGAGTCGATTTAAAGGCCTTCTCGCCGCGCCCGGAAGCCCGGGACAGCAAATCCTACACCATCGGATTTCCGGGCGAAATAAAAGCCACCAAAGGCGCCGACGTCCTGCTTTGCCTTATGGAGTCGCATGCGGAGCTGACGAGCGCCCTCGGACGCCCTGTCAGGTTCCGGATAATAAGCTATGGCACGGAGCTCGATCGCTTCCTGCCCCTGTTCAGAGCCACCGGCGCTGACATAGATCTCATGCCCCGTATGAAAAAGGCAGATATGCCCCGTTTCTATCAGGGGCTTGATGTGGCTCTCGTGCTGTCCTCGGCAGTAATCGGCGAAAGCCTCGGGCTCGTGGCCCTCGAAGCCATGGGCTGCGGAGTGCCCGTAATCGCACACGACATCTGCGCCTTCCCCGAATTTGTCGTGCCGGGCCGGAGCGGTGAGCTTGCTCCCTACTCCGATTCCCCCGAAGAACGAGCCCGAAAGGTCATCGAGGCAATAGAGAAAATCGCCCGCCGGCCCGACTGCTACGACCCGCGCGCTACGGCCGAAAAAGAATACTCCCGTGAATCCGTCGTCCAATTCTACAGCAAATTCTTCCACTGAAACCATGGATAAAATCGTTGATTCCCTTGCACGACTTAAAGATTACTGCGAAAACGAAAACTTCAAGGGCTATGATCCCTATGACGGTCTCAACTCCAAGTTTTTCAAAGCATTACCGCTCGTAGGAAGGTCAGCAGTAGCGCGCCTGGTGTGGATTCAGCTGTTCAAGAGACTTCCAGTGAATCTGCGGCCGCTCGTCGGTATAGCCAAGGACTACAACGCAAAGGGCATTGGCCTCTTTCTGGACGGATATCTCAACCTCATCGAGGCTGTACACATCATGCCTGCGCTTGCCGAAAAACTTGGTTCGGAAACAAGCCTGAAAGCGCAGGCGCAAAAGCTTGCCGAGCTTCTGATCGAGCTCCGGAGCCCGGGCTTTTCAGGCGCGGCCTGGGGCTATAACTTCCCCTGGCAGTGTCGCCGCGAATTTCTCTTCCCGGCAAACGAGCCCACCGTCGTCGCCACAAATTTCTGCGCGGGAGCGCTTCTCCGAGCCGCCGGCATGTTCGGCCGTGAAGACTGGAAGGAGACGGCTCTGAGCTCCGCGCGCTTCGTGACAGACGATCTGCGCCGTACACCTCACAAGCACGGATTCATCTTTTCCTACAGCCGCATGCCCGGTAACGACACCATCTACAATGCCTCACTGTTAGGCTCGCGTCTGCTGAGTCTCTGCGCCAAGTCCGGAGCTGAAAACGGTGAAGAACTCACGGCGCTTGCACGTGCTTCCGTCACCGCATGCTGCGCCGACCAAAAATCTGACGGCTCATGGACATACGGCGTTAAGCCCGTGACGAGTTGGATCGATTCCTTCCACACAGGCTACAATCTCGACGGAATTAGCGCTTACGAGGACTGCACGGGCGACCGCTCGTTCCACGAGTACATCACCAAAGGACTTGATTATTATATCAAAACATTCTTCGACCACGAAACCGGACAATCCTCATATTATCACAACCGGACCTACCCCATCGATATTCACTGCCCCGGGCAACTTCCTGTGACGCTAAGCCGCACGCACACATATCCCCGGCATCGCGACTTAGCCATGAAAGTACTCCACCGTGCTATCGACGACATGCAGGATCCGAAAGGTTTCTTCTACTACCAGCTCAAGAAAGGCAAATCAAGCCGAATCAGCTACATGCGCTGGAGCAACGCCTTCATGTTCATGTCTCTCTCGACTGCAATTCTCGAAGAAGCTCGCCTCCGCGCCAAATAAGCCTGCGCCACTCACAGACACAAATTTTTAGAGGGTGCCGTTCAATTAGGTGCACCCTCATGGATAAGCGGCGATTTATTGCCAATCGTCTTTCAACAGAAAATCAAAAAGACCTGTAAAGTAAATCCCATTGTCATCCGTATATGGCATTATATCATCAGCCACAACTACAATTTTCCTGAACGAATCTGATACTTTAAGCAGTGACGCCAGCTCCTGCGCTCTCTTTTCTTCAGTTGGGATTGAGTATGCCGACTGGATATAGTACTTCTGATCGCCCTTGTTTACCACAAAATCGATTTCTCTCTGAATAAACATCTGTTTGCCGTCTTTCATTTCACGGCTCTCAACGACACCGACATCAACAAGGAATCCGAGGACTCGCAGATGGTTGTAGAGGACATTCTCCATGATATGTGTCGGTTCTTGCTGACGGAAGTTCAGACGGGCATTTCTCAGTCCGACATCAACGCAGTAATATTTCTTCGTAGACTCAAAATATCGCTTTCCCTTCACATCATATCTCTCAGAGCTCTCAAAGAGAAAAGCATTTTCAAGAAATGATATGTAGGATGCGACCGTCTTGGGATCTATCTTCATTTTCTGCACTGACTCCAGAGTATTGGATAATCTTGCAGGGTTTGTCAAGGACCCTATAGAGCTACATAGCGAGGTTGCCAATCTTGACAAAGCCAGCTCGTTCCTGACATTATTCCTTTCCACAACATCGTCAAGATATGTCTTATCCCACAGTTTTTGCAGATAGGAGATTTTTTGTTCGTTATCGCTATAATGCAACAGACGAGGCATCCCTCCGAAAGTATAATATTGTTTCCATGCTTCCCGGATATTGTCATAAGTCCGGCAAAACTCTCTGAAAGAAAGAGGATATACACGAATTTCATCTCCTCGTCCGCGAAATATAGTGTGAATATCCTTGGACAGGAAACGTGAGTTACTCCCGGTCACATATACATCGACATTCTCATGTCCATTCAAACCATTCACGAGCCGCTCAAAATCTTCAAGTTCCTGTATCTCATCAAGAAACACATAGTAATTCTCATCATCGCTCTTTATACGCGAGTAGATATAATTCTTGACAGCCTTGTGGTCCAGCACATCGAAATCGTGCTTATCATCATCCTTATCAAAATCAATTGTGATGATGTTTTCTTCCTTGACATTGCTCTCAAGAAGATAGTCTCGGAATATGTGACTTAAAAGCCAGGATTTACCGCATCGCCGAGGACCAGTGATAATCTTCACCTCGCCGTTATCCTTTCTGAGTATCAGCTTTTCAAGGTAGCTATCTCTTTTCAGGTATTGGTTTCGCATCATGTCTATTCCATTTTTACTGCAAAACTACAGTATTTCTGGAATAAATACAAATCTTTTTTCTTCATTATTGAAACAGGCCACCTAACATATCGTCAGGCAGCCTGCTAAATGTATAATCGAAAAAATAAGATTAGGGATTATTCTTCCTCTTCCTTCATGTTGTGGAAGACGTTCTGCACATCTTCGTCTTCCTCGATCTTGTCGAGGAGCTTCTGTACGGCTTCGCGCTGCTCGGGAGTCACGTCCTTGAGGTCGTTGGGAATGCGCTCGAACTCGGAGGAGATGATCTCATAGCCGTTCTCCTCGAGATACTTCTGGATATGGGAATATTCCTCGAACGCACCGTAGAGCACGATCTGCTGGTTGCCGTCCTCGTCCTCGTCATGGCCCAGTTCGTCCACGCCGTAGTCGATCAGCTCGAGCTCCAGATCATCGAGGCTCACGCCGTCCTTGGGTTTGATCTTGAACACGCACTTGTGGTCGAAAAGGAAGGTCAGCGAGCCCTGAGTGCCCAGGGTGCCACCGAATTTATTGAAATAGGAGCGCACGTTAGCCACGGTGCGGGTATTATTGTCCGTGGCTGCCTCAACGAATATGGCAATTCCGTGGGGGCCATAGCCTTCGTAGGAAATCTCCTTGTAGTCGCCTGCATCCTTTTCTGTGGCCTTCTTGATAGCGCGCTCAACAGTATCCTTAGGCATGTTGGCAGCCTTGGCATTCTGCATCAGAGCACGCAGACGGGGGTTCGTATCGGGATCCGGGCCGCCGGCCTTGGCGGCGATAGTGATTTCTTTGCCTATACGCGTGAACGTACGCGACATAT
>CAZBNM010000057.1:0-15284 GCA_964493495.1 uncultured Bacteroides sp.
AGAAAATGCCTTCTTCGTCATCGGCCAGACCTGTGTAGATCTCGGAGGGCGCCGCATCATTCAGACACACGAAGGCAATCCACTTTTCCTTGTTGTTCTGGAAACGCACGACATCGGCCTCAAGCTCTATGGGGCGCACAAGCACATGCTGGGGAATCTCACCGGCGGGAGCAGGCGCCTCTTTCTTCTTCTTTGACTTTTCCTCAAGAGCAACGAGAACACCGGAGCGCGAGCCGTCGCGATAGACGGTGCAGCCTTTGCAGCCGGCATGCCATGCTTCGAGATAAAGACGATTGACAGTTTCCTCGCTCACATCGGCAGGAAGATTTATGGTGACGGAAATGCTGTGGTCCACCCACTTCTGGATGCGTCCCTGCATCTTGACCTTTTCAAGCCAGTCGATTTCGGCGGCGGATGCGCCGCGGTATGGCGAGCGGGCCACCAGAGCTTCGATTTCTTCCTGGCTGTAGTCATCGCGAGGTTCAATTCCCTGTGTCTTCATCCATTCAAGGAACTTGGGATGGTAAACGACATATTCCTCGAAAGCATCGCCCGTATCATCCACATAATCGACGCGCGAGCCGCTATCGTTGGCATTGATCTTACGACGGCGTTTATATACGGGCATAAACACGGGTTCAATGCCTGAGGACGTCTGAGTCATAAGGCTCACAGTGCCCGTAGGTGCGATTGTGAGGCAAGCGATATTGCGGCGCCCGCTTCGCTTCATGCGCTCGTACATTTCGGGGTCGGCCTCGGCGAGACGCTTTATATAGGGATTATTTTTCTCTCGCTCGGTATCGTAGACCTCGAACGCCCCGCGCTCTTCGGCCATCTGCACGCTGGAGCCGTAAGCAGCCAATGCGAGCGCACGATGCACGCTCTCGGAGAAATCGGTTGCCTCGGGGGTGCCGTAGGTCAGCCCCATGGCTGCTATCATATCGCCCTCGGCCGTTGTACCCACACCGGTTCGACGGCCCTTGAGGGTCTTGGTGCGAATCTTTGTCCACAAGCGGCGTTCGGTTTCCTTGACCTCCTCCGTCTCGGGGTCGCGGTCGATCTTTGCAAGAATAGCATCGATCTTTTCCATTTCGAGGTCGATGATGTCGTCCATGATGCGCTGGGCCATGGCCACATGCTTGCGGAAAAGATCGAAATCGAAGGAAGCCTCGGGCGTGAAAGGATTGCGGACGTAGGAATACAGATTAATTGCCAGAAGCCGGCACGAATCATAGGGGCAGAGAGGAATCTCACCGCAGGGATTCGTGGAGATAGTACGGAAGCCGAGATCGGCATAACAGTCGGGAACACTCTCGCGCGTGATGGTATCCCAGAACAGCACACCGGGCTCGGCGCTCTTCCATGCGTTGTGTATGATCTTATCCCACAGACGACGGGCGTCGATGCCTACAGAGACCTTGGGGTCGGTAGAATCCACGGGATATACCTGTGTGTACTCCTCACCGCTTTCAACAGCTCGCATGAAATCATCATCGATACGCACGCTGACATTAGCACCCGTGACACGGCCTTCTGTCATCTTCGCGTCAATGAAAGCCTCGGCTTCGGGGTGGCGTATGCTCACGGTCATCATGAGTGCACCGCGGCGGCCGTCCTGCGCGACTTCGCGCGTGGAATTCGAGTAGCGCTCCATGAAGGGCACAAGGCCGGTGGAAGTCAGAGCCGAATTCTTCACGGGCATGCCCTTGGGACGTATGTGCGAGAGGTCGTGGCCAACCCCGCCTCGGCGCTTCATGAGCTGCACCTGCTCCTCGTCTATACGTATGATACCCCCATAGCTGTCGGGGCTGCCGTCAAGACCTATGACAAAACAGTTCGAGAGAGAGCCGACCTGATAAGGGTTGCCGATTCCGCTCATGGGACTGCCCTGAGGCACCACATATCGGAAATGGTCGAGGAGGCCGAACACCTCATCGAAGCTCATGGGGTTGGGATACTTATTTTCGATGCGCACTATCTCGGAGGCCAGACGGCGATGCATGTCTTCGGGCGTAAGCTCGTAGATGTTGCCGAAAGAATCCTTGAGGGCATACTTGCTGACCCATACACGGGCAGCGAGCTCATCGCCTCCAAAGTAGCTGCGCGAAGCCTGAAAAGCCTCGTCAAAAGTGTGTGTCTTCGCTGTATTCTCTTTTGATTCCATGGTGTAGGAAAACAATGTGTAATTTTTGAATGATTGGCCTGCAAAGATAAGAACTTTCCGGGCAATCTGCAATTTTTTTGTCGCTATGATTATTTTTTGCTATTTTTGTGAGCGAAATCACTTATACTCAACCAAACTCTACGTAACCTATGCAATACCGCTCACTTAGCACCGTCGAAGTGGCCGCACTGGAAGCAGCCGGCTGCAGCTGCGACGACTGGACCCGAGTGCTCGTACACCCTGATTTCTCGCCCGTGCCCCTGCGCAACGTACGCTTTTCGGGCGACATCCGCCTGTCCACTTTCACACGCCGTTTCTCACTTCCGGGGGGGCTTGAAGTAAGCGCGGGCATTTCCGACGCAACCCTGCACAACTGCTCGGTCGGAGCAGACGTGTACATCCGTCGCGTGTCGAACTACATTGCAAACTGCGATATCGAATCCGATGTGTTCATCGAGAACGTGGGCTGCATTGTGGCCACGGGCGACAGCACCTTCGGCATAGGCACCGAGGTGTCGGTACTCAACGAGACCGGAGGCCGCGAAGTGCCCGCCTACGAACGCCTGTCGGCGCAGATCGCATGGCTGCTGGCCATGTACAGGCATCGCCCGGGATTGATCGACACCCTGCGCGGCATGATCAAGGCCCATGCGGAAACATGCCGCACGGAGCGCGCAACCATAGGCAAGGGCGCACGCATAGTAAATACGCCTGAAATCCGAAACGTGCGCATAGGCGCGCATGCCACAATCGAGGGCGCGTCGCGCCTGAACGACGGCACCATCGCCGCCTCCGAAGTGGCTCCGGTGCTTATCGGCTCGGGTGTCATCGCCGACCATTTCGTGGTGGCTTCCGGCGCCCGAATCGAGGACGGCGCCGTGGTGCTCAACTGCTTCATCGGTCAGGCCTGCCATCTTACGCATCTTTTCTCGGCCCACGACTCGCTATTCTTCGCCAACTGCGCCTGCGAAAACGGCGAGGCCTGTGCGATCTTCGCAGGCCCTTACACCGTGACGATGCACAAGTCGTCGCTGCTCATCGCCGGCCTCTTCTCATTCCTTAACGCCGGCTCGGGCTCCAACCAGAGCAACCACATGTATAAGCTCGGCCCGCTTCATCAGGGTGTGGCCGAACGAGGGTCAAAGACCACCTCGGATTCATATATTCTCTGGCCTGCGCGCATCGGAGCCTTCTCGCTTGTCATGGGCCGCCACGTGAATCATCCCGACACGTCTATGCTGCCCTTCTCCTATCTGATCGAGAACCGCGGTACGACTTTCCTCGTGCCGGGCGTGAACCTGAAGAGCGTGGGCACGGTGCGCGACGCGCAGAAGTGGCCGCGCCGCGACAAACGCCACCCCGATGAAAAGCGTCTGGACGCAATCAATTTCAACATCCTCTCGCCCTACACGGCCCGCAAAATGCTGCTCGGAATCGACCTGCTCAATACCATCGAGTGCACCGAGGGCATAACGTCCGACCACTTCTCCTACTGCGGCATGACCATCGAGGCCCGCGCGCTCCGGAAGGGCCGCGAATACTACCGCATAGCCCTTGACAAATTCTTCGGCAACTCGATGCTTACGCGCCTGAAGGAGCTCAACAATCCGACGGACGATGAGATCCGCGAGCGCCTGCGTCCGACCCACGCCGCAGGCACAGGACAGTGGCTCGATCTGGCAGGCATGTTCGCACCCCAGTCGGAAATCGAGCGCCTCTGCAACGAGGTGGAGAACGGCACGCTCGACAGCCTCGATGTTATCGAAAAACGCATTCAGGCTCTTGCCGCCGACTACTACGATATGGAATGGACCTGGGTGGCCGACAATTTCAAGGCCTGGGCCGGCAAAGAAATCTCCGAAATAACGAAGGAGGATGTGCTGGCGCTGACCGACCGCTGGGAGCAGTCCGTGGTAGCGCTCGACAGGATGCTGCACGAAGATGCACGCAAAGAATATTCGAACGTGTCCTCTACGGGCTTCGGCGCGGACTGCCGTCAGGAAACGCGCTCGGAGGACTTCCGTCAGGTACGCGGTGAATTTGACAAAGACGGATTCGTATGCATGGTGCGGAACCACATCGAATCAAAATCGGCACTGGCCGCCGACATGCGTCGCCGCCTCGGAGTAAAAATCTGAGTATTGACAACGGCAGGAGGCGTGCTTTTTGTAGCACGCCTCCTGCATTAATATTTCGATTTGTGAAGCGCCAGATATCAGTCCGTGATTTTTTCTACGGTCTTATAGGCTGACAGACTGCCGTATTGAGCTGCCTTGCGCAAATGGCGTGCAGCCTCCGACGGGTTTGCCTTCACACCCTTCCCTTCGGTATACATTTTTGCAAGCCTTTCGTGTACAAGAGCAAGCGCTGCGGCCGGTAGCTTTCCATTCTGTGCTATCGGTGTGTAGTAATGCAACACCTGCTTATAGTTCTGATTCAGGAAATCGCCATTGTAGTTCATACTGCCGAGGTAGAAGCGCGCCCAATCATCTCCCTGCTCGGCGGCCTTTTCATACTCCTTGAGGCCAATCAGGAACCCCTCCTTATATATCGGCTCGTTCTGAATCTTCTTTCCCGACTGGGCTGCCTCAATAAACTGCAAGGCAGTCAATGCATCCTTTACGGTCTCGGAATTGCCGCGGGACTCTCCGCGGCGCGGCAGGTACAAAGCTGTCCGTGCGGCATCGTCACCGAGATCTCCTGCAATATACAACCAGAAAAACGAACCCGGATAATCAATCGGGCCTCCGGCGCTTGCACGGAGATTAAAGCCGTATAGGGCCATTCCTCTGGGATAACCTTTAAGTGCGGCCTGATGAAAATTTTCACGAGCCTTACCCAAGTCTTCCCCAACACCGGCACCCGATGTGTACATGCTTCCCAAAATCGTATAGCCTAATCCATACATGGGGTTGCAGGCCTCTACGTAAGATTTCGCTTTCTTGTAGTCCTTTTTGTTGAAGTAATATAGACCAAGGTAGCAATTAGCCTCATTCTGGCCTGATTTGGCTGCCTTTTCAAGGAGTCTCAGTCCTTCCGCCGACCGTCCCGAAAACTCCGGCGAAAACGCATAGAGCGCGCCAAGTTCCATTGCGGCTCGAGGATTGTCACTACCGACAAGACTCAGACAGCGTTCTGCCAGTTCAGGACTCCAGACCTTATGATACTTTGCAAGGGATATAACACTGTCGGCCGAAATCTTACCTGTTTTATACTGCCCGGATAGAGCGTCATAGATTGATTCGGACTTTTCTGCCTTTGACGTAAGAGCCGTATTCGACGACTTGAAAATGCGAGCAAGAGCATTCGCCTTTCCACGGTTTGCTGCCGAGATTGATAATCCTGTAACCAGCAGGAAAATAAGCATTGTACTTTTTCTCATTTTATCATAGGAGGGTTTTAAAGTTATTAAAATGAAAACGCTTTCAATCGTCATATTGTTTATATCATAAATCAGTACGGCCTCCCGACTTTTATATTTCGGAAGGCCGCACACGTTGATATAAGAAAAAAACTATTTCTTCAGAGGATGGTAGTCGCGGGAATAACGCTGCATCTGGCCGACATACTCCTCGCCATAGACAATCTTGACATCAGTGATATTGCCATCCTTGTCCTTCACAAGTTTATAGGAAGGATTTACAAAGCCCTTGTAAGGAGCGATGTCGAGCTTGGCGTACCGGTCGAGAACTTCCTTGTGAAGCTTCGGATCCACCTTCACGGCATACTTCTCCACAAGGTCGCGGCCTGCGGCATAATCACCGGTGGAACGGATACGCTGGATCTCGGCAAGGAGCTCGCCGAAGAGTCCGCGAAGAGCCTGATAGTCGTTGATTTTCACAAAGGTTTTGCCGTCGCGCTCCACGAGCTCGATGACATTGGCGTCCTTGCCATGCTCGTAGGCCCATTCGGCGATAAGCTTGCGATTGCGCATGTGCGCTTCCTCGACATCCTTTCCGGGCTCGATGCGCATCAGCTGCGTCATCATGCCGTTGAGGATATACTTGTAATATTCCGCCTTGTAAGCTTCCGGATTATCGAGCAATCCTATTTCCACCAGCTTGGGATCGGCGAGATAGTAGAGCGCGAACAGGTCGGCGCGCGTCTCCTCGAGCGTGGAGCCGTGAGCCTTGAGCGCATCGGGGTCCACACCGGGCAACAGCTTGCCCGAGCCATGCCCGAGGCACTCGTGGAGGTCGGTGTGCAGATTGTCCGTGATGAACAGATAGTCGTCCAGAAGCTTGGCTGTCTCCTCGTCGATTACGAATTCTTCGTTGAAGCCATTGCCATGCGAAGCCTCGTCGTAGGCCTGCGTGATGTTCTCAAGCGTCACGCTCTTGGAGCCATGAGCTGCGCGAATCCAGTTGGCATTGGGAAGATTGATGCCGATGGGGGTGGCGGGATAGGAGTCGCCGGCAAGAATGGCTGCCGTGATAACCTTGGCCGACACGCCTTTCACTTTCTCCTTCTTGAAGCGGGCATCAACGGGCGAATTGTCCTCGAACCACTGCGCGTTGGACGACAGCACCTCCGTTCGGTGGCTTGCGGGGATATTCTTGAAATTCACGATGGATTCCCAGGAGCCGGTCATGCCCAGGGGATCGTTGTAGCTCTCGATGAAACCGTTTATGAAATCCACCTGCGAGGCCGTGTCCTCGGCCCACTTGATTGAGTAGTCATCGAAAGTCTTGAGGCTACCTGTGGTATAGAATTCGATCAACGAAGCGATGATCTCCTTCTGCGCATCGTTCTCGGCATAAGGCATGGCCTTCGTGAGATTATCCACAATATGAGCTATAGCCTCGCCGTAAAGACCGCCGAGCTTGTAAGGAATCTCTACGATCTTGCCGTTGGCGTCCTTCTCGATACGCGTGTTCAGGCCGTAGGAAACAGGTGTGGCGTCAGCAGGGTTTTTGATGGCGGCAAAGTAATCCTCAACATCCTTCTGCGTCACGCCCGGGCCATACATATTCACGGCAGAAGTCGCGATAAGATCCTCGCCCTCGGCCTGATTGACCTTCTTGGGAGCGATTGCGGGATTGAAAATCACTTCGACAAGCTCATCCGCGCCCTCCGGTTTTACGGGCAGAGCGGCGATCTGCTCCTCCAGAAATACGCGTGAAAAACCGGGTACGAACTTATCGTTTGAATAATGGTGATGGATACCGTTGGCAAACCACACCTGCTTCAGATAAGTCTCGAAAGCCTTGAAATCCTCCGTGTCGCGACTTCCGGTATAATTGTCGTATACGCCCTCCAGAAGCTCGCGTATCGCCAGGTTGTGTTTGTAGTTCTGATCCCAGAGGATGTCGCGGCCCCAGAGGGCGGCCTCCTGGAGGTAATACACCAGAATCTTCTGGTTCAAAGTGAGACTGTCGAAATCGGGCACCTGATAGCGGAGCACCTCGATGTCGGCGAAACGGTCGGCCGTGTAGTCGAACTCCGTGTCCGCGGCGGCGCCTGCATCGCCTCCCCGTGAGCACGATGCCGCAAAAAGTCCTGCCATGGCTGTTGCAATTATCAGTTTTTTCATTCTATGATAGTGTATTGGTTATTCTACGTAAAGCACAAGCCCCTTGAGGTACTCGCCCTCGGGATGATAGATATTCACCGGATGGTCGGCCGGCTGCGTGAGCTGATGGAGTATGCGAACACGCCGCCCCGTCTGGGCCGCAGCGGAGAACACGGCAAGTCGGAACTGCTCCTTGCTCACGGCCTGCGAGCATGAAAAGGTGAACAGCACGCCTCCGGGAGCGATCTTCTCGAACGCCCGCGCGTTGATGCGCTGATAGCCGCGCAAGGCATTGCGCAGCGCGCTGCGGTGCTTGGCAAAGGCCGGCGGATCGAGCACTATGAGGTCGTAGGCTCCCGACTCCATATTGTCCAGAAATTTGAAGGCATCCTCAGCGAAGGAGCGGTGGCGGCCGCCGGCGCCTTCACCGAAATTCAGGGCCACATTGGCATCAGTGAGGGATATGGCCTTGGCCGACGAATCCACAGAATCCACCTTCCCGGCGCCTCCCGCAAGCGAGTACACACTGAAGCCGCCCGTATAGCAGAACATGTTCAGCACCCTACGTCCGGCGCTGTAATGCCGAAGCAGTGTGCGGTTATCCCGCTGGTCCACGAAAAAGCCAGTCTTCTGCCCCCGCAGCCAGTCGATGCGGAAACGCAGCCCGTTCTCAATCGCCTCATCGCCTCGGAAATCGCCCATGATATAAGCATTCTGAGGGTCGAGATGAGCCTTGTAGGGCAAGGTCGTCTCCGACTTGTAGTAGACACTCTCCACACCCAGACCGGGAATTTCCACGAGCTCCCGTGCGACTGTCTCGCGGGCAAAGTGCATGCCGGGTGAATGGGCCTGAAGCACGGCCGTGCGCCCGTACACATCCACAACCAGTCCCGGAAGAAAATCACCCTCGCCATGGACGAGGCGGAAAGCCGTATTGTCCTCGCGCCTTAGCCCCAGTGCCTCGCGAAGAGCGTAGGCCTCCCGCAGCCGCCGGCGGTAGAACTCGCCGTCTATCGCCTCCGCCGGATCGAACGAAAGCATGCGCACGGCTATCGAACCTATCTGAAAATGTCCCGTGCCTATGACGCGACCGTCCGATGCCACGACCTGAACCAAGTCGCCCTCTTCAATTCCGGCTCCCTCGCCTGGCATCTGTGTGAGTGCTCCGGAGAACACCCAGGGATGATAGCGGTCCAGCGACTCTTCCTTGCCGCGCCGCAGTTTCAATGTTGGAAGTGTTTTCATTTCAGGAAGTAGCGGTAGATGTCATTGCCGTTGGCATAGACCAGAAGAAGAAGTAGGAAGGCAAACCCCACCGTATTGGCGATTTCAAGGAAACGGTCCGACGGCTTGCGGCGAGTCAATATCTCCACAAGCAGGAAAAGTGTATGGCCGCCGTCGAGCCCGGGAATTGGAATTATATTCATGAACGCCAGAATAATCGAGAGGAAAGCCGTGATCTGCCAGAACGAATACCAGTTCCATTGCGTCGGAAAGAGATCGCCCAGCGTGCCGAAGCCTCCAAGGCTCTGCGCACCTTCCTTCGAGAAAATAAGCCCGAGCGACGATACATAAGTGCTCAGCTGCGTCGTGCCTATATCCCAACCGCGGGGAATGGCTCCGAAAAGGCTGTAGCGCACAGTCTCCAGATCGAAGATCTCGAGTGGCGAAAGCATCTGGATGCCGATCTTGCCATATTCGTTCACAGCCACGTCCATCACGCTTTCGCTCCCGTCGGCATGACGCACGAGCATCGGCGTCGAGGCGCCCTTGGCCTTCTGCAGTGCCGGCATGAACTCGCTTATCGAAGGCGTGGTGTCTGTGCCGACCTTGAGGATACGGTCGCCTTGAGAGATACCGCCCTCCGCCGCCCCCTCGCCGGGTAGCAGTTTGGCCACAACCACCGGCACGCGCATCGACATAGGCCGGTAGTCCTTGCCCTTCGTGGCCATAGCCTTTACAAGGCCGTCGGAAACCTCTATCACCGTTTCCTCCCCGTCGCGGAGCACTCCAACCTTCGCCCCGGGTTGGATCATCTCCCAGCCCGCTGCGTAGTCCTTCGCATCGAGCCGACGCCCGTCTATGCTCAGTAGCCGGTCCCCGTCGCGGAAGCCGGCTTCCTTCATCTCCTCGCTGAAATCCATGCCCTCGGTCATTGCCTGATAAGGGATCACATTGTCGCCCCAGTGGAAAGCAATGCCAATATATATTGCTATGGCCAGCACGAAATTCAGCAAAACACCGGCAACCATCACCAACAGACGCTGCCATGCTGGTTTCGACCTGAATTCCCAGCTCTGGGGCTCCGACTCAAGCTTCGAGGCATCCTTTGTCTCGTCTATCATGCCGGCGATGTCGCAGTACCCGCCTAAGGGCACCCAGCCCAGGCCGTAAATCGTGTCGCGCCACGTCGGCTTCCCGTCGGGGCAAGGCGAGTGTTCCTTGCCCACACGCCACGTACGCACAGCCTTGTCCGGACCGCCGTCCTTGCTGTTGTGGGGAAACAGCTCAAGCGTCCCTTTCATCGGATTCCATTTCAGAATCGAGAACCACGGGTTGAAAAACAGATAAAATCGGTTGACTTTCACGCCGAACATGCGGGCGAAAGCATAATGCCCGAACTCATGCACCGTCACCAATATCACCAGTGCCAGTATGAGCTGGGCGGCCTTGACTAATAAATCCATCTCAGTTTATTTGCGTCTATATCTTATTTATTAAGTACGATTCCTATCTCTTCTGCTGCAAGACGGCGGCTTTCGGCATTCGAAGCCACATAATCTGCAAAATCGGGCTGCGCTATATACGTTGCGCGCTCCAGCGTCCGCGCTATCGTGCTGTAGATGCGTCCGAAGGGTATCTTCCCCTGCAGAAAAGCCGCCACAGCCACCTCGTTGGCTCCGTTCACCGTGCAGGCCGTCGTGCCGCGTCGCTCCAGACTCAGGCGTGCGAAGCCCAAACACGGAAACTTCCGCTCATCGGGCGCCTCGAACGTCAGCTGCGACATTTTCTCGAGCGTCAGTGCTTCCGACACGCCCCCCAGACGCGAGCTCCGCCCAAGCGCATAAGCTATAGGCAGACGCATGTCTGGCACGCCTAACTGGGCCTTTATGGCGCCGTCCTCGAATTCCACCATCGAGTGTACTATCGACTGTGGATGCACCACCGCCTCGATGCGCTCTGCCGGTATGTCGAACAGATAGTGAGCCTCGATAAGCTCAAAAGCCTTGTTGAGCATCGTGGCGGAATCTATCGTGATCTTAGCGCCCATATTCCAGTTGGGATGCCGAAGCGCATCGGCCGCCGTAGCCTGCTCAATGCGTGCAGGATCCCATGTTCTGAACGGACCGCCCGATGCGGTTATTATCAGACGGCGCACCTTCGACATATCTTCGCCGGCCAGACACTGCGCCACGGCTGAATGTTCCGAATCCACCGGATAAATCCTCGCCTCGGGGTTCTCAGCCATCAGGCGGCGTATATATTCCCCGGCCACAACCAGCGTCTCCTTGTTGGCCAGCGCTATTTCCTTTCCTGCGCGGATTGCATGTACCGTGGGCTCAAGACCGCTGTAACCCACCGTCGCAGTCACTACCATATCCACATCCGCGGCCTCGGCAGCAGCGCAGAGTGCCTCCGGCCCGGAAGCCACAGCCACACCTATAGGTCCGAGCAGCTCGCGCAGCCGCTCTTCAAGCTCGGGACGTGCTATTATGGCAAGCGACGGCCGGAACTCACGCGCCAGCGCCGCAAGCTCTTCCACCCGCGAGCCAGCCGACAGCACTTCGGCCCGGTATAGCTCCGGATGCCGGCGCACGATATCAAGGGTCTGCATGCCTATCGACCCCGTGGCGCCGAGTATTGCAAGACGTTTCGGTCTCTCTTCTCTCATATCTTGCAAATTTACGAAAAATATGGAACATGGGCAAAATTTCCTTTTTGTGGCCGTTTCGTTTTTTTTTCTTACCTTTGCAACTGATTTTTCATTAATCAATCCTATAATACTCAGACAATGGAACGCGAAGTAAGAGTTCGTTTTGCCCCCTCCCCCACAGGGCCTCTGCATATCGGCGGTGTACGCACCGCTCTCTACAACTATCTTTTCGCCCGCAAACATGGCGGTAAGATGATTCTTCGTATCGAAGACACCGACTCCCGGCGCTTTGTGCCCGGTGCTGAAGACTATATAAACGAAGCTCTTGCCTGGCTTGGAATCGGCATCGACGAAGGCGTGCGCGAAGGAGGGCCCTACGGACCATACAAGCAGAGCGAGCGTCGCGACATATACCGCCAATACGTTAAGCAGCTCCTCGACAACGGCAAGGCATACATCGCTTTCGACACTCCCGAAGAGCTCGAGGCTCGGCGTGCCGAGGTCCCCAATTTCCAGTACGACGCATCCACGCGCATGTCCATGCGCAATTCCCTTACCCTCCCTGCCGACGAAGTGAAACGCCTCATCGACTCAGGCGAGCAATACGTGGTCCGTTTTCTCGTCGAGCCGGGACGGCTCGTCGAAGTCAACGACCTCCTGCGTGGCAAAGTTTCTATCAAGAGCGACATCCTCGACGATAAGGTGCTCTACAAAAGCGCAGACGACCTGCCAACATACCACCTCGCAAACATCGTCGATGACCACCTGATGAAGGTGTCCCATGTAATCCGCGGCGAGGAATGGCTTCCCTCGGCTCCCCTCCACGTGCTCCTTTACGAAGCCTTCGGTTGGGCCGATACAGCCCCCGACTTCGTCCACCTGCCCCTGCTCCTCAAGCCCGACGGCAAAGGCAAGCTCAGCAAGCGCGACGGAGATAGACTCGGATTCCCTGTTTTCCCTCTCGAATGGCACGACCCCGCCTCCGGCGATGTCTCCCGCGGATACCGCGAGAGCGGCTATCTTCCCGAAGCCGTCGTCAACTTCCTCGCTCTCCTCGGATGGAATCCCGGCGACGACACCGAAGTCATGGACATGGACCAGCTCATCTCCAAATTCTCCTTCGAGCATTGCTCCCGCTCCGGTGCCCGTTTCGCGTTCGATAAAGGCAAATGGTTCAACCACACATACCTTCAGGCTCTCCCCGACGAGAAGCTCGCCGAGCTATTCAAGCCCGTGATGCGCGCGCACGGAGTAAATCCCGATGATTTCTCCGACAGCTACATCGCTCGGGCTGTGGGCATGGTCAAGGGGCGCATCAACTTCGTCGAAGACCTCTGGGATCAGGCGGCGTTCTTCTTCCTTGCCCCTGAGACATACAGCGAAAAGGACGTACGCAAGCGCTGGTCCGCCGATATGCCCGGACTCATGCACACCCTCGCATCCATCCTTGAGGATCAGACAGATTTCTCCGCCGCTGCTGTCGAGCCCGTCGTAATGGAGTGGATCAAGTCCAACGGTCTTCATATGGGTAATGTCATGAACGCTTTCCGCCTCACAGTTGTTGGAGAGTGTAAAGGCCCCCACATGTTCGAAGTCTCTGAGCTTATGGGCAAGGACGAAACCGTAAAGCGCATACTCGCTGGCATTGAGCGTATAAAACCGGCCGAATAAATTCCCGATTCTGCAACACTTCAACTCTCCCCCAAATGATTAAAGCCGGTATCCACGGCACTACCGATACTCCCAACGCGCGCGACCTGGTGCGACTCCTCCTCATTCATCCCGACATTCAGTTTATGGGATTTGCAAACGAGGAGCACGCCGGGCGCCCTCTCTGGGAAGATGTCTTCGACGTATATGGAAGTTCCGATCTGCGCTACACGCGCTCCCTGGACCTCTCGAAGCTCGATGTGCTGTTTTGCCTCGATGCACATCGCGTTCCCGATGAAGCATTGGCTCGTCTTGATTCCGACCCCGAATTCCGCCTCATCGTCTTTCCTCCTGCTCCGGGCATGACATCTGCCGTCGAGGGCAATGAAAAACTCGTCTACGGAATTCCGGAACTCAACCGCAAGGCAATGGTTCGCGGAGCAAGAGCAGTCCGGTTGGCCACCGCGCCCGCAATGGCCGCACTCGACGCCGTATTCCCCTTCGCTCGTGCATTGATGCTTCCTTCATCATCCGATCCCCTCGATATACGTGTCGAAGGTCCCGAATTCGATGCAGCTCGTGCCGCCCGCGAAACCGAGATATGCCTTCGCGCCGTCCAAAGCTCATTCGCTGCTCCCGTGAACTTCCATGCTCCAACAGCGCCGGCCCATTCCCTCCGTGGGATGACAGTCGATATCGAATTCCCATGCGCCGTGGATGACGAAACTATACGACGGTCATTCCGAGAAGCGTATTCCGACCACAACTTCGCATTCCTCCTTCCCGCCGGCACAGAACTTCCCAGCGGCGCCAACGATGCCCCTCTCGCAGGGTGCAACAAATGCTTCATTGCCCTCTCCCGGCCCGCACACGGACACGTACGACTGCGTGCCGCCATCGACCCGCGCATGAAAGGAGCCGTTGGAAATGCCATCCATTGCATGAACCTCCTCTTCGGACTTCACGAGCGCACAGGACTTGATCTTAAGCCCGGAGAATAAAAAAAATTTGCTACTCTTGAAAATTGTAGCTACCTTTGCACATCAATTGGCCGCCCGGATGGTGGAATGGTAGACACGAGGGACTTAAAATCCCTTGACCATTACGGTTGTGCGGGTTCGAGTCCCGCTCCGGGCACAATATTCCACCTTTTATATTCAAGCCCTAACGCTTGAATATATATTGCGCCAATCCAAAAATATATCGGCGGAAACCGGGTACATATTTTAGCACCCTGTCGAACCAGATTATATGTGGATTGATGAATCGAACCACCAGACCGACGTAAAACATTGCAAACAGCGTTCCCGCGCCTATCACATTCCATAGCCAGGCGTCAAAGAACAAATATCCCAACGCCACAGCGCAGAACACAAGCGTCGTATCCACGATAATCTTCACCTTTGCGAATGGCTGTTTCGCAACCCTTCCCAGAGCAATCGTGATACCCTCCCCGGGCATCGTTACAGATCCGCATCGCACCTCGAACGCAATTCCAACACCCATCACCTTACAGCCCGCAAATTGCACAACACCCTGTCGCAACAGAGTCGAACAATCAAGCCCCGAAGTCAGTGACATATTCACGTCGATAAGCCAGCCGAACACAAAACCGATTACAAGCTGAAAAAGCTGCAAAAGCTCGAATCTCCTTCGAAGAATCAGAATCTGCAGGAATACAAACAGGAAATTCATACCTATCGTATAATCACCTATAGTCCATGCCGGCACACCACGCCCCGCATCTCCTGCCAGAGAAAGCACAAACGGAACCGACGAGATAACACTGCTTCCAAGACGCGACTGAACGCACAGCGCCACGCCCAGAGTCATCAGATAAAGCGAACACAGCAGCAGAAAATGTTGCCAGCAGAACGAAAGCACACGCGTCTTCATGACACCCGAATCAAACCTATCCATCAAATCAACCATTAGAAATCCGAGAGCAAAGCGCCCTCACACAAAAATACAAAAAAATCCCCAACCCAACAAGACCGTCCCCTCAAAATCCACACCCCCAAAATGCCCTCGGCCGCCCGTAGGGACATGCCCCGCATATCTTCAACAGAGATATTTGAATCTGC
>CAZBNM010000058.1:0-13909 GCA_964493495.1 uncultured Bacteroides sp.
AGGACGGCGCTCATTCTCCTGCTCGAACTTCGAGAGAGCCTTGCTGATCTTGTTGAGCGAACCAACCTGATTGAGCGGAAGGCGCACGATGCGGCTCTGCTCGGCAAGGGCCTGGAGAATGGACTGACGGATCCACCACACAGCATAAGAGATAAACTTGAAACCACGCGTTTCGTCGAACTTCCGCGCTGCCTTAATGAGACCTACATTGCCTTCGTTGATAAGATCGGGAAGCGATAGACCCTGATTCTGGTACTGCTTGGCCACGGATACAACGAATCGGAGATTTGCGCGGGTGAGCTTGTCGAGCGCAGCTTCGTCGCCCTGTCGGATACGCTGGGCCAGCTCGACTTCCTCTTCGACCGAAATAAGCTCCTCACGACCGATTTCCTGAAGATACTTGTCGAGCGAGGCGCTTTCGCGGTTAGTAATTGATTTAATGATTTTAAGTTGTCTCATGTCTTATGCTTATCCGGTTATAGATGCACATTAGCGTGCAAAATTACAATATTTTTTTTGAAATATCAAGATCTCGCGGCACTTTTCCGCAAAATCAGATATATATTGCAGCAAAAAGAATGCCACAGCATCGATAGTGAAACGCCATGGCATCCTCTTTTGCTCAATCGCAGGGAAAAAGTTTTCACCGAGGGCGGGTGGAGCTGCCCGGGGGACGGGTGTTGGAACCGGAAGGACGTCCGGGATTACCGGGCGACACGGGAGGTGCAGGAGCTACTCCACCGGGCCTGTTAGGTTGCGGCGGCCGCACAGGGACGCCGGGACCGGGCGGCACTCCGGGGCGCAGTGGAGGCCTTGGGCCGGGCACGGGAGCAAATGCCGGTGGTGGAGGCGCCGGAGCGCCCCAACCCGGACCATATATGCCTGGCGCCCCGATATAATCGTCTATGCTCCAGTATACGCCACCGGAGTCGAGGGCAGCATCCAATCCGATGCACGAGCCCAGTCCGGCCGAGACTGCAACAGCCGCTACGCAAGCCAATACGGTGCGTCCACATCGGAGGATAATGTTATATTTCGCTTTCATATAGTTGAACGTTATTTCTTAAAAAACAAGCATGAGGAGTCGCGGGTTCACACTTCCATAAGGATTTTCAATTCCGGATACCACAGGAACGCCTTTATCTCCGCATCCGGATAGATGCCCTTGAGCAGCTCGCGATAGTGACGCACCTGCGGAACGTGCTCCTCCAGATGGCGGCTCGTGAATTTATAATCTATGACATGGATTCGGCCGTCAGGAAAACGCACCACCCTGTCAGGGCGATAATATTCATCCTTGAGCGGAACGTAAATGCTTCGCTCACTCATGACCTTGAGACCCTCAGAAAACCATATGCGTGCCTGAGGTGAAGCTTCGAAAGCCTCAGTAAGGATGCGCTCTATTTCATCGCAATCCTCCGACGACAGACGCGCCGAACTCCCGACAGCCCGAAGAGCCACCGGTAGATCTGAGACATGACGCATCAGGGCCAGAATATTATGGATATTGGTTCCCCGTGCTGCCGCGAGCCTCATACGCTCGTTCGAAAATGATTCGATGTCGCCGGTAGCTTTCAGATAAGGGTCTTCATCATGATCTCCGGGTTCGTCCTCGAACGACAGGTATGCCCTCGACAGGACATCGTCCACCCGTGTCAGCTCGCGTGCGTCCGTCCGAAGCACGGACTCATATACTCCGGGCTCGAACGAGTCCGAGGCTGCTGCCGCGTCGTCTTTTTTCTCTTTGTAGCCCTTGTCTTCCACATACTTCGGGGCAGGAGCTCCGAGCGTAAAAGAATAGCGCGCTTCCTCAGGATTCTCCGAAAACTCAAGCGACAAGGGCACACAGAGACTATCCGCCTCAAGCGCGGAATTAAGCTCCGTCTGCGCAAGCCGGAAAGCCTCCCGAATGTCAGCTCCAACGCCCGCAAAGGACTCTACGCCCTTCTTGTCGACCGACACCCGGCAGCTGATGCATAGCTCGTTGCGGGCTCGCGTAAAGGCCACGTAAGTCGTGTTCAACCCGTCGGCACTCTGCTCGGCAATATCCTTACGGTAGGCGGGAGCCAGAGGAGACCCTTCAAGCCCGAATGCCGCGCTGCTCTTCACAAGCAGCATTGGAGGCTCAAGTCCTATACATTCTGGCATCCAGGCCTTAAGCACGGGGCTGATATCATACCATATCTGCGGGTCAGGACGGAACAGCTCCCACGAACAATCAGGTATATGCACACATGCCCATTCCAGGCCTTTTGACTTATGAATGGTCATAACCGAAACCGCATCGATGTCGGGCGGCGAAGCTATGGCCAGCTTATCCTTGTGCTCGTCCCACCATGCAAGGAACGCCTTGACTCCGCCTTCGTTTGTTGCGAAGAAGCGCTCCATGGCATCTTGAAAAGAAGCTATGTAGATGTATTCGCGGCGCCTGATATCCTCTCCCAGACGCGTTGCAACGATCGTCTCCACAAGCGCTGCCGGATTAGCCGGACGACGACGTATCACATCGTCGACATCGATATGTATTTTTTCAGCCTCCTCCGGACTGTCCTCAATAGCCTTGCGAAGAGCTTCCTCGGCCTCAACGCCGTCTCCGAGATAGAAGTTGAAGCGGCTTATCATCATGTTTATCTCCCGCTGCGTGGCATAGCGCCGTTCCTGGATTTCCCGTTGCGAATCACCTGCAAAAGCATATGCCTCGTCGACAATACGCAACATACTGAGAATCAGTTGCACAGCAGGCGAGCGATCCAGAAGCAGGGCCTCATCGGAGATAAAGGGAATTTCCGGGAACTCCTCCATGATTTGTGCCACAAGTGCCACGCCCGTGCTCGCCTCGCGCACGAGCACCGCAATATCCTTCCAGTCATAGCCCTCGGCATGCTGACGCAATATATCCTGCGCCATCCGGCGGAAAGACAATGCGTCTGTCTCCGCCGCTGTGGCCCCGGCGGTGGAAAGGAAATCCAGACGGACATATCCGGGCTGCTTTGCCGTGTTTGGGGCAAGAGCCTGGCATACGCCTTCGTAACCCGGGACGCCAATCTGTTGCGAAAGCAAACGGAACATCGTGTTGTTGAACCGGACAACCGCGTGCGCAGAGCGGTAGTTGGTATTCTCCGCAGGAACATTTCCTCGCACCTCATGTAGTTTCGGAAACTGCGCCTGCACCCCGGAGTCGAGCATCGACGAATCCGAATTTCGGAAGCGATAGATCGCCTGCTTCACATCGCCGATAATCAGATTGTCATAGCCCTGCGAGAGACTCTGCGACACAAGCGGGCGGAGATTCTCCCACTGCATGACAGATGTGTCCTGAAATTCGTCTATCAGAAGATTGGTCACGATCGTACCTATCCGTTCATAGATAAAGGGCAGATCGGATTCCTTGATTATCCGGCGAAGCAATTCGTTTGTATCGGATAAGAGTATCAGGTTGTTCTCGCGTCGGTAGATATCGATATAATGCGAGGCATATCCTAAGAATTCAAGATTATAGCACGCCGTCAGGCAGGCAGAGACTATCTTATGACGCACATACAGCTCTCTGACCCCGGCCGCAAATCGCGCACCCTCGGCTATGAAAGCTTCGTCGGGGTAAATAGGATTGCGGCCGTCCTTGGGCAGCCGGCTCTTCGTAAAAAGCTTGTCGCGTTCGACCGTACTGTCAGGATTATCAAGTTCAAGCCATTTGAGAAACCCGGCCGGCGCGCGCAGTCCCGCCATTTTATCGTCCGGTAGCTCCCCTTTCGCCAAACATTCCGTCAGCGCCCCGAAGTTGTTCTTCATCTGGGCAGGTTCCACCCCATACTGCTCCATCGTCCGGACAAACGACTCAGCAAGCTTCCGCGCCTCTTCCGGCAAACGGGAATCAAGCTCTTTGGCAAACGCCAGCCCAAGGCGTCGGACCTTGTCGGTCGACAGATATGCCTCCATCTCGGCGGCATGCCTGCGGAATACTTCGCCGCACATTTTCTCAACGAATTTGCGCAATCCGGAGCGGAGCGACGAATCAGCATCGAACACATTAAAACGCGATACGTCGCTGATCTTCCGTGCCATCAGGGTGTCTATCCAACGCTTAAGATGAGCAGCCGATGGATGGCTCCCGTTATTGATGTCATCCAGCATCATGCCAATGCCGGCTCCGACGGCATCAGCATCGTCAAGCTGCACGGAATAGTCGCCCTGGTGATTAACTTCTCGTGCGAACACGCGCAGAACGCCTTGAAAAAAAGAGTCGATAGTGCTGATATTGAACTGCGAATAATCGCAAAGCAGCTCTTTTACAGCCAGGGCCGCAGCATCGGCCAGTTCGCGGCGCGAGCATCCGTAAAGTGCGAGAAGCGACGGAACGTATCCGTTGTCCTTCTTCCCCTCGGGCTCACGGGCAAGCTCGTTCAGGTTCTGGACAATGCGTGCCTTCATTTCGGCCGTAGCCTTGTTAGTGAAAGTTATTGCCAGAATGCCGCGATGCCTCCGGGGATGACGATGCCCCCCGGGCAAATACTTATCGATGTTCAATACATGCCGCACGCTCCCATCCTCCGCCGTAAGCTTCATTCCCAAAAGAATGGATATATAGCGGAGAACAAGTGTAAAAGTCTTGCCGGAGCCGGCGGATGCTTTATAGATGGTGAGCAATTAACTGTGACAGCGCCCGTGAGGGCTTGAGAATGATTGGATTACTACTCGGGCGCGACCGCCCTTTTTTCAACGCACCTTGAAGCCAAGCTCCGGAAGAAGGCGGCGTAGCTCATCGCGTCGGTCGCCCTGTATGAGGATTTCGCCGCTTCGAACACTCCCCCCTGTTCCCAACTTCTTCTTTATTCGTGCCGCAAGATCTTGCAACTCCGCATCGTCTACTTCAAAACCCGATATGATGGTCGCCTGCTTGCCTCCACGCCCCTTCCGCTCGTAAATGAGGGTAAGCGGCGTCTTTTGCCCGCGCGTCCCGGAAGTTTCCTCAACAGGGGCGGACTCTTCCTCCGGTACACCGCCCGAAGCCTCGAGCATCGCGCGCAGCTTGTCCTGCCAGGATTCAGTGGAGTTCATCATCGGAAGTCGCTGTTTCAGATTCAAGTGCGTGATACTCGTCAGGGTACTCCGCCGCTACTGTTGTATCCGAGCGCACATTCAGACGGGTCAGCATCATAAGCGTTGCCTGATCCTCAGGCGGCAGTCGGCGAATCACATCCGCGAGCGAGTCGGGAGTATTCTCCAGAGCAACCCGAAGATTCTGCCACGCTGCAGCGGTATTCTCGTCCTCGAGATTAGTGGCCTCGCCAAGCCGTACCAGAATCAGAGCTACGCGGCAGGCCGCGTCGGCCCCCAGAGGTTCGCCACCGCGCGCACGCAATACCAGCGTATCGCACAGAGCCTGCGCCTCCTCGTAATTATGGCTCGCATAAGCCGTCTCCGCATCCTGTAGCAGAGACAGCGAATCAGCCCTTTGGCCGCATGAGCTGACGTACAGCGACGCGGCCAAAAGCACTAACGGAAGTAGAAGTGTATGTCTTGACATAAAAACATTGCCGGAAAATTCCGGATTATTCAGCTCCTGCCGGATCCACGATCACTTCCTGAAGAGATCGGTGGTCGGCATTCTGCCAGTCAGCCTCACCGGGCTCATCGGCCCGTGGCTCGGTAAGCTCATATTGCTGCGTCACATTGTCGCCGGCCGGAGTATCTACATGGGTTTCTGCATCGAACCAGCCGATATAGACCAGGCAAGCCACTGTGAGCGTGGCAACTATAATTCCAATTACAACCCACACCCAGGTGGGAGTCGATGATTTGCGGGAGTCAGTGTTCTGTGACATAGCGGTTAGAGATTAATTCGTTGAAACTTGTTTTATCTTTTCATTAAAACGTCCCACACCGCCAAAGTGTTTCAGATTTCCTCCACCTGTGTCATGAAATCGTACATCTGAAGCGCAGCCTCGGCGGCTTCGGAGCCTTTATTGCCCAGCTTGCCTCCGGCACGATCCATGGCGTCCTGCTCGCAGTCCACGGTGAGCACGCCGAAAATCACCGGAATGTCGCACTCGCCGTTCAGGCGTGTCACACCATCGGTAACGCTCTGACACACGTAGTCGAAGTGAGGAGTACCACCGCGTATGACGCACCCCAGCACCACGATAGCATCATAGAAGCCCGTTTCGATCAGACGCGAAGCTGCAAAGGTGAGTTCAACGGCACCCGGCACTTCAAACACATTCACATCCTCGGGATGCAGACGTGCCTGTGCGAATGTGTCAAGTGCCCCCGAGAGAAGGCGCTCGGTTATGTGGCTGTTCCAACGGGTCCGTACAATTGCCACACGCATATCGCGCTCGGTGGAAAAAATGTCGCCGTCGTGCGGCGCAAAAGCGGGAGAAGACATATCGAGTATAGTTTCTTGTTTTTTTTGATTCAGTTCATTCACAGTGTTGCCACGGAGCGGAAGCGGAAGCATAGGCCTCATCTGCGGCCCTGACGGCGCTCGCGAGAACCTTACGGCGCAAATCTTCGCCTGGCTCTTCCAAAGCCGCAGCACTTACATCGGCTGCCACAAGAGCATCAACCACGCCTGCAAGCGCACCGGCATTCCATAGCAGCGTACGGCAATGGCTTCCGGCTACAGGAGCTTCCGAATATTCCCTACCGCTGTAATAAGCGATCTTGCCGGCCGCGGGATCAACGTTTATCAGCGAGCGGCAGTAGAAGCCCACATGTTTGTCGTAGCACCCCGAACCCTGAAGGCCGAAAATCATCCGCAGGTCATCATCGCGGGTCAGCACAAGGTCGGCAAGTTCGAGATTCTCGAGGATTGCAGGCATCACACGGGTTATCCGCGGCTCCTGCACCGGAAGGAAACCCGGCAGATACACAAGGACAGCCTTCATCTCATGCGCATTCTCAAGGAAGCGCGCAAGATGCCGCCGAGTTCGTGGCGCGATCGTATAATACCCGCCGAACACTACAATATCCCCCTCCTCCACCCGGGGCCACACGATGTCGAAACCCTCGTCGTCCGACGCATATTTTTCGTAGCGGGTCAACGAAGGTAGACCGTCGGCACCGATGGTGAAAACATTCAGGGGCGTGCGTCCCTCCGAGTAGCGGTCCAGGGCCGAAAGGTCCACGCTACCGGCAGAGAGAAAATCAGCCACCACATTCCCGACTCCGTCTGTCGTAAGCTCCGAAGCCATTAGCACACGCAGTCCCGTACGGGCCAGGATAGCCGCAGCATTAGGGATGCGACCGCCCGGCATGGAACCGAGAGGCTGTCCGTCGGACCCGAAAACTATATTGAGCGAACACTCGCCGATGCAGATAATCTTTTTCATGAGCGGATACTACCGTAATTCACTACAAAGATAGCAAAATTTCCCCTCCACAGCAAATTCCCCGGCCGACATCCACACATGTAATCTCTGAAAGAATTCATCTTCTAATCAGTAGAGTCCGATATCAATGATTCAAAATCTTCTATCGTTGGTAAAGCCGATGCAACTTCATCAAAGAGTTTTTCCGTTTCGTATTGAGCAATTCCCATAGGCTGAGTGATTCCTCTCAATGCAAATTCTGCTTTTTTATTACTTTTATTACGGCAAAGTAATAATCCGATTGTTGGATTATCCTCTGGAGATTTTACATATTCATCAACGGCAGAAATATAGAAATTAAGTTTGCTGACAAACTCCGGTATAAACTCAACAGCTTTCAGCTCCACTACGACATAGCAGTGAAGCTTCACATGATACATCAGTATATCAATGTAATAATCCTCCCCATCTACAACTACATTGTACTGCCTTCCGATATATGAAAACCCACTTCCCATTTCAAGTAAGAACTCTGTAATCTTTTCAGCCAGATGGTTTTCTATATCCCTTTCATGCTGCAAAGCCATTGTCCCTATAAAACTGAACACGTAAGGGTCTTTAAAAGCATATTTTGCCAAGTCGGATTGGACCGATGGCAAAGTTATCTTGAAATTATTAATTGCGTTCCCCACGGCCGCAATATATCCACTTGCATATTTGCTCAGTAACACATCTTTGCTCCACCCATTTTTACTTGCCTCTAAAATATAAAATGCGCGCTCTGCCTCATTCTCAATTTTAGGAAGTATTGAGATATGATGATACCAACTGACAATCGTTAGCGGAACTTCTATATTCTCCCCATCTTTGCTTAATTCTGCAAGTGCCACTTGCGAAACTGGCAGCTTCTGGAATTCTGCAAGCGGCACTTGCAGAATTGGGAAATTGGGATAAGCATTCGCAAATCTTCTCATATAGTGAAGATTCCGAACAGAATAACCTTTGTCATGTGGGAAACGACGAATTAAGTCTTTGGACAATTGCTCAATAATCTGAGCACCCCACCCGAAATCCTCCTGCTTGATAAGAATGTCCTTTCCAATACTCCAATAAAGTTCCAACATATCGGTATTCACATGGAGTGCAGCATTGAATTTTGCTGATTCGATGCGTGCTTCTATTCTCTGTCTCCACTCTTGGTAGCCGGATGGCAAAGACTCTATCTCATTTTTAATCGGTTTCATACAGCAAAGTTAGCAGTTTTTAGCGAGTATCTTGCGAAAAATCAAGATTTATTCGTAATCCAAGGGCATCGCGGTTTATATTTATTTTTTTAGTTATAGATAATCACACAATTACCGAAAGTTTATTATCTTTGCAGTGCAAATCAAATTACTCTGAATGAAGTAATAAGACTGCATGAATTAGCCGGAGCACAGGTCTTTGATACCATGAACTGCGCCTACATCGCGAAGCGGTTCTACCTTCGACCTGCGGTATTCACAGGCAAATCCACAATCTTCATATTTTTTTGCACTAATTTTATTTACCAAATTAAGGAGTAACATTGATAGAGTATGATTAGAAGTTCTTTGTTTACCAAAGTTTTGATCAACTTACTTTTCTACATCATGTGGACCATCCCAGTATTAGCCGCTAATGGCTTGTACTACTATGGTGAATACTTTTATTTGGACTCCGATACTACGGCAGTATTGATTGCTCCTGTCTCAAACTCAGACCCAACTTTTAAACACGAGTACAAAGGTGACTTCGAGGTTTGGGATTGGATTCCTTTTGGAAATAAAGCTCACAAAGTAATAGCAGTCGCCAATGAAACTTTTGTTAGCCAAAATATTACAAGTTTCAAATTAGGTCAGTATGTCAAGCGTCTTGGTAAACTATGTTGCTATAATGTAAAGACTCTGACGAGATTGGAAATGAACGACGCCTTACAAACTATAGGAAAGGAATCTTTTTATAACTGTACCGCTCTTAGCGAGATCACCCTATCATCCGAACTTCGCAATATTGGAGAAAGGGCTTTTGCTCGCACATCAATAGTCGGTGAGTTAAATTTTCCACCTACACTTGACTCTATCCAATCTGCAGCTTTCTTTGGTACTAACGTAAGAAAGATTAGTTTCTGCTCTCCAAAACTATTTGTAGGTTCTCTTGCCTTTCACCAATGCAACAAATTAGACACGATAAGTGTTTCCGATCTTAACAATTGGTGCAAGTACAAATTTGAGGATGAAACTTATCACCCTCTCAAATATTGCACTCTTACGGAGAATGGTGCAGTTATATCCGAAGTCAATCTGTCACAAGAAATTGATTCTGTTCCTTTCGGTGCCTTTATGAATATCAAAACCCTATTAACCGTATCTCTTGGAACGGAAATAAAGTATATTGCACCTGAAGCGTTTTACTCCCCTAATTTAGAAACTTTTATTTGCAAAGCCGTATCACCTCCCGAAGTATATGATAATTCTTTTCATTCTTACAACTTTAGTCATTGCAAACTAATCGTTCCGTCTGAATCTGTTGAAATATATAGAGCACACCCCATTTGGGGGAAATTTGCCACTATTGAAGAGCTCCCATCTATTTCCACTGGGGTTTTAGAAATCTTTGCAGACAAAAACTCTATGGAGTTCACTTTCAATGACCACACTATAATCCCTTTGAATAATTCATTCATCAGAGTTTGTGATATTACTGGAAAAAGAATATATTTCGGAAAACAACCGATCGATCTTCCCCCGAGCCTATACATTGTTAACAAAACAAAAATTCTTATACGTTGATATGGATGAACTCGACGATTTAGGAACATACGACGGCGACACCGTTCACGATATGTATGTAGATTATGACTACCAAATCAACACCGACGATGATATTGACACCTTTATAGATAATTTAGACGATTAGAATTAGGGATTTGCAGGCTTGCCGCTTTTGTTGAAAGAATTGCTTCCTCAATTTTATGCGTATTATCAGCTGGAATATAAATGGCATCAACGCTCACTTCGATGCGTTGAAAGAGTTAGTGCATAAATATAATCCCGACATTCTTTGTTTGCAGAAGGTCAAGTCCTTAAAAGGGATTGAGCCCTTTCAAATTAAAGGATATAAACAATTCGACATCGACACTTACCGTTCAAGATACTATGGCGTTGCTACTTATTATCGAGGTCTTGATTTTCCACTAATGAATTTCCCTAACGATCTCGCAGCCGAAGGACATTTTCAAGCATTAAATCTTTCCAAATACGGCACTCAGCTCTTCAATGTGTACGCCCCTTTTAGCAACCCCAAAGGCGATTTCATTGAGGCTCGAAAGTATTGGGATGCGATATTACAGCTCCATATTTCAAACTCGCACTATTTCCCCATAATAATGTGCGGCGATTTCAATGTCGTTCATTCTTGGTTAGATACTTGGGAAGATAAAAACGTCAAAAACGCACCGTGTTATTTTCAATGGGAGCGAGACAACTTTAATTTCTTATTGCATAGCTGTGATTTGATAGACGTTTTCCGATACCTGCACCCTCAAGCGCGCAAGTATTCATACTTTGATAGTAAAGGTGATTTTCGGGCAACCAATCAAGGCGTAAGGATAGACTACTTTCTTATTTCTCGTTCCCTGTTACCCAGTGTAAAAGATTGTGGATTTATTGAAGATATTACAGCCTCGAACAGTACTCCTATATTTCTCGATATAGATTTAGAGGGTTGCGGCACTGACGCCGCGCCTGCGTACAATCATGGCCGATAATAGCCTTATCGGGCAGAAATACTTTTTACTTCTTTTTGAGAGCAGGTTCGGCTTGGGGCGGGCTTGCTCTCAAACTTTGAGGGGTGAAAAAGCGTTGTATGATTACAAACTTTAAATGAACTACACGTTCCTAACTATACACGCTCTATGTCAAGCACATCCTCCTCAAGCTCTTCACTCCCCCGTCTCGTGATAATCGGCGGTGGTTTCGCCGGCCTCAATCTTGCAAAAAAAATCGACAAGAAAAAATGGGACGTGACGATTGTCGACCGTCACAACTACCATTGCTTCCCGCCCCTGTTCTATCAGGTTGCCTCCTCCGGGCTGGAGGCTTCCGATATCTGCTTTCCCTTTCGTCGCGAAATTCGTTCGCGCAAGGTGAAAGGCGCACACTACCGCATGGGCGATGTAAAGGAAATAGACTTCGCGCGCAAGGAGGTGAAGACGCAGTTTGAGACAATTCCCTATGATTCACTCGTTATAGCGGCCGGAACGACCAACAATTTCTTCGGCATTCCCGACCTGCACAAACATGTATTTACGCTCAAGAGCGTATCGCAGGCGCTGCGAACACGCAACGAAATCCTCGATCGCCTCGAGCGGGCATCCATAGCCACAGATCCGGCCGAACGCTCGCGTCTGCTCACTTTCGTGGTGGTCGGCGGCGGCCCGACCGGTGTGGAAATCGCCGGCGCAATGGGCGAGCTCAAACGCTACATCATTCCACGCGAATATCCGGCAATCAACCGCGATGAGGTGCGTGTTGTACTGGTTGAAGGCACCGACTCCCTCCTCCGCACAATGAGTCCGCGCTCGGGCGCCGATGCGCTCAAGGCCCTCGGACAGCTTATGGTGGAAGTTCAGCTTGGCAAAAGCATGAAAACCTACGATCAGGGCATCGTGACCTTCTCCGACGGGAGCACTATCGACACTGAAACGGTGATCTGGACAGCGGGCGTCACCGGAGAATCCTTCACCTCCACGGGCACAGATGTTGCCCCGGGGCCCGGCAACCGATGGGTTGTGGATGAATACAACCGCATCACGGGACTTTCGGATGTATATGCTCTTGGCGACATCTCGCTCCACACTTCTGAAAAATATCCACGCGGCTGCCCGCAGCTTGCACAGGTAGCCATTCAGCAAGGTACTACTCTTGGCCACAACCTCAACACAGGGCGTTTCGACAAGCCATTTGAGTATCACGACATGGGCTCCATGGCAACCATAGGACGCAACCGCGCCGTCGTGGACATGGGTAAGACTCATTTCTCCGGCTGGGCTGCCTGGATCGTATGGATGGGCGTACACCTTATGAGTCTTCTGGGAATGCGCAACAAGGCCGTCGTGCTACTGAACTGGGTTGTGAGCTACTTCACTTTCTCGGCCGGCCTGCGCCTGATGCTGCGCCCGAGCAAATATCCGCTACGAAGTTATTGGGAGGATGGCCAATGAACGCTATTGAAAAATACAGACAGATCTACGAGGCGTCCTACAAGCGTCAGCGCGCCATGCGCACGCAATGGTACTTCGAGCGCTTGCTGCAGAACGAAAATGACGTGCGTGTGAGCGATAACGGCCTCGCCGGAATGATTGCCCGCAGATATTCCCTCCTCTTTTGGGGACGCGAATTGCCCTTGCTGAATATTTCGCGCGCAACCACGATGCCGGGCGAACGAGGGAAAGGGAACATGAAGGCATTAATCCGTTCGGCGATTCGAAACGAGGCCGAAAGCGGAGCGGCCTTCGCCGCCGTGAATCCGCCCACACGCAGGCTTTACTTCTTCTTCGACAAATTCGGATTTGCCACAGTAGGATATTACGCCGAGGAGCGCTATACGGCCGGCTATACATTCTCGTCGCCAGATGGCGTAGAAGGCTGCGAACCGAATGCGGCTCAACTGCGTGAAATTGCGCGACGCCGCGACATGTCGGTTCTTCTCTCGGATTCAGATTTCTCCCTTTTGTGCGAGCAAATCCGTTTGGCCGACGGGTCAGTTATTGCAGCTTCCGATTCCGGAGGGAGTGCCTTGTTGTTTGCAGGCCGCGTCCCCGAGCCGGGAGACCCGCTGACCGTGCATGGACTTTACAGCTCCTCCGATGCTGCCACAAAAGGCATTCTCGAAGCTCTACGGACGGAGGCGGGCGCGGAATGTTCGCTGACAATCCGAACGGATGCATCCGGTGCCCCGAAAGCACGACTCCGGTCCGGCACGATGTTACGAATTCTCAATGCCTCTGTGGTCCTCAACGCCTTGGCCTCGGCCCATCCGACCCTGCGGATGCGCATCCGGCTGCACGACCCTCTGATCGACTCCAACAACGCCACATTCCGTCTCGTTGACGGAAAAGCTGTACGCGATGACAGCTCTGCACGCCCCGACCTGGATGTGTCCACCTCAACCCTATGCTCCATTCTCTTCAGCGAACCCCGGATAGGCGACATCTTTGAACTCCCGACCAGGCGTCTCGCACCCATCGTACTTCCGGGTTAAGAACTAAGGTCCTGCCTCAAAACTAAAAACGCCACTCCGACTAAATGCGGAGTGGCGCTAATGTTTTGGTGTGCAATTTAGACTTTAGAAAAGGCTCCAGCTGACAGTGAGGCCCGCCATAACGATTGCCACCATGCTCATGAGCTTGATGAGAATATTGAGCGAGGGGCCGCTTGTGTCCTTGAACGGATCGCCCACGGTATCGCCAACCACAGTGGCCTTGTGCACTTCCGAGCCCTTGCCGCCGAAGTTACCTTCCTCGATATATTTCTTGGCATTATCCCACGCGCCGCCTGCGTTGGCCATGAAAATAGCCA
>CAZBNM010000059.1:0-13754 GCA_964493495.1 uncultured Bacteroides sp.
GACATAATCCGTGTCGGCGATGTATTTCTTGGGGTCGAGATTCACAACCTCTCCCTTGTGTGCTGCATCGTAAACTTCCTTCTTCATCACGCCCTCACGCACGGTGGCCATCTGAGGACGGTGTTCCGGATTCACGATCGTAGCCACGATATTGCCGCCGAATGCCGGGCGGATCTGCAGCAGCAGGTCCTTGTATTCCTTGCCGGTCTTGGCATCCTTGTGGTCGCCGATTTCAAGTGCCGTGCAGTCTGCGGTCAGGCCGCTGTGCAGGCACGAGCTCACGCGAGGACCAAGGTCGCGGCCGATGCAGGTCGCACCCATCAGGCACACCTGAGGTTCGATTTCCTTAAAGAGGTTGATGAGGGCTGCCGCATGGGGGTTGGACGTATAGGGATAGAGGCGCTTGTCCTCGATTTTATACACAGTGTCAGCACCATAGGGGAAGATCTGCTCCTCCACGCCGTCGAGCTTGTCGCCTATCACGACGGCTTCAAGTTTCACGCCCAGGCGGTTTGCCAGAACGCGGCCCTTCGTGAGGAGTTCGAGGCTCACGTCGGCCACGTGCCCGTCCTCGTATTCGCAATAAACAATGAGGTTGTTCTTGTCTGCCATAGCTGTTGTATCAGTTTAACGGGCCTTAGCCGATTGTGTGGTTGGTGATAAGTTCTTTGATGAGATCTTCGAGCTCCTGATCGTCAGAGCCGCCGATATTGCGGCTTTCCTTCGCTGTGAATACCACGTTCTCAATGGACTTCACTTTTGTGGGCGAGCCGGGAAGACCGATCTGTTCGGGATCGGCGTCTACATACGCTGCACCCCATTCCTGAAGCTGAAGCTCGGGGCGCTTCTCAACGATTGCAGCTGCCTCGGGCGCGAGTGTCTTGAGCTCGGAAGGAGAAGCGGCACGCTTGTACTGCATTACGCGCTTGGCATTGCGGGGACGGCAGGGAGCGGCCGAGCCGTTAACCGTCACTACGCAGGGCAGGGGAGCCTTCACAGTCTCAACGCCATGCTCCAGACGACGCTTCACAACAACGTATCCGTCCTTAAGCTCAAGAATTTCCTCGGCGTATGTCACCTGGGGGATGCCGAGCTTTTCGGCGATCTGCGGGCCTACCTGAGCCGTGTCGCCGTCGATAGCCTGACGGCCGCCGAGAATGATGTCGTAATTGCCGAACTTCTTCACGGCCTGGGCCAGCGAATAGCTCGTTGCAAGCGTATCGGCGCCACCCAGTGCACGGTCGGTGAGTACGATACCGGCGTCGGCACCGCGGAAGATGGCTTCGCGGATTACTTCGGCTGCACGGGGCAGACCCATCGTGAGAATAGTAACTTTCGAGCCGGGATTGGCGTCCTTCAGACGCAGGGCCTGCTCGAGTGCATTGAGGTCTTCAGGGTTAAAGATTGCGGGCAATGCGGCACGGTTGATCGTGCCGTCTTCCTTCATCGCATCCTTGCCTACATTGCGCGTATCCGGCACCTGCTTGGCAAGTACAATGATGTTTAAGCTCATAATTTCTTATGTTTTTGGTTTATGAATTGTCTTGAATCGGTTTATCGCGACTACAAAGTTAGTGATTTATACTTTTTTTGGCAAATTTTCAGTAAAATACCTTGCTTTCTATAGTGTTAAACTTTGTCATCGACACGCTTAGAAGTGGCTCGAGCCGTCAAAACAATGCGTACACACTCGCTCCCGTGGCAGTCCGATGGCCTTTACCAGATCCTCGATGGAACTGAATTGAAGTGTGTCCAGCCCCAGATCCTTACGGATTTCGTCCACCATGGACTTGTATCTCTCTGTTCCCGCCGTTGCATAATCCTTCAGCGCCTCCTCCGACGGATTGGGCTCAAGGCGTTCGATCACCCGCCGTGCAATGAGCTCCATTGGACTCCGCGAGCTTGTGAAGTTGATGAAATCGCATGGATAGATCAGCGGAGGACAGCTTATGCGGATATGGACTGCACGCGCTCCTGCGTTGCGTACATCGGTAACATTGTCACGCAGTTGTGTGCCTCGCACGATAGAGTCATCGCAGAAGGCCACGCTTTTCCCGCGCAAAAGATCATCGTTGGCAATCAGCTTCATCTTGGCCACAAGTTCGCGGCGTGCCTGCGTTCCGGGTGTAAAACTCCGGGGCCAGGTCGGAGTGTACTTCACCAGACCGCGGAGGAAAGGCTTGCCTGCGCCTGCTGCATAGCCCAGCGCCATACCTGTTCCGGAGTCGGGCACCGGACTCACAAAATCCAGATCGCCGTCCATTTCCTTGCATTTCTCACCCATGATGCGTCCGCATTCATACCGCATTTCATCGACATTCCGCCCTTCGTAACGGCATGGAGGATAGCCGTAGTATGTCCAAAGGAATGCGCATATTTGCATTTCTTTTCCCGGAGCCTGAAGTTGTTCGATTCCACCGTCGCATGTTATTTTCACGATTTCAGCCGGCCCTAATTCGTAGATGTGCTTATAGCCTAAGTTGGCAAATGCCGATGTCTCCGAGGAGGCCGCGTAGCTGCCGTCGCTCTCATTGTAGCCGATGGCAATGGGTGTGCGTCCAAGCCGGTCGCGGGCAGCTACAAGGCCGTCCTCTGTCAAAACAAGCATGGAACACGACCCTTTCACAGTGTCCTGAACATGTCGCAGACCTTCGGTCAGTGTAGCGCCCTCCGCTATCAGGGCTGCGATTAACTCCGTCGGATTCACCGTGTCGCGCGAATGTTCGCAGAAGTGAATCCCTTTTTCAAGCAGCTTTGATTCGATCTCCGGAATGTTAGTCACTCGCGCCACCGTTACGATCGCGAATTTGCCCAGCCGTGTGTTCACGATTATCGGCTGCGCGTCCGTGTCGGAAATTACGCCTATGCCGCTCTCTCCTTTGAAGTCAGGAAGATCACCCTCGAATTTCGTGCGGAAGTACGAGTTTTCGATATTGTGGATCTGACGTGCGAAGTGGCGCTTTTCTTTGTCGAAAGTAGCCATACCGGCGCGTCTTGTACCTAAATGCGAGTTGTAGTCTACGCCGTAGAAAAGATCATCGACGCAGGGTTTGTTTTTTTTGATTACACCGAAGAAACCGCCCATATTGAAATGTGTGCTTTGTAAGGGGTTGTTTTGAAATAATGTACTCTAAGTCTATTGGAAAAATCAGCGAAGCTCAGAACCGCCCTCCGAAGGGTACGGTGTCTGAGCTTCGTGTTGTTGTCATCGCGTGTGGTCTTCCACCCATTTGCGTGCATTTACAAAGGCCTCGATCCAGATAGTAACTTCATCGTTACGCCGCGAGCGGGGGTAGTAGGCACACTGCCAGGGGAATATCGCGCGTTCAAGGTGAGGCATCATTGCTAAGTGGCGTCCGTCGGCGCTCGCAAGGGCTGCAACATCGCCTGTCGAGCCATTGGGGTTACCCGGGTACTGATGATAGCTGTAGCGGCCTACGATATTCATTTCTCGTAGCGGTTTGCGGAATGAGAAGCGGCCCTCGCCGTGTGCTACCCAGATGCCGGTCCGTACTCCCGAAAGACTCCCGAACATCACGCTGTTGTTCTTGGGAATTGTCATGTTCACAAACGCGCTCTCGAATTTATGCGATATGTTGTGCTCCATGCTCACCGGACTTTGGTCGCCTCCGCCGAATAGCAGATTTAGCTCTATCATAAGCTGACAGCCATTGCATACACCAAGGCTGAGCGTGTCCTCTCGTGCGTAGTAGCGTCTTAGTGTCTCGCGGGCCGTTTCATTCCAGCGGAAACCGGATGCCCAGCCCTTGGCTGAACCCAGCACATCGGAATTAGAGAAGCCTCCGCAGAACACAATCATATTCACGTCGTCAAGGGTCTCCCGGCCGCTCATGATGTCCGTCATGTGCACGTCCTTCACGTCAAAGCCGGCAAGGAAAAGCGAGTAGGCCATTTCGCGGTCGCCGTTCACGCCTTTCTCTCGGATAATGGCCGCACGGACTCCACTGCGTTCCGCTCCGCGACGGTCGTTCAAGCCGTAGCGCTCGAGGGTACCTTTGAATCCTTTGGGGAGGATGTATTTAAGTGGCTGATGTGCAAAGTTGGCGAAGCGTTCTTCTGCACACTTTTCTCCGCTCTGAAGCCTGTCAAGGAGATAAGAAGGTGTGTACCAGAGCTTGCGCATATTGTCGATATTCACAAGATGCAGCTCTCCATTATGGGAAATCTGCAGTACGCGTTCAGCCGATGTCGTAGCGATCGGGAAGTATCGAACCTCTGCTTTGTCCAAAATGTCTTCTACAGATGCCTTGCGGGCCTCATCTACCTGGATGACAAGCGCAGGGTTCTCGGCAAAGAGGATTTTTACGAGGTCTGTTTCCTTCATCACCATTTCAAATCCATCGGTGTACATCTTCAGACCGCCTCGAGTGTTGGCGAACAACATCTCCAGGAGTGTCGTCACGAGGCCACCGGCGCTTACATCGTGCATTGCAAGAAGTTTGCGCTTGCGAACCAGCGTCTGAACCGTATTGAACGTCTTTGCAAAAGTCTTGGCGTCCTTCACATCAGGCGCATCGGATCCCACTGCATTAAGGGTCTGTGCAAGTGCCGAACCGCCGAGACGAAGTTTATCCGATGAGAAATCGATATAGTAGAGCGTCGTATTTGCCGTCGGGCTTAATACCGGGCCGACAGTACGGCGCACGTTTTCAACGGGTCCGGCTGCTGAGATGATAACAGTTCCCGGAGAATACACCTTGTCCTGTCCGTACTTCTGCGTCATCGAAAGGGAGTCCTTGCCGGTGGGGATGTTGATTCCTAAAGCACAGGCGAAATCCGAACATGCCTCCACTGCGCTGTACAGGGCCGCATCCTCTCCCGGATTCTTGCAAGGCCACATCCAGTTTGCACTTAGCGAAACGCTCTTAAGGCCGGATGCCAGATCTGCTCCGATGATATTGGTCAGGGCTTCGGCAATAGCGAGGCGTGAGCCGGCGGCAGGATTTGCCAAAGCGGCAGCAGGTGCATGGCCAATGGAGGTTGCAATGCCTTTGCGTCCATGGTAGTCAAGCGCAACTACGCCGCAGTCGCTCAATGGTAGCTGAATCTCACCCTGGCATTGCTGGCGAGCAACACGCCCCGTCACCGAGCGGTCGACCTTGTTAGTGAGCCAATCCTTACATGCCACGGATTCAAGCATCATAACGTCCGAGATATAACGGTCGAGCTGCGAGGGATCGGTCTGTACCTCACGGTATTCATTGGCTACCGTGCTGTCGGTGATTACAGTTTTGGGGGAATTCCCGAGCATATCCGTCACGGCCAGATCGATGACGTTCTTGCCATCTTTGTGTCCGAATGTCAGACGGTGATCATCCGTCGTATGACCCACGATGTATAGCGGGGCGCGTTCGCGTTCGGCAATTCTCTCGACCAAAGGAATATCTTTGGGCTTGATTACAAAGCCCATCCGTTCCTGGCTTTCGTTGCCTATGATTTCCTTATCGGACAGCGTGGGATCGCCGACAGGGAGAGCATCGATGTCGATAAAACCGCCGGTTGACTCTATGAGTTCCGATAGTGCGTTCAGATGACCGCCTGCGCCATGGTCATGGATGCTCACAATGGGATTGAAGGAGCTTTCAGCCAAAGCACGAATCACATTGGCCACACGCTTCTGCATCTCGGGATTAGCACGCTGTACGGCGTTGAGCTCGATGGCATTAGCATATTGGCCCGTTTCCACAGATGATACGGCTCCGCCGCCCATGCCGATGCGGTAGTTGTCGCCTCCGGCAATCACTACAGCCTGACCTGCTTTAGGTTCGCCTTTAATGGCGTCCTTCTTAGCTGCGAATCCTACACCGCCCGCCAGCATTATCACTTTATCGTATGCCAGTCGGCGCTCGTTTTCGCAGTGTTCGAATGTAAACAGCGAGCCGCAGATGAGGGGCTGTCCGAACTTATTGCCGAAATCGGAGGCTCCGTTCGAAGCTTTGATGAGAATTTCAGCGGGGGTCTGATAGAGCCATTCGCGCTCGTTCATAGCATATTGCCAGCGCATGTCGGGACTCAGTCGGGGATACGAGGTCATGTATACGGCTGTCCCGGCTATGGGAAGGCTGGCGCGTCCACCGCCCAGACGGTCGCGGATTTCGCCTCCGCTGCCTGTGGCAGCTCCGTTGAAAGGCTCTACGGTCGTGGGGAAATTGTGCGTCTCGGCTTTAAGCGAGATGACCGTGTCGAGCGGGCGCTCTTCGAAATAGTCGGGGCGATCGGGATTGATGGGCGCGAACTGCTGCACCCGCGGGCCCTTGACGAAGGCCACGTTATCCTTGTATGCCGATACCAGTCCGTTGGGGTTTTCCTGTGAGGTGCGCTTGATGAGTTTGAACAGCGATACAGGCTTCTCTTTTCCATCGATTATGAAAGTGCCGTTGAAGATCTTGTGACGGCAGTGCTCAGAATTTACCTGAGAAAAACCGAATACTTCACTGTCCGTAAGCGCACGGCCAAGCCGCTTGCCCAGCCCGCGCAGATATTCCTCCTCTTCCGGGCTCAGAGCCAGACCCTGCTCACGGTTGTATGCAGAGATGTCGTCGATATATACGACCTCTTCAGGCTTTGCATTTATATCGAATACATCAGAAGTCAGGCCTTCAGCATATAGGCGGCTCAGCATCGGATCGTACTCCGCTTCTGCGCCGGGTGCAACGGCTGTGAATTCCTCGATACGAGAAATGCCGGAGAGTCCCATGTTCTGAGTAACCTCTACGGCATTTGTGCTCCAGGGAGTAATCATTTCTTTGCGAGGTCCGATGTATCGGCCGTCAAGACGCTTGGCTGCGGCAGGGCGTGCGCCACCGAGAAGCCATTGAAGTCTGTCTTTTTCCAAAGCGTCGAACTTGTGGTCGGTTTCAACCGCATAAACCGTTGAAGGGCCTTTCTTGAAAAATACTACCATGATGTGGTTTGGGCAAGTGAATGTGGAAACTTGATTTGCAATTCGGTGCAAAGGTACGAAAAAATTGTCGTACTTCATCGTAGCGGAATGAATTTCTTAGCTTTTCAAGATGCTTTATTTACGTGCTGACAATAAAACGGGAATCTATTAACGTGTGTTTGCCGACATAGTGAACTTTATACGCCTCAATCCCGACTCTTTCGAGGAATGGTACGACTCCGACACCGCGAAGTTGTTTCTTGCTACGCAAGAGACAAATCGATTAGCGCCGCCGGTGTGCCGCAACGGGATAAATGTCTCCGGCTACTTTTTCTAATTAATTTTGTCATTTTTAGAGATATTCGTAAATTTGCAGTCAAATAAGACACATATAACTATGGTGCATAAAATATCTCGACTTCTTGTAGTTGCCGTTTTCGCGTTTTTATCCGCTGATGCATTCGGACAGTGTGAAGCTTTAATAAAGGACTTCTATATTGCCTATATGCAAAATGCTGAAAAAAACGATAGCTCAAATGTTGAGCTTATGAAAAATCATATGTCGCCGGAGCTCATCGCCAAAGTCGCTGAATACACCGCTCAATATGATGCTGACGCTATGATTCATGCCCAAGATGTTTCCAAATACGGGATGGAGTCACTTGTAGTTGAGCCTTTAGGGTCAGAGGACGGCTATATGGTTAAATACAAATGGTCGCCTGAAAGCGATTACACTTGGATTGTGGTGCAAGCTGTCGATATTGATGGCAAACTTCAATTCAAAGATGTATTCCCTGTCGGTACAGAAGCCGAGGGGAGAAGCTATATAAAACGTAAATAAGGAACCTTTTCGAAGTCACTACCCGAACCCTCGTATCAAGTTTCTCGAGATTGACCGCAACTTCTAATCTGTTTAAGAAATGTCGTGGCTATGGTTTCATAAATAATTGCCAAAAAAAGTATTATATATTTTGTCATCAGTTCTTGAATAGAATTTACTAAATAAACGCATTGGTTCGTTCCCGGGATTCCTCCGAGAGGTGGAGCGCTCAGTCTTTCGATAAGAAATTGTAAGCCCGCCGGATAATATTCGCCATGAGCTTACGGCGCTCGTCAAGGAATGTCTCATAGTCCATGTTTTCAAATCCTGACGGAATCGCATTCTGTTCGAGCGACAATGCGTAGGCTTCGTCTCCCAATCTTTTTCGTTGCTTGTCGGAGTAGATAGAAGGTGCATCATCGGATATGTCGATATTGGTCTGATAGTCGAGGTAAGTGTAATTGGCAATCTGATTACGGTCGCGGTCATTGTCATATCCCATCTTGGCAAGATAGTTCTTCGGGAAAATATGATGCACGTCCAAGGCCGACTTCATTCCGCTTGTGCCGGGTGTAAGGAACGCCACAGTGGGGATGGTACTGAACAGGACATTGTGGTGAAGCACATTAAGCGCTGCAAGATAGCCTTTCCAGCTCGGAGAAATGGTTGACGAAGTCACTAACACTCTCGGTAAGTTCGAATGGAAGTAATCGTCTGTGAAACTCGTTTTTATTTCTCTATCCAATAAAGAGATAAATTCTTCTGTAGTAGAAAGTCCCCGCATATCGTTGAGAAGACTCTCCACTGTCGATTCGGGGGAGTCGGTGAAATAGCCGGTGATAGTGGTCATAAAAACCCAACGGGACATTATTTTCCTCAGCTCCAGAGGCTTTACATTGAATTGGGTTTTCCCGATCAGATATAGCATGTATGAGAAAATCACGGCATTCTGCGATGATACGAGACTTTTGCGAAGATAACCAGCTCCGGCCATTATATTCATGAATGTATGCCAGTTATTGAGGTTCATCACCACATCGAGCGCCTCTCTGAATAGCCTTAGGTTTTCAGTCTGCGTCTCTTGTGTCGTCTTTTTCGTTTCCAGATCTCGCCCTCGGAGTAGCTTATATGCGTACCCCAGTTTTGCACGATGAAATGCCAGACCGACAGCCGCACGAATTAGGTGCACAGGATCGACTTCGATTATGTGATTGAAGGATGTGTTATCCTTGGGAATACGCGAATCGCGACAAAAATTGTTTATTTTTTTATGGATATCATTGTCATAAACCGACAAGAGTGTTTCAATGAAATTCTTCTCGGTAAGTTTCTGACCGCCGGAATTAACCCTGACGAAGATCTCCGCCACATCCTCCTCGCTGGCGATTGCACGGACTTCAAGAGTCGGGAGCTGGTAATAAACCAGATCAAGAAGATCGCCTAAATTTTGTTCGATTGCGATTTCCTCGTCATCCGAAAGTGGCTCCTGCTGGTTTCTCTCTCTGGTCTCGTTGATATTCTTTATAAATGCGCGCCGGAATTTTGTTTCCTCGCGGCGGTCAGCTGCTTCAAATGCTGTGCTGACGGCACTTATCCACTCAGCGGAGCGTTCGTATGCCTGTGACCAGACGGCAAATTCACGAGTCAGGGGATTAAAGGAGATTTTGATGTTTCTCTCTTTATAATCAGAGTCTTTTACCTTGACACCCTTGATTGCAGCCAGAAGCGCCGTCAGGCGTTGCTGACCGTCAATAACAAGGTCTCGGGGCTGGGCAAAGTCCTTGTCGTTTATGCCTATGTGTGACTTGTTTTCAAAATCAGCCGGTGACTCCCAAAGCATAATGTATCCGATGGGAAAGCCTTTGAGCATAGAATCAAGCAGATTCCTGACCTTACTGTCGCTCCATACGAAGGGGCGTTGAAGATCGGGAAGACCAATTCGTCCGGAGGATACATCGGAAAGTAATTCACCTACTTTCCTGTTGATATGAGTGAATATTTCTTTTGCCATTCTGCATATTTTATTTTCGGAAGGTCATTCTGTTGATGATGAAGTAGCCGGATTGGGGGATCCGGGGTAGGGGGCGGCCGAGGAGGTCGCGGATCTGGGCGTGTGCTTCGGGTGCGCTTACGGGCTGTGGAGCGAAGGTGGCGATGTTGTCGATCCGGTCTACGGGTACTTCAAAGGACAGGGATGCGGGTGCGTCGGTTGCGGGGTTCTTGAGCACGAGAAGCTTGCGCCCGCTGTCGGCTGCCCGCGTCGTAGCGTTTTCTCCGGTGAGGGGATGTTCGTTGTAGAGTATGGGGACGTAGGTGTGCAGGCGGGCCGTCACGGCGGCATAGTCTGTTGCGGCGGAGGGGGCGCGGTGCGGGGCATTCCTCTGCGGGTTCTCGCAGTGGAAATGGGTGAAGTAGAGCACGGTGCGGTCGTTGCGCGCGAGCATGGCGCCCCATTGGTGCGGGTTTGCTGCGGTGATTCCTTCGTTTCCCGAGATTGAGCAGTCGGCTGCTTCGGAGCTGTAGACTTCGGCGGCGGTCATCAGTCTGACCGATGGGTCGGAGCCTGCGGCGCCATGTCCCTGATGCCATGCGGCGTTGCTGCAGGCGGTGGAGTATCCGACGTAAAACGGCATCCCGAGTGGATTGTATGTGCGGTGGTTCAATTCGAGGATGTAGTCGTATGCGATGCCAAATTCGCTTTCCGCTCCGCTGCGCTGGAATATCTCATTCCCTTTGGTCGGGAGGAGTATGGGCATTTCCATGGGCAGGAGATCCTCGGTAAGCCAGGTATCGGGGCTGCAGATCTCGTGGCCTTCGGGAGATGTGTGGATAGCGCGGAAGCGCAGGGCGCTGCGGGCGGGATCCAGCCCGGTGAGGGTGAGGGAGGTCTGTTCGGTGGCAATCTCGGTGCCGTCGGGCTCGATCAGGCAGCATCGCGAGGACCATCCCCGGGGCATGCCGGTGGCCTGGCCGAACGCGAATGTGTGCTCGAGAGATGCTGCGCGGGTATAAATGGTTCGGTCGTTACCTTCAGGAAGATCTACGGAGGCGCTAAGGGCTGTTGCTTCGTACTGGGACAGGTCCATGGGAATGACTGCGGTATTAAGAAGCGCTACTTCGGGTGCACCAATCTGCACGCGGAACGGCTGTGCGGCGAGCATATCGGCTTCCGCAAGCGGATAATCATCGTCGGTTGCGCCTCCGCATATGGGTGTCACGCAGATGCGATAGTCGCGGTCGGGTCGGATCAGGCCCAGATCGATGACTGCTGTTCCGGCTTTTAGGCTGTTGATAATGGTTTCATCGGAAATGATGATTTCAGGATTGTCGTTTCGGACCTGGAGTCCCATGGCGCGGGTCAGTTCGGAGAGGGCCGAGGGGTTATCGGAGGCAATACGGATGCCCTGGATCTGCTGGCGCAGGTCTCTGCCCTCCGGTGTCAGTTTCAGGATGAGCGCGGTATGCGTGGAGGCCGTGGATTCCTGCACGAAGGACCATTCGATGGCTTTCGGCGGAAGGAGTGAGAATCGGATGTTTCCCTTGTCGGCCGTGTCGGGACTGAATTGGACAGCGACAGCCACGCGGGATGGATAAGAGTCGGGAAGTCCAAGAGCGGAGTACTTGATGCTGGGGTCGTGACTTCCGTCAGGGATTGAAAACTCAAAGTCAGAGCGAGAGCCGGACGTGACCGCTGATGAAGCATCCGGGATAAGACCTCCCTGCATGAACGAGGCCTCGGACCCGGGAGTGAGGGTGAAGGCTATGAGTGCATCCTTCCTTGGCGCAATCCAGTCGAGCGTGAAGTTCCCCGAGCGGAATGGGACCGGGAATCCGCTCATGTCATATGCAACACTGCCAGCCACCATATAGGAGGCATACATACTTCGTGAGCATGTTTCATGGGAGGGAATAACGGCGACGCCGTCATATAGTGGTGCGACCGCGGAATTGGATGGACACAAGGCATCGTATATCCAAAGACACGGCTTGGAAACGGGAGTTTCGGGCTGGGTGAAGAAAAGGGCCATAGGATATATATTGTGGCCGTCGGAACTATGGGGCTCCCCGATGGTCAGGAGCCTTGAATCGGGGATAAAGGATTTCTTCGCCCAAGCGTCGAACAGCGAAGTATCTTCCGTATCGGCTGAGAAGACCTCATGGCTGAAATTGCCGCTTGCGATCCAAGAGTGGATGTCATGGAAATCAAAAAAAATCAGACGGGCATTTTTTGTCTGTGCCGTCTGGGCGCCCGAGCGATAGCTGAAGACGAGATCGTCCCACAGGCCGTCCAGATTGGACTTTCCGCATCGTAGTCCATTGCCGGAGAAATAGAGATCACGCGGTGCTGTCGGGGCGTCGATTCTATAGACCCATAGGTTCTGTCCGATGCAATCCATTCCGACCTGATGGAGCTCGTCGATGGCATCGGAGCCGTCGGGTGTGAGCAGGCGGTATTCGAGAGTTACTGACTCCCACTGCGAGTCGGTGTTGTCGAAAAGGATATTAACCGACTCGCCCTTAGCGGGCATGATAAGGAAAACAAAAAACGCAGCCAATGCGAGGCCGCGGTAGAAAATGCGATGTGACTCCATAAAAATTTATAGCCTTCTAATAAGAGCAAAGTAATTGAAAATAAATTATAGAAGCAAATTATTAGTCGATATTTAGGAATAATTAACACTTAATTGATGAAATACGACGAATTATCCCTTTAGAGATCAAAAAATTGGGGCATTTATAAAAAAACAGTATATTTGTATTGTTATGAAGATTACTACTAAAAAGGCTGTTGTTGACACGTGCTCAGGGCTAATAGTAATTTTAGCCATAATAACGGGATTGATGCTTCATTGGAAAATATGGCATGAGTCAGAGATTAATCATGACATAATATGGAATGTTCATGTGATCGAGGGATTGACTCTTTTAGTTTTGGGATGGATTCATTGTAAGCAACACTCTGCATGGTTTAAGAATTACAGCAAAATTAAAAAAGAACGAAGGCGGGTGACAACCATTTTGCTAATAATTGGTTTGGTTGTGATTGCCACAGGAATAATTATTATCTGTGGATATAATTCCGAGATGCTTTCACACATTCATTATGTAGGCGCGATAATCTTTACAGGTTTTGTAATTGGACATGTGGCTAAACGCTGGAAGATGTATATATCTCTCGTTTGTCAGATTTGAATTAAACTATAATCTAAGATTATGAGATATGAAGAATTTATATATGGACACGATCGAAATCTGTTGAATTATTCGCCTGAAGATGCATGGAAGCGTCTGTATGAAATATTGAATGACAAGGTTATGGGATTCAATCCCTATCTTGTGGGCGATGAAGAGTTGGAAAAATGTGCCATGCGGGGGTATTGGCGGGACTTTCCAGCTCTAACGCAAATGGTGGTTTTTACATTTGTGGATCTGCGGATGATTAAAAAACAACATACTTTTGATGCCTTATTTTATCGAGTAGGGAATAATATGGAGGAGTATTATTTCCCGCTGAGCACTTTCGTTTGGGGGATAAGCTACAGACCAACGTTTAAGAACGAGAGATCTCAAATTGGCAAAAAGAGGATTACAAATTTCAGGCAAGTCGAGGATATGATTGGTAAAAGCTTCTTTGTCAGTCATGCGCTGTGTGGAAGTTGGATGTTCGAAAATGCAAAACTTGCATACCGGATGGTTCAACTTTATGGCACTGTGACTAAAAAGGCAAAGATAATTCGAGAGGCAATGATTGCATCGAAAATTGCAATGCTTAAGGAACTACTGGATCACCCATACCATCCTGCTTATCTCAATTGTCCCCGGAATCTGATAAACTATGAGCCTATAGTGTTAGAGAAAATGGAGGAAATACGGAGGTTTCCATCTCAATTCAAATAGGGCTGGAGGATTCTTTCAGGCAGATTTTTCATTGTAAATGACGAGTTGTCTTTCATCAATGTTACAACCGCTCCGTTTTCCATAAACGGATGCACTACGTTCATCTCAACATATTTGTCAACTATCTCTTCA
>CAZBNM010000060.1:0-13719 GCA_964493495.1 uncultured Bacteroides sp.
TCCCAGCCGGCCTTGCGCTTCACCTGAAAGCCCTGCATGGTCTTGTAGCGGCAGAACAGATCCTTGATCGTACGGCCCATTACATGATGAATGCCGGGACGTCCGTTTGCCGATGGCGGACCCTCGAAGAATACGAACGACGGACAGCCTTCGCGCACGGCCAGGCTTTGCTCGAACAATCCTGCCTCATGCCAGCGGTTCAGGATCTCTTTATTCACATCGGTGAGATTCAGCGACGAATATTCACGAAACTTTTTCATATTTCAGGAAAGGTATAGTGTTTGGTTTATGTCAAAAGGGTGTGTCCTGCACCGTGAGGTAGCGAGAACACACCCTTTTCGTATCTTTCGAAGCGCGGCTTCGGAGAAGGCAAAATCCTCTGGCCCGTGGCCCGGGAATTTATTCTGCTGCAGGAGCTTCAGCTTCAGCTTCGGGAGCAGCCTCAGCTTCCTTTGCAGCCTCGGCGGCAGCAGCGGCAAGTTCGGCCTTCTTCTTTGCAACCTCTTCTGCCTTTGCCTTGTTCTTGGCGGCTTCAGCTTCGAGACGCTTCTTGATGCTCAGTTCCTTTGTGTCAGCCATAGAGGTCTTCATGGCTTCCACTTTGGCTACCTTCTTAGCCTTCCAGGCGTCGAAACGCTTCTGTGCTTCTGCCTCGTCGAAGGCGCCCTTCTGAACGCCCCCAAGCAGATGCTTCATCAGAAGCACGCCCTCGTTGGAAAGAATGGTACGTACGGTGTCGGTGGGTTCTGCACCTACGGTCACCCAATACAAAGCCCGTTCGAAATTAAGAGTAATTGTAGCAGGATTAGTGTTCGGGTTGTAGGAACCTATCCTTTCAATAAACTTACCATCTCGTGGTGCCCTGCTATCGGCGATGACAATAGGATAAAACGCATAGTTCTTGCGACCATGACGTTGTAATCTGATTTTTGTTGCCATTGATTGTTTTGGTTTGGTTTTGTATTGCTTAGCGACCGCAAAGGTACGCTTTTCTTTTCATATTACCAAATTTTCCGTCTGTAAAATTGCAGCAAATCTGTGCTCAGAGCGTGAGCTGACGGAAAAACTCCTCGCGCATTGCAGCATTCTCAGCAAATACACCGCTGTATTCGACCGTCGTCGTCGCCGAATCCTGCTTCTCGACGCCACGCATTTTCATGCACAGATGCTCTGCCGTACATGACACAATGACTCCGGACGCCCCCACAGCATCATTTACTGCTTTGCAGATCTGGGCCGTAAGCCGCTCCTGCACCTGTAGCCTGCGCGCATAGACATTTACAAGGCGGGCAAGCTTGCTTAGTCCCACGATTTTGCCATTAGGTACATAGCCTACGCTTACGCGTCCGAAGAATGGAAGCACATGATGCTCGCACATCGAGTAGAACTCTATGTCCTTTACGATCACCATCTTGCTGCCCTCATGCTCAAAGAGAGCCTGCGTCATTAGAGCTCTCCCGTCCGCACGATATCCCTGAGTAAGAAACCACAGCGCTTTCGCGGCACGCACGGGTGTCTTCATCAGACCCTCGCGGTCGCAGTCCTCGCCCAGCAGCTCTATTATCTCGCGCATTCGCCCGGCTACAGCCTCGATGCGCTCCGACTCACTCAGTTTCGCAATTTCTTCTTTAGTCATAAATATTCACACGGTCGCGCACGATGCGGATGTATGCCTTTAACTCCGGAAAGGCCTTTTTGATTTCAGCCATTGCGCTCTCGGCCTCAGCTCGCGAACGGAAATCGCCCGCTTTCACACGCCAGTATGGCGAATTGAAAGTTACATAGGCCCGGTAAGCGGGAAAACTACTCTCTATGCGGCTCTTAACAGAGGAAGCAGACTGGCGCGCTGTTCGCGGATTGTTATCATCGAATACCTGGATACGGTAGCCTGCGCGAACCGAGGACGCGTGCCGTCGCCCGACATTGTTTTCATTCCTCGAAGCATCGCCGGTGGTTTCTCCGGAGGTTTCCGTATCGCCCGGGAATGTCTTCCGCGAGCTCAGCCGGGCAGTAAGTGACTCAGGCTGGCTTAAGCGCACATGTCCTGCCGCATTTATTTCTGCCGTGATGTTCACAACTGAATCGGACGCTCCGGGCTCTGTCGCATGCGTGGCGAACTTCGCGCCGCAGAAGCCCGTAACGATGATTACGAACGCTGTGACGCGAAGTCTTATTTTGCTCTCGGAAATATTCATTTTGTCAGAGAAGAGAGTTTGCGTGGAGTCCGATAAATCAGAATGCGTCCACGATACCCATGAAGTCAGCGCACTTCAGTGCAGCGCCGCCGATCAGACCGCCGTCCACATCGGGCTTTGCGAATAGCTCCTTGGCATTGGAGGGCTTGCAGCTGCCGCCATAGAGGATAGAGGTGTTGTCCGCAACTTCCTGACCGTACTTTTCAGCAACTGTCTTACGGATGAATGCGTGGATTTCTTCTGCCTGGTCAGCGGTGGCTGTCTTGCCTGTGCCGATGGCCCATACGGGTTCGTAGGCAAGGATGATCTTGCCGAAATCCTCCGCGGAAAGGTTGAAGAGTCCCTCCTCAATCTGAGCTTTCACTACATCGAAGTGCTTGTTGTTCTCGCGTTCTTCAAGAACCTCGCCGATGCAGAAGATGGGCGTGAGTTTGTTCTCAAGCGCCAGAGCAACTTTTGCACGAAGTGTTTCTGCCGTTTCGCCATAGTACTGGCGGCGCTCGCTGTGACCCAGGATTACGTACGTAGCACCGGTGGAAGCTACCATGGGGGCCGACACCTCGCCTGTATATGCGCCCTTTTCATGGTCTGCGCAGTTTTCTGCACCAAGACCGAGCTTGTTCTGGTCGATCTTGGCGGCGATGGATGCAAGGTGCGTGAAAGGAACGCAGATCACTACATCACAGTTAGCCTTACGGCCTGCCAGTGCTTCATTTACTTCTTCGGCAAGTGCGATGCCTTCCTGCAGGGTGGTATTCATCTTCCAGTTGCCTGCAACGATATTCTTTCTCATCTTTTATTATGATTATGCGCCGGTCCGGAGCATCGAGTCGCAGTCCGGCTTGGTTTGTTTTATGTTTCAGACCGCAAATTTACGCAATTTTTTTCACACTCCACAAAAAAGAGGGTAAAAGATGATTTAAGGCTTGGTCAAGGACGTTCGAAAAACTCGGTATCTCCCGATTCTATTGTTTGATCAACCTGAGGGCTTCTTCAATCACATTGTCATTACCGAAGATCACACTTTCGTTTTCTTCAACGATGACATCGGGCCGGATACCCTCTCCGATAAACTCCGTACCATCGGCAAGTCTTTCATGCCGGGTACAGATTCTTCCGTAATATCCCCACCCTAAATCTATGATTATAGGATTGCCGGTACTTCCGCCCGTCGGTGTGCCTATTATTTTTCCGCGCTTGGCGTTCCGGAACAATACTGCAAAATTCTCCGATGAGGAAAATGTCGTACCATTGACAAGCAATATCATTGGCTTGTCATACTTTGCTATCTCCTCGGGATGAGAAATGCATAGTGGCACTATCGAATCAGATGCCACGCTTTCATGCGCCTGTTTTATACCCCACGAGGCATAAGCCGCCAGATATTTTGGCGTGTCCCATGAGGCTTGCGGAATCGTATCGCTCGCAAGCAGCATCATTATTATATCCGCGATCTGACTGTTGCCGCCCGTATTGTCGCGGATGTCAATTATCAAGCCGTCCGTATTCACGATTTTCTGTTCATATAAGTCGCCGAAGGCTTGCAGGTCAAAGTTATTGGCCTGAAAACTGGGAATCTTCAGCAGCCCTATATTTCCCGCCAGCGAATCGAACCGTATCGACATATCGGGTGAAACAATTCCCCACGGCGATTGTCTGTTGTCAATTATATCAAAAGTAGGCTCATCGCCATTTCTGAAAGTCAGTTTGATCGGCATGCCCCTGTATCCTTTTGTCAGATTTATGGAATTGAAGGGATAGCTGCGCGACCACTGCGGCGTGGATGAAGGGATGTAAGGTACAACATTCTGGTTACCATATTCTATTACCGGCATTCCATCGATAGCCACGAGTTCCGTGCCGCGGCGAACGCCTTTTTGCGTGTAATCATCGGAATACACAGCTGTCACGAACACCCTGTCGCCGATTCTTTTATGGCTGATGGGAGCATAGCTCACGTCAGCGCTGTATCCTATGCCTGTATGTCCGTCTTTAAGCCGGTTGGCAAGGAGCTCGAGTTTCTTGCCGAATTCTTCATCAGTCTGTGTGGACACAAGTTCCGGCAGCTCGGCCCGGCAAATGCTGTCATAGTCTTGTCCGAACTTTTCGTATCCCGCGAAATTATATTTCACCTCGGATGCGAAACGTGTAGCTATCGCCGCCTTTTCATAAGGCTGCAAATCGTTCTTTGCAAAGGCCCCCGGCATAACTGCCGTAAACATCAGCATCGGGGCTGCAATACCCACGAATTTCATTGTCTTTAGTTTTGTTCTTCTTTTTTCCATTTTATCTGTTTTTTTACCCGCAAAATTAGTGTAGTTTGCTCTTACAGCAAACTACAGCGCATTACATTTGCATATGTAAGTCGTTGATTTAAAAGAATGGAAAATTTAATTACCTAACAATTCACAACACGCTCTTCCACTTATCCGAAATATGATAGATAAATGTCTTTGCGTGGGCTGCCGCTCTTTAGAATAGTACTCTTAAGTCTTGATTTATATACATAGATATTTCGAAGCTCCGTCTTTTGAAAGATGCTTATGGATTGCAGAGTCATTCCGCAAAATAGATATAAGGCAAGCCGACGTTGGGCGTCTGTAACATTGGGGAAATCCTCATCGAAATGCTGCATGAGTCGGTCCTGCGTCGAGTTGATGATCTCCTCCATCTTTGCAATGGATTCAGCCGAACAAAATTCATCAATTGCCGTTTTAGCTTCCGCATGGATTCGTTTTTGTTCCTGCGGTGTCTCCTTACTCTCAAAATAGGCTCTTGCAAGCCGGTCAATAGTCGAAAACGGAGCCTTAAACTGCGCCTTGATTCGTTCTGCAATGGCGTTATGCTCGCATTCTCTTTCGAACAGATGGTTTTGAAGCCGCATGAGCTTGTTCTCAATCTCCACTTGCTGAAACTTGTTCCGCTTTCTGATATAAAGAATGCCTCCCGAAAGCAATAATATTATTAATACCGAACACCACGCTATAACGCTTGTCCGCTGTCGGCTCCTTTGAAGTTCCTTCCATGCCGACAACGTAGCTGAGTCATATTTCAGATTCAGCGCAAGACTGGATTCAGCGATCTTTCGGCCGTCATAATCGATTTTGGCGGCCTCTTCCCTCAGACTGTCTATGCGCTGCAGTTCCCGGTCGTTTCCAAGTCTTTCCGCAATCATGTACTGGACATTCCTGCACAAATACTCATCGCTCGTATTGTGAGGTATTTCAATTGCCCGGCTTATTAATATTTCAGCACTGTCGGCCTGTCCATTGTGGAGATAAGCATTCGCCCAATGAGCGAGCGTGTTCGCAGAGGGCTCTTCTTCCTCATAAATACTGCGCCATATTTCGATGGCTTCCCCACTCTGCCCGTTTTCATCCATCATGCGGGCAAGCATATCCAGGAAATATTTTTTATAGCTCCCGGTGGAGTAAGCAAGAACATCTTCCTTCATCGAAAGCATTGAATCGAGGGCAGTTTTATAGTCACGTTTTACAGCTAATGCCCCCACGATTGCCATGCGGGCATCAATGCTCTGCTTTTTATAGCCTGATGTATTGAATATCTCCAAGGCTTTTTGTGCATAATGTGCGCTTACCGTGCCGTTAAAGCCATTGGCGTAAACCTTGGACAGGTAAAAGTAAATGAAACCCTGATCTAATTTATCATCTAACTGATTCGCAAGAAACTCGGCGTCCTTCAACATCTCAAGACGTCCAACGTTATCGCCGCAGGATTTGGCAAGTTCCGATTTGATTATTAAAGATTTCACCTCATCTGCGTTGCACTTTCCGTCAAAAGATGCGGTTGCCCGCTCTATGTCTGCCTGCGACATATCTGCGGGCATGGAATAGATCGTTGCAATATAGGCCTGCAGCAACGCTCTGCGGGCTTTGGCTCTCTCCGACATCGATAGTGTATCCATCTCACGCAATCCTTCATAGATCTCCTCCGGTCTTTCGAGCATCCTCTTTTCCGCATTGTCCAACATACGCCCTGATTGAGAGCATGAACAAATAAGCGCGAGGAATAATATTGCCTGAAATAAATACGCCTTCATGACTATTCTCCGAGTTTACCCTTGAGCCACCGGGCCGTGGGTGTGTCCAGTTTGGCAATCTCTTCCGGTGTACCCTGTCCAACAACCGTTCCTCCGGCTTCTCCGCCTTCGGGGCCCATATCGATGATGTGATCCGCGCACTTTATCACGTCCATATTGTGCTCTACGATAACCAGTGTATGCCCCAACGCTATCAGCTTATCGAAGGCCGAAAGCAGCAGATGGATATCGTGGAAATGCAATCCCGTCGTCGGTTCGTCAAATATAAAAACTGTTGGCTCCGGATGCTCCTGCGATAGGAAATATGCCAGTTTCACACGCTGATTCTCCCCGCCCGAAAGCGTGCTCGACGATTGCCCCAGTTTGATATATCCCAATCCTACATCGGCAAGCGGCTGAAGCTTACGCACGATGCGCGCACACGCGGCATCCGTGGCCGCATCCTCGCCAAAGAATTGCATCGCCTCCTCGACAGTCATTTCCAGAATATCGTATATGTTCTTGTCGCGATATTTCACATCCAGGACTTCGCGCTTGAATCGCTTGCCGTGGCAAACTTCACACTCAATGGTCACATCCGCAAGAAATTGCATCTCGATTGTTATCGTTCCCTCGCCCTTGCAGTTTTCGCAGCGGCCTCCCTCGGTGTTGAAGGAGAAATGCGCCGGAGTAAAGCCGAGCTGTTTGGCCAGCTGCTGTGAGGCAAATAACGCACGGATCTCGTCGTAAGCCTTTATGTAGGTTGCCGGATTCGATCGCGTCGAACGACCGATGGGATTCTGGTCCACGAAAACCACTTCCTTTACCCGCGAAAGATCTCCGCTAAGTTCGCGGAAAGCTCCGGGCGTCTCTCCCTCGCCCGTAAGTTGTCGCTTCAGGGCCTTGTAGAATATATCTCGGACAAGCGTCGACTTCCCGGATCCGCTCACGCCTGTCACTACAGTCATGACACCTAAGGGAAAGGCCACGTCCACATCCTTAAGATTGTGTTCCGTCGCGCCGCAAATCCGTATCGAATCCCGATGCTTGCGGCGATGACCCGGTACAGGTATTCCCATCTCTCCCGACAGATAGCGCATCGTATAGCTGTCCCGCACGCCGGAAAGACCGTCAACCGGACCCTGATATACTATCTGTCCGCCTAACCGTCCGGCTGCCGGACCGACGTCTATCAGATGGTCTGCTGCACGCATTATATCCTCGTCATGCTCCACTACCACAACAGTGTTTCCAAGCTTCTGCAGCTTCCTGAGAACGCCTATCAGGCGCTCGGTATCTCTGGAGTGCAGCCCTATCGAAGGTTCGTCGAGAATGTAAAGCGACCCCACAAGCGAGGAACCGAGCGATGTGGCCAGGTTGATGCGCTGGCTTTCACCACCGGAAAGCGAATTGCTGAGGCGGTCAAGCGTCAGATACCCTAAGCCCACTTCATCCAAAAACTCAAGACGCGATCGTATCTCCTTGAGTAGGCGTGCGGCAATACGCGAATCATGCTCGTTGAGCTCAAGCCGGTCGAACCATACACGCAGATCGCTGACAGGCATACGCACAAGCTCTGAAACCGTTGCCCCTCCAACCTTCACATAGGATGCTTCCGGCCTCAATCTCGATCCTCCGCAGGCACTGCAAATAGTCTTGTCGCGATAACGGGCCAGCATCACACGTGCCGGAATGCTACCTCTGTTATTCTCGAGCATCCGGAAGTAATCGTTGATGCCGAAAATGCCTCGCTTGGCATCTCCCTCCCAAAGCAGACGGCGGTCGGCTTCGGAAAGATCCTTATACGGCGTATGCACTGGAAAATCCTTGGCCGCTGTCATGAAGCTCATCCGGAGCTGCGACAGCGATGGACCGCGCCAGGCCGCAACAGCCTCTTCATACACGCTTTTCGTAGGATTGGGTATGACAAGACGCTCGGAAATTCCCATCGTCTTGCCGAATCCTTCACATACAGGACACGCTCCGAGAGGATTGTTGAAGTTGAACATCTGCTCCGACGGTTCGGGAAAAACCATTCCGTCGGCCTCAAACCGCTTCGAGAAATCGAAGCGCTCAGGCACTCCCGAACCGCTCCATACAAACAGGGTTGCCTCATCCCGCCCTTCAAAAAATGCAGTTTCCACACTTTCCGCCAGACGCGAACTTTCATCCGAGCCCGATTCCGAAACTGCAAGCCTGTCGACAAGCAGCATGGGCATGTCTTCTTCCCCTGTCTCGGCCTTATAATCTTTTATGTTGAAGAATTTTCCGGATGCGTCGATAAGGCGCGAGAAGCCTTCCTTGAGGAATATGTCAAGCTGCACATCAAGCGTGCGTCCTTCCGGCAGAACTATGGGCGCTGCAACGGCAATACGTGTTCCCACCGGATAGGAGCTGGCTTTTGCAACTACATCCGCAACCGTATGCTTCTTCACCTCATCACCCGACACCGGCGAGAATGTGTGGCCCACACGACCGAACAGCATGCGGATGTAATCGTATATTTCCGTGGAGGTGCCAACGGTCGAACGGGGATTTCGCGTATTCACCTTCTGCTCTATCGCTATCGCAGGCGGCAGACCCCGGATAAAATCACATTCCGGCTTAGCCAGACGGCCCAGAAACTGACGGGCATAGGCCGAGAGACTTTCAACATAACGTCTTCTCCCCTCGGCATAGAGCGTGTCGAATGCAAGCGAACTTTTACCCGAGCCGCTTAGTCCGGTAATAACTACAAATTTATTTCGTGGGATTTCTACATCAACGTTCTTGAGATTGTTGACTCTCGCTCCCTTAATCTGAATATCTGATGCCATTTTCGTGTGTGTTTTTCTTCGTTTTGACAAAGATAAGGGTAAAACGTCTCAAATTTCTATTTTCATACCGTCTACCGCTATTTTAACATTTGGAGGAAGCAGCTTCGAAGCCTCCTCATGCGGCCCCATGTCATGGCTGATATGCGTCAGAAACGCTCTCCGGGGCTTTATGCGGGCGATAGTGTCGAGCGCCTCCTGCAGGCTCATATGAGTCGGATGGGGTTTGATGCGAAGCGCATTGATTACAAGCGTATCAAGTCCTACAAGCATGGAATAGGCCTCTTCGGGAAGCACCGAACAGTCCGTGATATAGGCAAGTTTACCGATTCTGAACCCCAGAATATGCAGCTCTCCGTGAATCACGGGAATAGCCAGCACTTCCGTGTCGGTTCCCTTGGGAACGAACCTGTCGCCCTCTTTTATCTCGTGAAGTGTGAATGTCGGCACGCCGCGATATGGATGCTCGGCAAAACAGTACGGCACACGATTGCGCAGATCCCGCGCTACATCCGCCCTGCAATACACCGGGAAATGTCTGTCCGGTGCGACATAACAGTATGGCCGCAAGTCGTCTATTCCGCCAAGATGGTCGTAATGTGTGTGCGTCACAAGCAGATCCTCGATGGGAGGCGAGTCTAACGCAAGCATCTGCGCCCGGAAATCCGGACCGCAGTCAATGAGTATATTCTTCCCTGAATCGAGTTCTACAAGTGCCGAACAGCGCAGCCGCTTGTCTCGCGGATCTGTCGACATGCAGGTGCGGCAATGACAGGAAATAGTGGGTACTCCCATGGAAGTGCCGGTGCCGAGAAATGTCAGTTTCATAGTCGATAGCGTGCGAGGGTTCCGTCGGTATTGAATATCAGATAGACGCCGTCAGAATAGCTCCAACGCTCCACATCCCCCACTCTTGTCGGTGTCAGGTCGATGCTTGCGGGCGAACCCAGTGCCAGGCGGCATTCATCTTTCGTCATACCTTCCCGTACCCTGGAATTGATTATCAGTGACCACGTATCAGCCGTTATCTGAGGGTAGCGTCTCTGTGGATTAGTGAACGTAAAAAGGCTCCCGAAGTTCCGCGAATCTCCTATTCCCCGGCCTCCGTGCGACATGTACACCATTTTCTCACCGCCTCCAACAGTCGTCGAGCCAAGTTTCTTATCTGCAACATGAAAATATAACTTGAGCGGGAAAATATGATTCCCCGGACGGATGGAATCGCCTTCAACACTCACAAGTCTGTAGCCATCCGCAGCTGCTCCGCTTGTAGCATCATACCATAGAGGCGTGAGGATGTATAGCGGCTTCTTTTCGGCATGCAATATCGAATCAGCACGTTCTGCAAGCGACGGATCAACCGTAAACGGAATTTCCGGAACGACGGACGCACGGAGGGTCGATTCATCCCATGGCAGGCGATAACGCAATTCAGGGTATCGTGAAGTGGAAAACACAGCATCCGTCACGTTCTCGCCCGCAATATTAGTCGCTTTTTCAAATCCCCGGAACTGCAGACGTTCGCCGATTTGAAGCTCGGGCAAAGCTCCCGATGCATCAGCCGTAAAGATCAGACGGATTTTTGCATCCGTAACGATCAGCTCACGCCCGGGCCTCCACGCGGATGCGGCGGGAGGCACCACACTCGCAAAGTATCTGTCCTCCTCCGTCAGCTCCGTGACCTTTGCTTTTTTCAGCGCTGAGTCATCGATCCGCGGCGTCGATTCGACTCCGGTGAAGCAGGATGCAAACAGCAACGAAAGAACGATTCCGGCTCCCGATGGAACCAGAATCGCCTTCTTTGCTTTTTGATACTTCCGTAGGCTCACTTTTCGGCCTCCTTTGCCGTGCGGGGCTCAAGCCCCATGTTGTAGAAAATGAAGGAATACAGATCCGTATACTCATCGATTACCTTGCCCACGGGCTTACCGGCTCCGTGACCGGCCTTGGAATCAATGCGAATAAGCTTGGGACGCGGGCCCGTTTCAGCTGCCTGCAGGGCTGCGGCATACTTGAAGGAATGAGCAGGCACCACGCGATCATCATGGTCAGCGGTGGTAACCATTATTGCCGGATACCTTACATCCGGTCCGCTCTGAATCGTATGCAGGGGCGAATATCCAAGCAGGTAGTGAGCCATCTCCGGCGAATCGTCGGCAGTCCCGTAATCATGGGCCCAGTTCCAACCGATGGTAAACAGGTGATAGCGCATCATGTCCATTACGCCAACACGGGGAATTGCCACACCGAAAAGCTCAGGACGCTGGTTCACAACCGCTCCGACAAGCAGTCCACCATTCGAACCGCCTTCAATTGCAAGCAGTTCGGGCTTCGTCCAGCCTTCGTTGATCATATACTCACCCGCTGCAATAAAGTCATCAAATACGTTCTGCTTCTGCATTTTGGTGCCGGCTTCATGCCACTGGTGACCGTATTCACCTCCACCCCGAAGATTGGCCTGAGCGTAGATTCCGCCATTCTCGAGCCAGAAAAGACGGTTGGCGCTGAATCCGGGAGGCAGGCTTACATTGAAACCGCCATAACCGTAAAGATAAACGGGATTGGAGCCGTCGCGCTTCAGACCTTTCTTGTAGGTCAGGAACATGGGAATCTTTGTCCCGTCCTTCGAGGGATAGAAAACCTGCTCGGTCACATACTCGTCGGAGTTAACCCGTGCCGATGCATGGCTCTCGTCCCTGAGCTCCTCACTTTCGCCCGACGCAAGATCGTAGCTATAACGGGTTGAGGGATAAACGAAACTGGAGAACGCATAGAAAACATCCGGGCTTTCTCGGCGTGAAGAAAAAGAGGTCGAGCCAAATGTGGGGAACTCGATTTCGCGAATCAGTTTTCCGTCAGGACCGTATAGATACGCATGGTCAGATGCATCCTTCGAATACTTGGCGATAATCTTCCCGTCGGCAAATGCAACTCCGCTCAGAACATTTTCGCTCTCAGGAAGAATCTCCGTCCAGTTTTCGCGTCCGGGATTGCTCAATGCGAGCTTCACAAAACGATATTTGGGAGCTTCCACACCTGTGTAAAGGTATATATCTCCGTCAAACGCGTCCACAACCTCCACGTCGTAGTTCTGAGAAGGCTCGATCGTGACCCACTGTGCATCAGGCTTGCGCAGATCCTTGGCAAGGAGTGCGTTTCCGTTGCCCTGGCCGCTGATCGTTATGAACATCATGCTCTCATCCTCGCTTACATCCGCACTGTGGAAATGCAGCGGCGCCTTCCGATCCTCGAAAACTACCTTATCCTCGCTCTGCGGAGTACCGAGCCGATGATAATAGACGCTATGGTATTCATTGGCGGCGGAAAGTTCCTTTCCGTCAGCAGGCTTGGGATACGCGCTGTAGTAGAAGCCGTCGCCATGCCAGGAAGCACCCGTGAACTTTGCCCACTCGATATGATCATCCAACACTTTCTTGTCGGCTGTATCCATCACAAAAATTTCCGTCCAGTCCGACCCGCTGCGACTAACCGTATATGCCGTTTTCGACCCATCCTTGCTCTGATACACGCCTGTCAGAGCGACTGTCCCATCCTCCGAAAGAGCATTCGGATCCAGGAAAACTTCCTCGTCCGTGCCATTTGCATCAGAGGCTCTGTAAAGGATAGCCTGAGGGCTGAGACCGTCATTCCGGAAATAATAAATCCGACCGTCATTGCCTTTCCAAGGGAGTCCTGTCTTAGTGTACTCGTTTAAGGCAGTGAGCCTTTTACGCACTCCCTCGCGGAACGGTATACGGGCGAGATAGTCGTTGGTTATTCGATTTTCCGCCTCAACCCAGGCTGTGGTGGCTGCGGCGGTGTCGTTTTCGAGCGGACGGAAACGATCGTCAACCATTACACCGAATGCATCGTATGTAGTTGAATCCTGTGGCGCTTCAGGATAATCTATATGCGGATTGGGATTGCTTTTTCCGCATGAACCGGTAGTGGCCAGTATGGCCAGCCCTGCGCAAAGTGGAAAGAAATTCTTCATGCTCGGAATAGGTGTATTTTTCTGCAAAAATAATATATTCTGACGATTTATGCAAGAAACAACCCGCAGTCCGCTTCTAAGGCCGGATTGCGGGTTGAGATATGTTTATCTACCGGTTTAAATCTCCGGTGTAAGGTTCTCCGGTGTGATCAGGTGCGTGAAAATATTGCCTTTCTCCTTGTCGAAGTCAACGATTATCTCCGTCCCTTCCTTTACGGTTCCGGTAAGTATCAGCTCGGCAAGTTCATCCTCCAGATACTTCTGGATTGCCCTCTTCAGGGGGCGTGCACCGAACTGTACATCACACCCCTTGTCGGCGATAAAGTTCTTTGCATCATCCGTAACCGTGACACCATAGCCCAGACTCTCCATGCGACGATAGAAGCCGGCGAGTTCGATGTCGATAATGCGGAAGATAGCATCCCGGTCGAGTTGATCGAAGATTATTATATCGTCGATACGGTTCAGGAATTCAGGCGAGAAGGCCTTGTGAAGCGCCTTTGAGAGCACACCGTGAGAGTACTCGCGATCCACCTCCTTTGTGGTGAAACCCACACCGGAGCCAAACTCTTTCAGCTGGCGAGTGCCTATGTTCGAGGTCATGATGATGATCGTGTTCTTAAAGTCGATCCGACGCCCGAGGCTGTCGGTCAGACGACCCTCATCCATCACCTGCAG
>CAZBNM010000061.1:0-13606 GCA_964493495.1 uncultured Bacteroides sp.
CCGGGAAGCCCTCGCTCCAGGGCGACGGCCAGTGCATGATGTGTTCCGGTGCGGCCTTTTTCCAGAGCGCGAAATCTGCCGGATGGCGCTTCTCGCTCTGCCCGTCCAGTTCGCGCTGTGCCGAAAGTATATCATCGATGTTGCGCCCCGAAAGACGCCCGTAACCGTGGTCACGGTTATACTTGGGCACATCGAAATACACCGACCCCTCGCTCTCGTAAGCATACCCCGCATCCAGAATTTTCTTCACATACTCGATCTGCTCGATGATGTGGCCCGACGCGTGCGGCTCGATACTCGGCGGAAGCACATTCAGCGCATCCATCGCCTTGTGATACCGGTTGAGGTAGTGCTGCACAACCTCCATCGGCTCCAGCTGTTCCAGACGGGCCTTCTTGGCTATCTTGTCCTCGCCCTCATCGGCATCGTGCTCCAGATGACCCACGTCAGTGATATTCCGCACATAACGCACCTTGTAGCCCAGATGCGTCAGGTAGCGGAAAAGAATGTCGAAGGTGATTGCCGGACGAGCGTGTCCCAGATGACCGTCGCCGTAGACCGTCGGGCCACAGACATACATTCCCACCATATCCTCGTGAATAGGCCGGAAGAGCTCTTTCTGACGCGTGAGCGAGTTGTAGATGCACAGCTGCGACGTTTTCATCTTTTCGTCAGCTTTGCGTGGTTAGGCCATGAAGGGATTGGGTATCTCGCCCTTGCCGCCGCCCTTCTGGCTGATGGGCTGCTTGCGTGTGATTTCCCCGAAAGTCTGTTCGTACTTGGTCAGATTGTCGCGCAGAGCGAACAGCAGGTTCTTGGCGTTCTCCGGAGTCATGATCACGCGGCTCACAACCTTGGCCTGAGGCATGTTGGGCGCAACCGAGATGAAGTCGAAGAAAAATTCCTGAGCGCTGTGCGAGATGGCTGCCAGATTGCTATAATGCCCCGTTGCGATTTCGGGCGTAAGTTCGATTTTGAGTTCCTTTTTCTGTTCCATTGTCTTGTGTGTTTGTTATTTCCGTTGAGTTTTATTCCACTGGAGTCAGCGTTGCCGGTCCCTTCGTGAAGTGTACCGTCTGCTCCATGCCTTGAGGATCGAAGTATTTTATTATCAGACCGGTCACATCGCTGCGGTCCCACAGCGAAGCGATGTCGAACGAGCCGTATGCCGGGATGTTCACCCCGCTGCTTGCCATGTCCGCTGCGAACACCACGTGCAGTTCCGGTTCGTTGCTCGAGGCCGTCGCAGGATTCAGCACCAGCTCGAAACGCCGCGGTGCCGTGGCCATCTCGCCCATGATCCATAGATTCATCCACTTGCCCGTTCGCCAGGCCCGGAGAAGGCTGAAGCCCGTTCCGGCCCATTCCGCGGGATTGCTCGTCGATGCCGTCCGGATATCCGGGCCATAGCAGCGCTGATAGCTCTTCACGTACACCGGACCGCTCTCATATTCCTGTCCGTTTTCCGGAATGTATTCGATGAAGATGCGCGAGCCAATCTTCACCTGCGCATCCTGGAACACCTGTCGCGTCGTGAGCGTGATTTCCGGGCTGTCGTTCATGCGCCGGAACGTGAAGGTCGCCCCCTCGTCTCCGCGGGATGCCACGCTCACGATGTCGCCGTAGCTCTGACCCGTTGGATCCTCAGGACCGGAATTCTTATTGCACGACCCCGCGGCAAGCACGCACGCCAGCCCCAGGAAGATACCGTATAAGGTTTTTGTTTTCATTCTATTATCTTTATTTGTTGTCTATTCTTACTATCCGCCCGTCGGCCATGTGCACCGTGCAGTCAGCTCCGGCAGCGAGGGTCTCATCGTGCGTCACGATCACGAACGTCGCACCCATGCTGTCGCGCAGACCCAGAAACAGAGACTGCAGTTCATCGCGGTTGCGGCTGTCAAGACTGCCCGTAGGTTCGTCCGCAAGCACAACCTTAGGCTTGTTTATGAGCGCTCGGGCCACGGCCGCACGTTGGCACTCTCCGCCCGAGAGCTCCGACGGACGGTGCGACAGACGCTCCCCCAGACCTAACTGCTTCAGAAGACCGCGGGCTGCCTCCAGTGACTCGCGGCGCCCTTTTCCCGCAATCATCGCCGGAAGAGCCACGTTCTCCTCGATCGTAAACTCAGGCAAGAGCCTGTGTGCCTGAAACACGAAGCCTATGTTCTCGTTGCGGAAATGCGAGAGAGCCTTGTCGCCGAGCTTGCTCGTGTCAGTGCCGTCGTAGATCACGCTCCCGCCCGCTTCCGGCGAAGACAGCGTGCCGAGTATCTGCAGCAGTGTCGACTTTCCCGCACCCGACGGGCCCACGATAGCCGTCACCTTCCCGGATACTATCTCCAGCGAGATGTCCTTCAGCACCTCCAGGGTGCCGTAACGCTTGCTTATGTTTCTGGCCTTGAGCATTTATAAATACAAAATTACAAAATCCATCCCACCCCACAAAAACCGTTCAGTAAAATTAACAGCACTCCGAGCCGTCACACTCCTAACACTATTGACGGGTCGATATTGAGCTTCGTGCTGATTATGCGTGCCTGACGCAGTGTCGGTTCTTTCTTACCGGAAAGGTATTCGCAAATTCTTGAGGGGTTTATTCCAATTAGTTTTGAAAGAGCGACTTGTGTAAGCCCCATTTCATACATCCTCAATTTTAGCATATCCACCAGCGTAGGCTCGCCGATGGAATAATGTTCGTCCGAGTAGTCCGCAACCAATCCTGACAGCAATTCCAGCTCAATGCTATAGGGGTCTGTCAATGGGGTCTCGTCGGTTACCTTGGGTAGAATTTCCTCCACACGTCGGAGAGCCCAACGGTATTGGTGTTCATTTTCAATCTTTGTCATAGCCGTTTCTTTAAATGCTTGCTGCGTCTATCTTGTTGTATTCCTGATGCGTTCCGATGAAGCGGATATATACCCACTTTATTGTGAATTTGATTACAACGATCAATCGATGGTTATTTCCCCGAATATTGAATACATAGTGTTGATTACCAACATTGTCTACGCTATTGAAATCCTTCTTTATATCGGCAAAGCATGTCCAGTTGGCATTCTTCACTGTTTTGAGCCAAGCCTGTAGTGCAGTTTCCGTATCCGGAAAACGAGTAATATAGGCCTTAAGCGGTTCCTCGGTTATAACTCTCATCGTTCGAACATTGTTTTATTGAATTGCAAAAATAGAAATAAAATTCCAAAATTCCAAATAACAATAAAATTATGGGCACATAAGGATTGCCATAGCTCGTGTCATATCGCCTCAAGGCTGAGGATTTCTTTGAGCAGGGCCGTGCCGGCCGATACGCTCTCGACATTCTCGATCGTGATGCTGCGCTTGCCGTTGCGTTCCTTCAGCGACGCCTGCCGGGCATGGTGCGCCACATAGTTGAGGATACGGCCGAACATGGGCGACTGGTAGTAGGCCTTGTTGCTTTCGTCCACGAAATAAATGAACATCTTCCCCTGCCGCAGTATCACCTTCTCGATGCCCAGACGCCGGGCATAGCGGCGCAGACGAGGCACAAGCAGCAGCTCCCGCGCAGCAGCCGGAATACGGCCGAAGCGGTCGCGCAGACGTTCCTCGAAAGCCTGAAGCTCGCTCTCTTCAGTGATGCTGTCCAGTTCCTTGTAGAGAGCTATGCGCTCGCTTTCCTGCGCCACATAGCTCACGGGAAGCAGAAGCTCCAGATCGCTCTCAACCACGCAGTCCGCAACGAAGTCCGATGCGTCTATCGTAGCCGTATCCGCTTGTGCCAGATCCGCGAACTCCTCCGTGCGCAGCTCCATCACCGCCTCGCGAAGCACCTTCTGATAGGTTTCATAACCCAGATCGGCTATGAAGCCGCTCTGTTCCGCTCCCAGCAGGTTGCCCGCTCCGCGAATGTCCAGATCCTGCATGGCTATCTGTATGCCCGAGCCAAGGTCCGAGAAACTCTCGATGGCCTGCAGGCGTCTGCGCGCTATGGGCGAGAGGGGATTGCCGGGAGGAACCGCAAGGTAGCAGAATGCCTTGCGCGAGCTGCGGCCCACGCGCCCGCGAAGCTGATGAAGCTCGCTGAGCCCGAACTTGTGCGCGTTGTTCACGATGATGGTGTTCACGTTCGGCATGTCTATGCCGCTTTCGATGATGGTCGTGGCAAGCAGCACATCGTAGTGGTGGGCCGTGAAGTCGTTGATGGCCTTCTCAAGTTTGTCCGGAGCCATCTGGCCGTGCGCCACGACCGTGCGAGCGTCGGGCACCAGACGCTTCACCATGTCCTCAAGCTCGAAAAGGCCCTCGATACGGTTGTTCACAAAGAATACCTGACCGCCGCGCGCAAGCTCGAAGTTGATGGCCTCGGACACCACTTCATCGCTCAGCCCCGTCACGTTCGTGATGATCGGATAGCGGTTCGGCGGTGCGGTATTGATGGTCGACAGGTCGCGTGCGCCCATCAGCGAGAACTGCAGGGTGCGCGGGATGGGCGTGGCGCTCATGGTCAGGGTGTCGATGTTCACCTTCATCTGTTTCAGACGCTCCTTCACGGCCACGCCGAACTTCTGTTCCTCGTCCACTATCAGCAGCCCGAGGTCCTTGAACTTCACGCCCTTGCCGATGAGCTTGTGCGTGCCCACGATGATGTCTATCTTGCCGGCTTCGAGGTCGGCCAGGATTTCCTTGGTCTCTTTGGCCGAGCGGGCGCGGGTCAGATATTCCACACGCACCGGGAAATCGCGCAGACGCTCCGAGAATGTCTTGTAGTGCTGCGAGGCCAGTACCGTCGTAGGCACCAGCACGGCAACCTGCTTCGAGTCCGCGGCTGCCTTGAACGCGGCGCGCACGGCTATTTCCGTCTTGCCGAAACCAACGTCGCCGCACACCAGACGGTCCATTGGCCGTTCGCTTTCCATGTCTTTCTTCACGGCCTGCGTCGCCGTGAGCTGATCGGGCGTATCCTCGTAGACAAACGACGCCTCAAGCTCGTGCTGCATGTACGAGTCCGGCGAGAAAGCAAAGCCCTTCTCGTCCTTGCGGGCCGCGTAGAGCTTTATCAGATCCCGGGCTATGTCCTTGAGCTTGCCCTTGGTCTTTTCTTTGAGTCTCGACCAGTTGCCCGAGCCGAGCCTGTTGATTTTCGGCGGCACACCGTCCTTCCCGCGATATTTCGCGAGCTTGTGAAGGGCGTGGAGGCTCACCAGCGCTATGTCGTCATTGGCATACACGAGCTTGATAAGCTCCTGCATGTGGCCACCCACTTCCGTGCGGACCAGACCCCCGAAAATGCCCACGCCATGGTCGATGTGCACCACGTAATCCCCTGGTTCGATCTGCCCCAGCTCCTTGAGCGAGAGGGCCATTTTGCCCGAGCGGGCCCGTTCGCTTTTCAGCGTGTATTTATGGAAACGGTCGAAAATCTGATGGTCCGTGAACACACATCGCTTCGTGCTGTGGTCCGCGAAACCCTCGTGCAGCGTATTCAGGGCCGGAGTAAAGCTTATGTCGTCGCCGCGGTCCTCGAAAATCACGCGCAGACGGTCGAACTGCTTTTCGTTGTCGCTGAGAATGAATATGCTGAACCCCTCCCCCTCAAGACGCTTGAAGCTCTCGGCTATGAGGTCGAAATTCTTGTGATAGATGCCCTGTGGTGTACATTGGAAGTCGAGACTGCGGGCCCCCTTGGGCGCGGCAACATCGTGCGCCGCAGTGAAATGCAGGCGCCGGAAGGTGCCCAGCTTTTCTGCGAAGGCCTCCGTGTCTATCACCTCTTTCAGCGCATCCGGATCGCCTTCGTCGGCTATCAGCGACGAGGCGCTCAGCTGCTCGCCGCCTATCTCGCGCACACGTGCCACGGCCAGGGCCTCGTCGCGCAAGGCTATCAGAGGCTTCATGTCCGCCACATAATCAAGCAGTGAGAGCGGCTTGTCCGTCGTGCTCTCCACATTCAGGCGCGCCGTCACTGCTATCTCTTCCAGCTTCCGTTCCGAGAGCTGGGTCTCCACGTTGAAACTGCGTATGCTGTCGATTTCCTCATCGAAGAAATCAAGGCGGAAGGGGAGCTCCGAAGAGTAGCCGAAAATATCCATTATGGAGCCGCGCACGGCAAACTGCCCGGGTTCATATACGTAATCCACCCGGTTGAAGCCCTGCTCGAGCAGCCATTGCTCCACCCCCTCGGGGCTCTGTTGGGCGCCCGTCCGCAAGGCCAGTGTGGCCGCTTCGAGCTTTTGCCGCGAGGCCACACCCTCGGCCAGGGCATCAGGATACGTCACCACAAAGCGCAGCGCATGCGCCTTGCCCGAGCTCCCGTCGGCCATTCCCGCAAGACGTCGCAGTGTTTCCGTGCGCAGTATGCGGGCCGGTTCGTCGGTCTGGCCGTATTTTATGTCGCGGCGGAAGCCGGAGGGAAGGAAGCCCACGTTCTCCTCGCCGGCGATATGGCAGAGATCCGTGTAGAGATAGCCCGCGTCGTCCTGGCTGTCGCCTACCACTATCACGGGAGCTTTTCCCGCGGGCAGCCCGGCAAGCATCACGGCCGCCGAGGACCCCGCGCAGCCATAGACCACCGAGGGCACACGCGCCGAGGCTGCCCCGGATAGATTCTTCAGGGCAGCCTTGCGTTCGGGTGTCAGAAGCTGCCCGCACAGGGTGTCGAGTGTCAGCATGGATTATTTCTTGTTTCCGCTTAGAATTCTCTTGTACTCCTCGCTGTTCAGCAGTATCTCGCGGGCTTTGGCCACGGCCTTGTCATCGGTCAGGCTGCGCTTCACGATCTCGCCCTCGGGGAAATAGCGGGGCTCGATTTCGGCCATCAGAATTTGCGTTATGGCCTCGCGGTTGGCGTCCATCTCTTTTCCCAGGTCGTGCCGCAGGAGCTCGGCCAGCCGGTCGAATTCCGCGCCCACGCTGTCGGTCATGTAGCCCTCGAGCTCGACGGCCTCACGAAGATATTTCAGGCCCGCCTCGCTCTGGCGCTCGTAGTGGAAGGTCGAGGGATCCAGCGAGGCCTTGAACTGCTCGTACAGGAGCGAGTCCGCATCCAGACCCGGCCATGCCTCCGGATGGGCCGCCTGCAGACGGTTGGCGAAGTCGAAAGCCCGGTTTTCCGATACTATGGTGTAGAGAAGGCGGTTGGTTTTCATTTCGGGAATAAGCACATCGGGGGTGATACCGCCGCCGTCGCGCACTTCGCGGCCGCCGCGGGTATGGAACACGTTGGTCAGGCTGTCCGGCGTGCGCGCCACGCTGCCGTCAGGATTGCGGTGAGAGTAATCTATGGCCTGGATGAGGCGCCCCGAGGGGATATAGTAGCGGCCGCGGGTCAGCTTGAGGATGTCGCCGTAGGGGAGGTTCACCGTGTTCTGCACCAGTCCTTTGCCGTAGGAACGCGAGCCCACGATTACGGCGCGGTCCAGATCCTGGAGCGAGCCCGAGAGGATTTCCGAGGACGAGGCCGTAGAGCCGTCCGTGAGAATCACCAGCGGCAGCTCCCCGGCGATGGGCGATTGAGTGGTCTTGAAGATTTTTTCCTGCGAGGCCTCGCGTCCACGTGTGCGCACGATTTCCGTGCCCTTGGGCACGAACAGCCCCGCAATCTGCACGGCGCTTTCCAGATAGCCGCCGCCGTTGCCCCGCAGGTCGATGATGAGGCCCTTGAGGCCGCCGGGTGTCTTCATCATCTCGCGCACCGCTTCCTTCACGGCCTGCCCGGACTCGGAGTTGAAGGTCGTGAAGCTGATATAGCCCGTGCCGTCGGGCTGCACGCCGTAGTATGGCACAGGATCCACCTTGATGTTGCCGCGGGTGATGACCACGGTGTAAACCGAATCTCCCGCAAGCGGCCGCCGCATGGTCACGGTCACTTTCGTACCGGCCTGGCCGCGCAGCCGACGGCTCACATCATCGATGTCCATCTGCTTGCCCACGCTGTCGCCGTCGATGGTCACGAACACATCGCCCGGCAGCAGCCCCGCCTTGCGGGCCGGGCTGTCGAAGCGCGGCTGATGCACCAGCACCGAGTCGCCCCGGCGAAGAATCACGGCTCCGATGCCGGCATACTGGCCCTGTGCGAGCGTGGTCAGCTCGTCCTGGTCGTCGCTCGGATAGTATTCGGTATACGGGTCTATATCGGCCAGCATTTCGTCGATGGCCTTGCGCACCATTCCGGCGCCGTCCAGTGTGTCGACGTAGCCCGTATAGAGCTCCTTGACTATGGAATTGAAGGTCTGGAGGCTGCGTGCAAGATCGTTCTTGCTTTTGGCGCTCTGGCTTTTGGAGAAGGCCGAGGCGCCGCACAGCAGTGCGGCTGCCAGCAGGCTCAGGGGTATGATTTTTTTCATTTCAGCAGAAATTCTACTTCTTTAAACAGATATTTTCGCAGGCTTCCCGATGCATCGCGCAGCGTCAGGGTGCCGTCGGAGGCCACGTCCTCGATGGCGGCTTCGAATCGCTCGCCGGTGGCGGCGTCGCGGAAGAGATGCATCCCCGAGCCGCGCCATAGCCGTGCCCGGTAGCGGGCTTTCAGCGCTGTGGCGTCCATGCCTCCGCGCTCATAGGTCCCGAGGGCGTCGGTCATGGCTTCGACGAGCTTTGTCAGCAGGGGTTCGAGCTCATGTTCGCAGCCCGTGATGTTCAGCAGGCTCACGGGGTTCGGCGCATCGGAGAGGAACCGGCGCTGGTTCACGTTCAGGCCCACACCCACCACCGCGCGTTCCAGCCTCGTGCCGGCGAGGCTGTTTTCTATTAGGATGCCGCAGAGCTTGCGGTCGCCCCCGGCGTAGATGTCGTTGGGCCATTTTATGGCCGCTTCCACGCCTGTGGAGGCCAGGGTGTCCGTGATGGCGAGGCTCACGAGCATCGAGAGCTCGAACTGTCGCGCGGCCGGCAGCGCTTCCGGCATCAGCAGGGTGGAGAAGGTCAGGTTCTTGCCCGGCTCCGATTCCCAGCTGTTGCCTCGCTGTCCGCGTCCGGCCGTCTGTGTGTGGCACCACACCGTCAAGCCGTTCCGTAACTCGGGCTGGCGCAGGAGCTCGCTGTTGGTGGAGCTGCAGCTGTGTATGTAGACCGGCGCCATCATTCGCTCACGAGCAGTGTGCGTGAATCATCGTCGTTCACCGTCAGCTTCACGCTCACGGTGTCCTCCGGCAATATGGGGATGATGCGCTCGGGCCATTCCATCAGGCATAGCGCACCCGAATCGAAGTATTCCTCAACGCCTATGTCGAGTGCTTCCTCCACGCTGTCCAGACGATAGAAATCGAAGTGGTAGACCGTGCCCGAGGGCGTCGAATATTCGTTTACGAGCGAGAAGCTGGGCGAATTGGCGGCTTCGTCGGCACTCATGCCAAGTTCCTGCGCAAGGGTGCGGATGAAGGTTGTCTTGCCTGCGCCCATATCGCCGTAGAAAGCGATGTGCCGCCGCTGCCCTATGTGCTTTATGAATTCCCGGGCCGCTGCGCCCAGGGCTTCAGGGTTGGGGATGTCTATTCTTTTCATGCTTCAGAATCCTTTGGGGCTGAGGGTTATCAGGGGCACAAGCATTTCCTCCATCGAGATGCCGCCGTGCTGGAAGGTATCCGTGTAGTACTGCACGTAGTAGTTGTAGTTGTTCGGATAGGCGAAGAACTCATTGCGCATGGCAAATATGTAGGTCGTCGACACATTAGGTGAGGGGAGCCCGAATCGCGAGGGGGTCTTAATCTCGTAGACCTGCTTGGCGTTGTAGCCCAGGCTCTTGCCGAGTTTGTAGCGCAGGTTGGTGTTGGTGTTCTTGTCGCCAACAACCTTCACGGGAGCATTCACGCGGATGGTGCCGTGGTCGGTGGTGAGCACCACCTTGTAGCCCTTGGAGGCTATCCTGCGCAGGATGTCGAGGATGGAGGAGTGGCGGAACCACGATTCCGTGAGCGAGCGGTAGGCCGCGTTGGTCGAAGCCAGCTCGCGGATCATCTTCGACTCGGTGCGGGCGTGCGAAAGCATGTCCACGAAGTTGAAGACTATCACGTTCAGCTGATTGCTCTCGAGCTGCGCGAAGTTGGCGAGCAGCTTTTCGCCGGCGCTTGAATCGTTGATTTTGTTGTAGGAAAATTTCACGTCCTTGCGCCGGTAGCGATCCAGAAGCGTGGCGATCAGGGGGGATTCGTTCAGGTTCTTGCCTTCTTCGGAATCCTCGTCGACCCACAGTTCCGGAAAGTGTTTCTCTATGTCCAGGGGCATCAGCCCGGAGAAGATGGCATTGCGCGCATACTGGGTGGCCGTGGGCAGAATGGTGGTGTATAGCCGCTCATCCATGCTGAAGGTTTCGGCAAGCAGCGGACGCACCGTGCGCCACTGGTCGAGACGGAAATTGTCGATCAGGACGAAGAACACCTTCTCGCCCTTGTCCAGTAGCGGAAACACGACGTCAGGCATGATGCGCGGGCTCATCAGAGGTCCGCGGCCCTTGGCCATGTCGGCAAGCCAGCTCTCGTAATTGCGGCGCACCCATTTGCCGAACTCGGCGTTTGCCTCGTTTTTCTGCATCTCCAGCATCTCGTCCATGTTCGTGTCCGTGGCCGCGAGCTCGAGTTCGCGGAACACAAGGCGATCGTAAAGCTCGGCCCACGATTCGAAGCTGTCGGCATTATTGATCAGCCCGCTGATGGCCGAGAAGTCCTGGCGGTAGTCCTGGGCCGTCTGCGCCTGCACGAGTCGCTCGCTGTGGAGATGCTTCTTTATGGCAATCAGAATCTGATTGGGATTCACGGGCTTGATGAGATAGTCGGCGATCTTGCTTCCCACGGCCTGATCCATGATGTTTTCCTCCTCGCTTTTGGTGATCATTATCACCGGCACGTGGGGCTGCTTCTGCTTTATCATCGACAGGGTTTCGAGGCCGGTGAGGCCGGGCATGTTCTCGTCGAGGATTATCAGGTCGAAAGGCTGCTCCATGGCCATGTCGTAGGCATCACGGCCATTGTTGGCCGTGACAACGTTGTAGCCGCGGTTGCGGAGAAACAGAAGATGGGGCTTGAGTAGATCTATTTCGTCGTCAGCCCAGAGGATGGTACCGTTCATGATGGGTGCGGTGTTTTATTCGTCGAACAGGGGGTCGTCGCCTTCGCTGCCCGGGGCAACCGGCGAGGGTTTCGCCGCCGGAGCCGGAGTTGGCGCCGGGGTCGCCGCCGGTGCGGGTTTGGGCGTCGGAGCCGGGGTTTGTGCGGGCTTGGTCGCCGGAGCTTGTGGGGTTGCGGGGTTTGCGGCCGGGGTTGGAGCGGGAGCCGGAGTATCGGCGGGCGTTGTGGTCGCGTTTTCTTTGGTTTCGGCTTCGATTTCGGCCTTGATTTCCTCGGCGGCTTCCTCGGCTTCTTCGAGCGTCTCGATCTGCTCCGGTTGGAGAAGGTCGGCCTGGGCGTCCACATAGTTTTGCTCCTCGCGATAGCGGAAATATTCGTCGAAAGAGCTGCCCTTGTCCAGCAGCGTCTGGAAGTCGGCCTCGCTGATGGCTATGGGGCGCACTCCGGCCGGAATACGGAAGTCCGGAGCGGCAGCCATTACGCGGCGGTAGTGGTTGAGCTCGGCCATATTGTCGAAGCCCTTGACCAGTATCATGCCCAGACGCCCGAAGTTCATGGGCTCGAGGTCGAAGTCCTTGACCACGAAGGCGCGGAAATTGTGACGCGCGAGCTCGTAGAGAAGTTCGTTGGATGACACGTCGCCCGTGTCGAAGGTGAACACCAGGAGCTGCCGTGTGTCGGGGTTGAGCTCGAATTCGAGAGGCCCGGTATCACCCGAGGCCATGATGCTGTCGTTGGTCAGGCGTGTGTCCCACACCATGCCGCGGATATTGCCGGCAGCGGATGCCTGCAGCTGGCGACCCTGGGCCATGCCTTTGAGCCATGCCGAGGCTATGGGCGTGATATCCGTATCGGGGTAGCGCTCCAGAAGTTCGCGCAGCTGTGCGTTGAACTTCTCGGGCTCGCGGTCCGTCACGTATGCCAGCGCGTTCAGGAACATGAATTTCGGCATGGTCTTGCTCATCGGGTATTTGTCCTGCATCTCGCGGAAGCCTGCATGCACGGCCGCATTGTCGTTGGCAAGGTAGGCTGCATAGGTCTTGTCGTAGAGCTCCTGCTGACGCGCATCCATCGTGCGCAGGTTTTCGAGATAGTCCGGGTCGCGCATGGCCATGCCATACTTCGACTCGGGGAAGTCCTCGAGTATGAGCTTGCGGAATTCCTCGGCCTCAGCCTCGCGTCCCTGACGCATCAGCATCAGGTAGATGTTGTAGTAGGTGTCCAGGCGGTAGACATTGTCAGGATAGTCCTTGAGCAGGCGGTCGAATTCGCGGCGCGACGATGGGAAATCCTCGAGCTTGTCCTTGAGGATCACACCCATGTTGTAGAGGCCTTCCTGAATCACCTCATGCGCCGTGGCCTTTTCGGCATCGGTGAAGGGTATCTGGGCCAGATAGTATTCGGGATAGTGGGGGTCGGCCGCGCGCGCCAGCTCCTCGGCCGACTGGGCGGGAGTTTCCTCGGCGTTTTCGCCGTTCTCGCCTTCCTCGCTGCCTTCGCCTTCCTCATCGTCGGAGGGGGCGTCGAAGTCGAGTGTATTGAATGTGGCCTTGTTGCGGCGCCGCCAGTTATCCTCGAGCTTGCGCGAGCCCCAGCGCTTCTGGAATTCCGTCTTGCCCGCGTTCTTCGTGGCCGTGTTGTAGAAGTACCAGGAGTTGTCCGAGTTGATGGTGAAGCTGTTGGTATTGTCCGTGAAATCGTTGCCGAACTGCTCGGCATTGGCTTCATATTCCAGTCGGCGGGCTTCCTCGGCTTCTTCCTTCTCGCGTTTCTTGAGTTCGGCGATCATGCCGTCGATCACTTTCAGGAGCTCGTCTTCGGGCAGGGAAGCCAGGTGCAGGAGTGAGTCCTGCAGATTCACGTTCTGCGAGTACACGGCAAGTTCGTCGAGCACGTCGCTGCGCCGCTTAAGCACACTGTAGTCGGGATAGTTCTGGGGCAGCTGGGGCACGGCCTCGGAGTATGAGGGCTGGGCCTTCTCGTAGTTGCCCAGCTCGAAATAGAGGCGTCCGAGCGTGAGCTGGTTCATGGCCTTGTCGATGCCGTTGCGGGTGCTTTTGGAATTGGCGAGCTCGTAGTTTTGGATAGCCTGCGCCGTATCGCCTCGGCTGAGCTAGAGGTTGCCGATGGCATAATAGACCTGGTCGAGATAGTCCTTGTTGCGGTCGAAGTGCGTCATGCGGCGCAACGCGCCGACCTCGCTCTCGATGTCGTCGCCCTGATAGACTTCACTCTGCTTGATGCGGGCGTTGAATTTGGTGCGGTATGTAGCCGAGGGGCTCGCTCCGGCCTTGCAGAAGGCTTCGTAGGCTTCGGTGTCATGGCCCTCGCGCGCAAGTGCCTGCCCCAGCAGGAAGGTGAGGCGTGTTTTCTGAGCTCCCTTGGCCTTGGCTGCGGCTTCCCGCAGATATGGCAGCGCCTCGGCGTACATGTCCTTGCGCAGCAGAAAATCCGCCATGGCCATGTTGTAGAGCAGACGCAGCTTGTTGTTGGTGAGCTCATCGGGCTTGATGCGGTTGAGAATCATTTCGGCCTCGAAAAGCCAGTCCATGGCCAGATAGCTCATAGCC
>CAZBNM010000062.1:0-13331 GCA_964493495.1 uncultured Bacteroides sp.
TAGATATATCCGATACTATTGTTCTATTCGAAGAATCGAATTTTCTCTTGTCAATAGCAGCTCCACGGCTTCGCTGCCGCTCTGCATGCGGCCTGATGCGTTTATGCGCGGGCCTATCTTGAATATCACATCGTTTATCGACAGCTCACGGTTCGTCAGTCCGCAGGTGCGGATTATGGCGCGCAGACCCATGTTGGGATTTGAGTTCAGACGCTTCAGCCCCATGTAGGCCATCACGCGGTTTTCACCGGTCATGGGCACGATGTCGGCTGCGATGCTCACTGCCACAAGGTCAAGCATGCATTCGAGTTCTGCCGTAGCAATGCCGTTGGAAATCGAGAAGGCCTCCATGAGCTTGTATCCCACGCCGCAACCCGAGAGGTGCGGACACGGATAGGTCGACCCCGGAAGCTTGGGATTGAGAATGGCAGCCGCAGGAGGAAGTTCGCGGTCCGGAACATGATGGTCGCAGATTATGAAATCTATGCCACGCTCCTTGGCGTAGGCTATCTCGTCGTTGGCCTTGATGCCGCAGTCGAGGATGATCACGAGCTTGATGTCGCGCTCCACGAAATCGTCGATAATGGCTCGCGAGATTCCGTATCCCTCCTCATAGCGAGTGGGGATATAGTAGTCAAGCTCGCTGTAGAAATTCTGGAGATAGCGGTATACCAGAGCCACGGCCGTAGTGCCGTCCACGTCATAGTCGCCGTAAACCATGATTTTCTCCTTCGAGCCCATGGCCCGGTTCAGGCGGTCAACGGCCTTGTCCATATCCGGCATGAGGAACGGATCGTGAAGATCGCGGAGCGAGGGATGGAAGAATTTCTCAGCTTCGGAGATCGTGGTGATTCCCCGCTGGACCAGCAGGTCGCATACCGTGGGGCAGTTGGCAAAACGACGCGCAAGCTCGCTGCCTACACGCAGCTCGCCCGATGGGATCGAAGGATAGTTCCATTTTCGCGTCATATTGTCTCCAGTCCTTTCTTTTGCCGTGGCGGTAGAAGCAAATTGAGCCTTTTCATCGCCAAACACAAAGTTACGAAAAATAACCGTCAGCGTCAACCCCGCCCGCGTTAAAATCCTTGAAAATCCGCCTCCCGATCTGAAATTTATTTCGTAATTTTGTCGCCGGATTCTTTCCGGCTTGTATTGGTCGTAACGAAGGACTCCGTTTATCGGTTATGAAAACTTTTTTGAAATGTTTGCTCGGGCTTGTGATCGGTGTCGGTGCAGGTTTTCTTGTGGCGGCATTTATTATTGTCCTTTTTAAGGGCGGTTCATTTCGCGAATTCTTTGACGCGTTTCGCTCCGTGAAGGTTTTGGAAATGCTTGGAGCTATAGTGGTGGCAATAGTGTCTTTCCTGATAGCCCAGGCCGTTTTGATAATCGTACACGAGGCCGGACACCTTGTCGGAGGTCTCCTGAGCGGCTACCGCTTCGTATCCTTCCGGATTTTCAGCTATACTTTTGTGAAGGAGAACGGTCATCTGCGGGTCAAGAAGTTCAAGGTTCAGGGCACGGGCGGACAGTGCCTCCTGGAGCCTCCGCTGCGACCGCTCGATGAAATTCCCGTGAAGCTCTACATTGCCGGAGGGGTGCTCGCTAATATTCTCGTACTGCTTGCCGTGCTGCCTCTCGCGTGGCTTCGCATGCCCCCCTATCTGCATGAGGCCCTCTGGGTGTTTATTTTCACGGACCTGTTTTTGATAATCCTCAACGGTATTCCCATGCGCATCGGAGGCATCTGCAACGATGCGATGGATTTTATCGAGCTGCACAAATATCCTCTCAGCAAGCTGGGGGTGCTCAATCAGCTTCGGGCCAACAGGCTCATTCAGGAGGGTGTGCGCCCGAAAGATCTTCCGCCGGATCTATACGAAGTGCCGGGCCAAATCGACTATTCCAAGGCTCTTCAGGTGTCTTTACCCCTGATGAAATACGGCTGCCTTCTTGATCAGGGCGATGCTGTCGCCGCTTTGGAAGGATACCAGGATATATATAGCCACAAGGATGTGATCATGCCCCTTTATGTGCGCGAAATCTGCTGCGAGCTCGTGTATCTCTACCTCCTTGCGGGACGTGATGAGGACGCCCGCACGCTGCTCGACAAGCCGCTGAAGGACTATATCGAATCGCAGCGTGGCGTGGCGTCCTCAAAGGAGCGCTTAACCTGCGCAATTGTTTATTTCCTCGAAAAGGATCGCGACCGGGCCGTGGAGATCTACAACCGCCTTGAAGCTTCGGCCGACGGCTATCTCCTTCGCGGGGAGGTCAGGAGCGACCTTGCGCTTATGCGGACGTTCCTGTTCGCAGAAGCCTGATTATTTTCCCGCGAGTTTCTCGTAGGTATTGATCGTGCCTTTCTTCACTTTTTCATATACACGCACCGTGCCGTCGGCAGTCGTGTCAATCACGTAGGTCGTGCCCTCTCGGGTCTTGTCGTAGGCCTTTACGGTGCCTTTCTCGGCCTTCTTGTAGGCCTTCTTCGTAGCCTTGGCCGTTTTGTCGTATGCCTTTACAGAGCCTTTCTCGACGGCCTTGGCGTCTTTCTTCACTTCTTTCTTTGTGGCATCATAAGCCTTTTCTATGGCATTTTCGCTGCGCTCTACCACCGTAGGTTCCTCAGCCTGTGCCATGAAGCCGGTGGCCGATATTGCAGCCAGTGTAAGGAATAATAAGGTCTTTTTCATAGTCGTGTGGGGTGATTTAGATTAAGTTATATGTTATATAACACCCCGGAACGGCCGATTGTTGTTAAAGAACCGTTTTGCGCGAAGCGTCGAGTTTCAGAAGTACGAACAGCAGAATGGTAAAGCCCCACAGCGACGAGCCTCCGTAACTGAAGAAGGGTAGGGGGATACCGATGACCGGACATAGTCCGATCACCATTCCTATGTTGATACAGAAGTGAAAGATAAAGTACGAGGCCACGCAGTAGGCATACACGCGTGTGAACGTATTGGGCTGACGTTCACCTATGGCAATCACGCGAAGTATCAGTGCAAGAAACAGCAGCGTCACCAGCGCCGACCCTACGAATCCCTCCTCCTCGCCGATGGTGCAGAAGATGAAGTCCGTATGCTGCTCGGGCACATATTTCAGCTTGGTCTGAGTGCCGTTGAGGAAGCCCTTGCCCGAGAAACCTCCCGACCCGATGGCGATCTTCGACTGGTTCACGTTATAGCCCGTACCCCGCAGATCCTCCACGATGCCTAACGCCACTTTGATGCGCATCTGCTGATGCGGCTGAAGCACCTTGTCGAAAGCGATATTCACCGAGAACAGGAATCCCGTGGCGAGTATCACCGTGCATACCGGAATCCAGAGCTTCGAGCGAGTGAACGCGAGAATCGCGAGATATATCGTGGCTACGCCCATTGCCCCGAGCATCACCGGAAGCAGGGGGATAGCCACTCCCGCCCACGCCAGTAGGCCGCACACCAGCGCCACACTGCCATACCAGATCAGAAGATTGCGTACAGTCTGGAAACGTTTCGAATATAGGGCGGCCATTACCACCGACACGATGACGGTCATTACCAGCACTGCAAACTCTCCCGTGGGCAAGCCCCCCACGGCCGTGTCCGCGAACTTAAGGCCCACGACGAATATCACTACCGCGAACATGGCCGCGAACAGGATCAGGCCGCTCATACCCTCGCGGTAAAGCACGAAGAAAAGAGCCATGAACGTCAGGGCCGATCCTGTCTCGTTCTGCGCCAGAATCAACAGTATCGGCAGGAATATGATGGCAAGTGCGCGCGCATAGTTTTTCCACGATGCATTCAGCACGAAGTGATAGCCGCTGAACAGTTTCGACAGCGCCAGAGCTGTGGCAAATTTCGCGAATTCCGCAGGCTGAAGGCTCATCGGCCCCAGCGAGATCCACGACCGGGAGCCTTTGATGTCGTGTGCCACAAAGGGTGTGATGAACAGAAGCACCAGTAACGCCACATATATCGGATAGGCATACGTCTCATACATCCGGGCGTTTATCATCAGCAGAACGAACCCCAGCACAAGCGAGAGCCCTATCCACAGAAGCTGCTTACCCGAGAACTCCGAGTAGGAGAACATCGAGGCCTCGTCGAAGTCATAGGACGCGGCATAGATGCTCACCATACCCGCGAAAACCATTATCAGATATATGACTATCGTGGGCCAGTCCAGATTCCTGAACGTTTCGATGGCTTCACTGCTTCTTCTTGCTTGAGGGCACATTGTAGACAATCGTTGAGTTCAACATCTGTGTTTCCATCGCCGTTCTCGACGGGTCGATCTTGCCTGTGAGATATTTCTCCATCACAAGCGAACCGATGGGCACGCCGTACGTCGCGCCCCAGCCGCCGTTCTCCACATACACCGCCACGGCGATTTTCGGGTCCTGATAGGGCGCGAAGCCCATGAAGGCCGAGTGGTCCTTTCCGTGCGGATTCTGGGCCGTGCCAGTCTTGCCGCAGACCTCGATGCCGGGAATGGCTGCGCGGCGGCATGTGCCACCCGTCACGGCCATCCGCATTCCCTCGGCCACAGCGTCATAGTGTCGGGCGTCAATGGTCGGATAGCGCAGCGAGTCAGTGTGGCTTGGCAGAACTGTATCTTGAATGGCTTTCACCACATGGGGCGTGCGGAAATGTCCGCGGTTAGCTATAGTGGCGCTGAGATTCGCTATCTGCAGCGGAGTGGCAAGTATCTCGCCCTGGCCGATGGATACGGAGATGATTGTATTGGCGCTCCAGTGCCCCTCGCCATAGAATTTGTTGTAGAAACGGTCGTTGGGCAGGAAGCCGCGGCTTTCCGAGGGAAGGTCCACTCCTAACTTGTAGCCGTAGCCCATCGACACAAGATGCTTTTTCCACACCTCGAATGCCTTGGCTGAGGACCCGTATTTGCTCCGGCGGTCTATCATTGCCTTGAAGCCCCAGCAGAAGAAGGCGTTGCACGATGTCTGCAGCGCCGGCTTCAGCGGTAGCGGTGAACCGTGGCTGTGGCAGCCAACACGCAGTCCACCGCTTATGTAGCCGTGCGCACAGGGATAGGCCGTTGTCAGGTCTATTATTCCTTCCTCGAGCAGTATCAGGCCCTGCGTGGGCTTGAAGGTCGAGCCGGGAGGATACGCACCCATCAGTGCGCGGTCGAAAAGTGGCCAGCGTTCGTCCTCCACCAGAGCCCGGTAGTTTTTCCCTCGCTCACGTCCCACAAGTAGCCGTGGGTCATAACCAGGAGTAGACACCATGCACAGGATTTCGCCCGTGGCAGGCTCTATCGCAACCACCGCTCCTCGCTTGCCCACCATCAGCGACTCGGCATATTCCTGCAGCTTGATGTCAAGGCTCAGCGTCAGGTCGCGTCCCGACACCGGACGCACGTCGTGCGCCCCGTTTTCATAGCGCCCCTGGATGCGTCCGCGGGCATCGCGGATAAGTATTTCCACACCTTTCACGCCGCGCAGATACTCTTCATAGCTTTTCTCCACTCCGAGGTCGCCAGTGTAGTCGCCCGGCGAATAGTAGGCGTCACGGTCTATGTCGGCTTGCGACACCTCGCGGATATTCCCAAGCACGTTCGGTGCCGTCGGGTGGTTGTATTGGCGTAATATCCGCTTTTGAATAAAGAATCCGGGAAAGCGGTAGAGCTTCTCCTGAAGGCGGCCGTAGTCCTGCGCCGAGAGCTGGGCTATCAGCCGCTGTGGTGTGTACGACGAATAGCCCACGGCCTTGCGCATGTCCGCAAAACGTTGCCGAAGATCATCAGGCGTGATGTTGAGCGTGCGGCAGAAGTCAACCGTGTCGAACGGCTGCACGTCGCGCGGGATGAGCATGACGTCATAGGCCGGCTGATTGTACACAACCAGCTCGCCGTTGCGGTCGTAGATAAGTCCGCGCGATGGATATATGGTTTTCTTCAGAAACGCGTTCGAGTCGGCCGAGCGCTTGTATTTCGCGTCATTGAGCTGAAGGTCGAAGAGACGACCCATGAAGATCAACGCGATAACGATTACAAAGCCCCCGATGACATATTTGCGCTTCTCGAGATTATAGTCTTTTCTCACGTCGGCGTAATAGTAAACTGTCGAGTGTGTATAAAAGCAGGAATGTGTAGACCGTCGAACCTCCGATGCGGGCTATCAGCAGCTCCGGAATGAACAGCTGGAACGCCTCGATGGTGAATACGAGCACGCTGTAACAGAGTGAAAGCGTCAGAACATATTTCAGGAACGCAGGCGCACCCATGGTCTGAATCGTCGGCGAGCGCCCCGCCAGATCGTCATCCATCGTCACATACAGGTGGAACAGCGGCTTGCGTGCAAAGGCCAGTATCGTGCAGCTCAGTGCGTTCATACCCGGTGTATCCGCAAACAGATCCATGCCCAGACCCGTCAGAAAGCCGAGTATCACCGATACGTTCGTATTGAGCGTCACCGGCAGCATCACTATCAGATAGATGAATACGAACGGAACAGCCACATTGAACAGCACCATATGATCGAAAACCAACGCCTGCAATGGCAGCAGGAGCAGGTAGGCAATCGTGAATCGGATGGCAAATTGGTTCATCGTCGGGTCCTTTCCGTTAGTTGCCGAATGGCTTGCGTTTGGCGTCTTCCGTCTCGCCCACGGTCAGGGAGTCGAGTTCCGCACGGTAGTTGTTCAGCACTACCTGCACGTTGCCAAGCGTCGTGAAGTCCGCCAGAAGACGAACGCGCAGCGTAAAGAAATTCTCGTTGTGCTCGTTGTTGTCAGGCATGATCACACCCACCGGAAGACCCTCCGGGAACACGGCCGAATAGCCAGAGGTGACGATCGTATCGCCGGGCTCGAACACCGTGTGGCGAGGTAGCTCTTCAAGCAGGGCCTCGTGGGGATCCTTGCCGTCCCATACGAGCGACCCGAAGTAATCGCTTTTCTTGATCTTGCAGCTCAGGCGGAAGTTCGGATTCAGAAGCGAGATCACGCGTGCGCTCCCTGCGCCAACATTGCTCACGATGCCCACAACACCGTTCTGGTCGATCACTCCAAGCTCCGGACGCACACCGTCCAGGCTTCCCTTGTTGATCGTGATGTAGTTGAAAGGCCTTGCAATGCTGTTGTTGATCACGTGCGCAACGATGAAATCGAAGTGGCGCACGCCCTCGCCCGTAACCAGAGTATCGCGGAATCCAAGCTCGTGAAGCCGTTCTATCAGCTCGTTCTGGGCCGCGATTTCTGCCTGAAGCTCGGCATTGCGCCGGTTCAGGTCCTCGTTGATGCTACGTAGGTTGAGGTAGGAGCTGAGCATGCTTCCGCTCTTATATACCGACGAAACCGCACGCCCTGCACTCGTCAGATACAAATGCTGGTGGTACGGATTCGACTGGAATAGCATGAGGCAGCTGAGTATTACGCAGATCGCGAATACAAACCACTTGCTGTTCTTGCGTATAAAGAGGAGCAGCTCGTTCATGAATACGCCTGTTGGCCTGAGCCCGGAGCCGGACCCATGCCCGGGTTAGCGGATGAGGAACTTGAATTTATCAACATTCTTCAACGCCACGCCCGTGCCTTTCGCTACGGCAAGCAGAGGATCTTCTGCCGTGTGGAACTGGATGCCTATCTTGTCCGTGAGACGCTTCTCGAGGCCGCGGAGCAGTGCGCCCCCGCCGGCCAGGTAGATACCGTTGCGAACTATGTCGGCATAAAGCTCCGGAGGCGTCTGCTCCAGGGCGCTCAGCACGGCTGCTTCGATTTTCGAGATCGTCTTCTCGATGCAGTGGCTGATTTCCTGATAGCTTACCGGCACCTCCAGCGGAAGGGAAGTCATGAGGTTCGGGCCGTGGACAATGTAATCCTCGGGAGGATTCTCAAGCTCCGTCAGAGCCGAGCCAACATGCATCTTGATCTGCTCGGCCGTCCGTACGCCCACCTTCAGGTTGTGTGCACGGCGCATGTGGTTGAGAATATCTTCCGTCAGGTCGTCGCCTGCAATCTGTATGCTCTTGTTGGATACGATGCCGCCCAGAGAGATCACGGCAATCTCAGTCGTGCCGCCGCCGATGTCAACGATCATGTTGCCCTCAGGTGCCTCGACGTCAAGTCCGATGCCTAAGGCGGCTGCCATAGGCTCGTAGATCATGTAGACGTCACGGCCGTCGGCGTGTTCCGACGAGTCGCGCACCGCGCGGATCTCTACTTCTGTCGAGCCCGATGGGATGCCTACGACCATACGGAGTGAAGGTGAGAACCAATTGCTCTTGGCGCTGGCCTTCTTCACCAGCCCGCGGATCATCAGCTCCGCAGCGTTGAAGTCGGCTATCACGCCCTGGCGCAGAGGTCGCACCGTGCGGATGCCCGGATGGCCTTTGCCTTCCATAAGGTGGGCTTCTTTGCCCACGGCGATCAGCTTTTCTGTGCGCGTATCCAGAGCCACGATGGACGGCTCGTTGATCACGATCTTATCATTGTGGATAATAATCGTATTGGCCGTGCCAAGGTCCATCGCTATTTCTTTTGTCAGAGAGAAAAATCGCATTTTACTTGGAGTGGGGGAGAGATTGTTTGGGAAATGAATGTATCTTATTTTGTTTGGCCTCGCCGTTTCCTGCCATTAATGACGGAAGTGACGGAAGCCTGTCATAACCATCGTCATGCCGTGAGCCTTGCAGTATTCCACCGATTCGGCATCGCGGATCGAGCCACCGGGTTGGATCACCGAATCAATCCCGGCCTCGTGCGCTATTTCCACACAGTCGGCGAAGGGGAAGAAGGCGTCCGATGCCATCGTGGCTCCGTTGAGGTCGAAGCCGAAGCTCCGGGCCTTGGCGATAGCCTGTTTCAGGGCGTCAACGCGTGAGGTCTGGCCGACGCCCGAACCCAGCAGCATGCCGTCCTTGGCCAGTACGATGGCGTTGCTCTTCGAATGCTTCACGATCTTGTTCGCGAAAAGCATGTCGGCGATTTTCTGCTCATCAAGGCTCTCGCCGCTCACGAGCTTCAGGTCCTCCACGCATTCGGCCTTGCTGTCGCGGTCCTGAACCAGCACGCCGTTGAGTATCGTACGGACGGTCTTGGTCGCAGCCTTGCCGTCCTTTTTCCGCAGGATGATGCGGTTCTTTTTCTGGCGCAGAATCGTCAGCGCGTCGTCCGAGTAATCAGGAGCGATGATCACCTCGAAGAAAATCTTGCCGATTTCCTCGGCAGCGTTTGCCTCGATCTTGCGGTTGGCGATGATCACTCCGCCGAATGCGCTCACGGGGTCACCCGCAAGTGCGTCTTTCCAGGCTTCGGCTATCGTGCCCCGTGTGGCAAGGCCGCAGGCGTTGTTGTGTTTGAGGATTGCTACTGTCGGATGCTCCTCGAACTCCGCGCCCAGCGAGCACGCCGAGTCGATATCCAGAAGGTTGTTGTAGGAAATCTCCTTGCCGTGGAGCTGCTCGAACATTTCGTCGAAGTGTCCGAAGAAGCATCCTGCCTGATGAGGGTTCTCACCATAACGCAGGTGCATCTCGCCGTCCACTGCCAGACGCAGCGCTCCCGCAGCGGGGGATTCGGCCGGGGCAGTCGAGCAGAACCAGTTGAAGATTGCCGAGTCGTAGCCCGAACTTACGGCAAACGCCGTCTGCGCCATATAGCGGCGCTCTGCAAGGCTCGATGCGGCACCTGTGCCCTCAAGTATGCCCATCAGGTAGCCGTACTGATGCTTGGACGCAATGATCAGCGTGTCCTTGAAATTCTTGGCCGCTGCGCGGATCAGCGAGATTCCTCCTATGTCGATTTTCTCGATGATATCTTCAGGCGTAGCGCCGGGTGTGGCTACTGTGGCTTCGAACGGATAAAGATCCACAAGCACTAAGTCGATGGCCGGAATCTCGTATTCGGCAAGCTGGGCCATATCGCCGTCGTTTTCGCGCCGCGCAAGAATGCCACCGAAAATTTTGGGATGCAATGTCTTTACACGTCCGCCAAGTATTGACGGATAGCCCGTGAGGCCTTCCACAGCTGTACATGGTAGCCCAAGTCCTTCGATGAAGCTCCGGGTGCCCCCCGTGCTTATCAGTTCGACTCCAAGGCTATGGAGTTTGCGTACTATCGGTTCAAGACCGGCCTTATCGAAGACCGAAATCAATGCGCTGCGTATCTCTTTCGTTGCTGCCATGACTGTTCCTGTATCTTTTCTACGTGATATTTGACGGGTGTGTTGTGGTAATAACCTATTGGTATGCAAAATTACAAAAAAATAATGGTCCATGTAAGTTATTTGTCCACTTTTTTCCACTTAACATTACTTAAACATTCATTTTTTTCTCATGTTTGAGCCTCTCCATCCGTTCACGGCTTGCGTAATTCGCAGATAAACCGTACCTTTGCCTACCCAAATTTACGGGTAGCTATTTCTATTACTTGAAAATCATGCGAAAATTTCTTTTGACGGCTGCCGCAGCCCTTTCGTTCTCAGTCGTCTTTGCGGACGATATCACAGTCGAACCCCTTGCCGATGCTTCTGCCTTTGAACGGCCCGAGCTCTCACGCCCTCACCGTGTCTCTGTGCCAAATGGTACTTGGAACAACATAGGCACTGGCCTCTGGTTCGATGACCTCTTCTCTTATTATCAGCTCGTTACTCCCGGTGATTCCTGGGAGCTTGTATTCGAGCAGAGCGCCGAGAATCCGGCTTGGTACCGCGTTCTCCCCTATGGACCCGATTCGCCCGTGGCCAAGCTCGTGGGGGATGACGATACCGACAACTACGTGTATATCAACACGTCCAATCCCGATAAGGTCTATATCCCCGATTTTCTCGCATTCGGCGAGTACTGTTTCTCGCAGCATGTCGACGAGAATGGATGGTGGGACGAAACCGAATACGGCTCGCTCAAGGACGGCGTGATCACTTTCCCTGCCCACTGCTTCTGCCACCGCGCCAAATCCGTCGGAGGTCCCTGGTATCGCGTCAACGAATCCGGAAAGATGAAGATTGCTCTACCCGGAACAAAGCTCGACGACTTCACCCTCAAGCTTGATTGCCCCTTCTGTACCGACGAAGAGGGCAAGGTACGTATCGTTATCACCCGTGGCGACGACATCGTCAAGGTCAAGTACGCTCTCCTCGAAGGCGAATATTTCGCCGAGGGCAATAACATCAACGCCGTTATCGCTCAGGGATATGACCTCGTTGGGGAAGCCCTCCGTGCCACCCCCCGCAAGCGCGCCATCTTCTCGCTTCTCGCTGTAGGACTCGACCGCACTGATTCTCCCGTCGCCGCCACACAGTGCTTTTTCTTCGGTCCCGATTCAGCCGATGAAGACACATGGCTGCAGGCCGGCACTGCCAACTTCACCGAGAGCATTTTCTGCTCCATCTATGGCAATCTAACGGCCGAGACCCTTATCGTGCCCTATGAAGAGAGCCTCGAGAACCCCGGACGCATCCGCCTTGTCGAGCCATATTCCGTGCACGGCTTCTCGCCCGTGATGGAGCATCCCCATGTTCACTATCTCTATATCGATGCCCAGGCCCCCACGGCCGTATATGTCGAAGCTTCGCCCATCGGTGTTGATTTCGGTGGCGGTCAGAGCGCCGTGTGGTCCCTCGCCGGCAGATATGTCCATTACGGCATGGCCTCCGAAGCTTTCACCCTCGACCTGTTCGGCACACGCAGCGGCAACGTCATCACCATGCCCGACAATACCATGCTCCTCGGCGAAAAGAATTATGCAGGCGGCGACTTCACCGCGGTAGGCACAGGCTTCCGCGTTTCCCTTCGTCCCGAGCAGTCCGGAATCGAGAACATCGCCGTCGACGAAACCCCCGACGCCGACGTCCGCTACTTCACCCTCGACGGCAAACTCCTCCCCGCCGTCCCCTCGACTCCCGGCCTCTACCTCCGCCACACCCCCGCCTCCACCACCAAACTCCTCATCCGATAACCTTTCGCAGTTGATATAAATAAACAGAGCGGCCGATCATTCCCACGATCAGCCGCTCTGTTTATATTCTCAGAAAATGTCTATAAATAAGAGGCCAGCGGCCAGTATCTATACCATCCGTTGTAGATATGCAGGTGGAATACCTACAACGTAAAAATGCATACATCGGAGAATATTTGAATCAGCGCCGGAGCTTCAGCTCTGCCATCGATAACCCCCAAAAAACCGGGGGATAGACTATCGTGGAAGTGTATAAGCCTTTGGTTTAATCCTATAGCCGTTATTGCTTTGTCTCTTATATTATTTGGATTTAGGACGTATAAGATCCTTTTGCGCACAGAATTTAGGAAGGTATCGCTTTAAAAATGGTATTGATATCCAGCATAAGAACATAGATAACGCGAAGACCTCGAATTGAGAAAACTCATGCTTGGTAAGTTTGTATATCGGGAGGTAGGCAAAATTACGAAACACTATGTGCAATCCAAGAATCATTACGGAATATCTTCCTAAATAAGAAATTATCGGCAACCATTGAACAGACTTACATACTAATAAGAGTCCTACAACCCCTAAGATTGAGATTATTAAATTCTCAATATATCCACCTCGGAACTTGTTTATGGTAAAATGTATTCCGGGATTACTAATGAATATGCAGTAAGCTAACGTTGATATTAAAAGAGCTAACCCAAGCACGAGAAAAGCTTTATCGTGTTCAGATTTATATAAAAGTGGGAGTTTCCGTAGAAGAATACCAACAAAAAAGAACGGAGTTGCAGAGAATGCAGAGCTAAAATATAATGGTAGATCTATTTCTTTTTGGCTCAAGAATACCCCGATCAAACCAAAGCAGAGTACAATGATATATTTTAAGAGATCATTTTTTATGGTGGAATGTATCAGATAATAAAATAGATTCACCCAAAACAAGCATAATAGAAACCACAGTGGAAAATTAGCATAAAATGGATTGGTGAGTAATTCGGAAAAATTTGACGAGAATAATACAGAGAAGAGAAATCCAATCAATAAAAAGAATACAAGAGGGATAATTAGCCTATTGGTCTTTTTAATCAAGAAGGTAAAAAAACTTCCATAGTCGCTAAAGAATAGCCCCGAGAGAATAAAATATAGGGGCATCCGAATTGCTTTAATTAGAGGGAACTCGAGCGTGAGGCCGTTGTGCAACAAGACCACAAGAATAATGCATAGTCCTTTCGCTAAATCAATAAACTCAATTCTTGGTTTTCCGGATGATGTGTTTGTTTTTTTTCTAAAGAAGTTTTCAGAAAAGAAATCCTTTATGAGCGACATGAAAGGTGTGTAATATATGCTATACTCATCCCCTGTATAGCCCTGAAAAAAAGAAAAGCGTAGGAATCTGTATCTGTTGCCGTCCTACTGCTTGAGGCTTCTCGCATT
>CAZBNM010000063.1:0-13126 GCA_964493495.1 uncultured Bacteroides sp.
GCTTGGCGCGCTGACGGGTGATCTGGAGCTTCTCGCGCTTGGAGAGGTTGTCGAAGGTGCCGTCGTTGCTCATCTTGTCGATGGTGGTCATCTTGCGTACGGCCTTGCGGATGGTCGGGAAGTTGGTGAGCATACCGCCGGGCCAGCGCTCGATTACGTAAGGCATGCCGACAGAGTTGGCCAGGTCGGCGATTACCTGCTTGGCCTGCTTTTTGGTGGCCACGAAGAGGATTTTCTTGCCGCTCTTGGCCATGCCGCGGAGGGCGTTGGCTGCTTCGGCGAGCTTTGCCTCGGTCTTATAGAGGTCGATTATGTGAATACCGTTGCGCTCCATGAAGATGTAGGGAGCCATTGCGGGGTTCCATTTGCGTTTGAGGTGGCCGAAGTGGCAACCTGCTTCAAGGAGCTGATCAAATGTGGGTTGTGCCATGAGAATGGTTGAGTTAGGTTTACGTTCTTTGGGTTATACAACCGCGGGGTAGGGAACGCAGGTCCATCGACGCGGTTTAGATACTAAACACAGATTCCGGTTATGCCCTGCAGCCGCTCGGCCTGGGGGTAGCGAACCGGTTGAAAGGTTTAGCGCTTGGAGAACTGGAAGCGCTTGCGGGCTTTGGGCTGACCGGGTTTCTTACGTTCAACGGCACGCGGGTCGCGGGTCATGAAGCCGTGCTTGCGGAGAACAGCCTTGTCGTCGGGGTTGATTTTCACCAGTGCGCGTGCAATACCCAGGCGCAGAGCTTCGGCCTGGCCTTTGTAGCCGCCGCCATCGAGGTTAACGTGGATGTCGTACTTGTCGGCAACTTCGAGGGTGGTCAGGGGCTGCTTTACGATGTACTGGAGGATGGAGGAGGGGAAGTAAACTTCCAGGGGGCGCTTGTTGATGGTGATAACGCCGGTGCCTTCTTTTACGATTACACGGGCTACTGCGGCCTTACGACGGCCTACTGCATTTACATTTTCCATATTCACCGGCGATTATTTGAGTTTGTTGATGTCGATTACCACGGGTTCCTGGGCTGCATGGGGATGCTCGGGACCGTTGTAAACGTGCATGTTTTCAATCAGTTTGCGACCCAGACGGTTCTTGGGGAGCATGCCTTTCATCACACGGATGAACAGGGGGTGCATGCCGGGCTTGAGGTGCTTGTTGAAGCTCTTCTTCATCAGCACTTCGGGCGTCAGCTCGCGCTGCCCGCCGGGATAGCCCGTGTAGTTGAGGTAGATGCGGTCCGTCATCTTCTTCCCGGTGAGACGAACCTTGTCGGCGTTGATGATGATTACGTTGTCGCCGCATTCAACGAAGGGCGAGTAGCAGGGCTTGTCCTTGCCGCGAAGAATTTTTGCCACCTTGGCGCAGAGACGGCCCAGTACCTGGTCGGTCGCATCGATCACAACCCACTTGTGCTCGACTTCCTGTGCATTGGGAGTGGCGGTCTTGTAGCTTAAAGTATCCACTTGTAAATGTTTGATTAATAGTTTACATAACTTTGACAGCATCACACCTCGGACTCGGCCAAAAGTCCTGCGCGTGACCGCCGTCGTGAATTAGTTGGACATAATCGGTCCGCAAAGGTAGTAATTTTCTTCTACTTGACAAAGCTTTTATCGCCTTTTAACACTTCCCGCCCGGACCGAAACCGCTCCTTGTATAGTACAACAGATATTTTGAAGGGTGCGCCGGACATCAGCCGGACGCACCCTTCGCTTGCATGAAAAGCTGTGTCTATTTCTTTTTCATCACCTATTTCTTTTTCATCACAATGTATATACACCCTGAGGGATATTCCGGCTGATCCTTGCGTACGGTCATTGACTCGATATCCTCGGGCGATATCGACTCCAGGTGACCCTTGAAGAGCTCACCGTTAACGAATATGACAGGCGCATCCTTGGACTTTACATCGAGCGTCTCGACCTCACCGCCGTTCTTGGGCACCTTGTAGGCCACGACACGCACAGCATCCTTCTCACCCCTGATCTTTTCAGCTGTACCGGGCTCCTGGAGGTCACCCACCAGCATAAAGGATACCGGAAGGGCAAACCTGCACGCAACAGCCTTGCCGTCCGAGCTTGCCGGAATCCATTTAGGCATCATGCCCACAACGCGCTCTGCCTCGCGGTCGGCATCCGGAGTCAACCCCTTCGCAACCTTAATATCGGAGAGACTGCCATCGGCCTCGACGGTAAAACCGACGACGACACGGCCCGAGACATCGCCTTCAATCATGGATTCAGGATACCGGATGTTTTCGGCAAGGAAACGGAACATAGCCTGCTCGCCACCGGGATATTGCGGCAGAACTTCGCCCTTAGCCGGGGCCTGCGGTTTTTCATTGCCGATGACAATCATACGCACATCAGGAGTATCCGTGGCCGGAGTCTGCTTGGAGTTTTCGGGAAGAGTGGCCGTTTCCGTTGCAGAAAGTACCGAAGCAATTGCCGGAACATTTACCAGCCCTACAGCAAGAGCCAGAGCCGGAACGAGGACGAGCGCACGCAGACGCGAACGTCCTGCAGAGGAGGGTTGATACATCATAATTATTCGTTTTTTAAGATTACTGGTAAAACTGTTTGTCATAAAATTGAAATGTCCTGCCGCATAGCGCCCGACAAGCACTCGCTGATACTGCCGTATGTCGGCTCCGTCGGCAAGCACCGTCTCGTCCGCCTCGTACTCGTGCAGCCGCTGCAATTCCGAACGAAGAGACCAAGCGGCGGGATTGAACCATTGGAGTACGGATACGACAGCTGCGATAGCCAGATCAAAGCGGTGTCCCTTCCGGATATGGGCCAGTTCATGCTCAAGAACCAGAGGATTTATCTCACCCTCCGGCACCACGACATGGCGCCCGAAGCTGAAAGGAGAAATTCCGGAATCCCCACCGAGCCGTACAAGAGTGTAGCCGGCCATCCTGGAGCGCTCGCCACGACGGATAATTCTGTGTATCCGGACAATCCCGGCCAGGGTATAGACACCCGTGCCGAGTACACCGACGAGATAGACCCACACGATCACCATGGGCCATATCGGCGCAGATGCACCCTCATTGTCTAAAATCACCATCTGCGGCAAACCTATCGACACTGCCGGCGTAGCGTTCCGGGAGAAAATCACACCGACAAGCTCCGGCACTATCCGCATAAAAGGCACGGAGAGAAACGCCACGGCATAGATGACAAGAATCATGCGGCGGTTAAACGAAGCCTGCTTGCATCCGGCCAGGAACATACGGTACCCTGCCCATCCCATTAGAAGGGACACAGCCACCGAAAGCGAGAACGCAGTAAACGCACCCATAGCTTGTTCAGGCCTCCTTGCCTCCGTTTTCCACCATGCGGATTATCTCCTTGAGCTCATCGATAGAAATCTTCTCATCTTCAACAAGCGCTGACACAACCGATGTGTAGGAATTATTGAAATAATTCTTAACAAGCTGCTTAAACGAGCGGTCACGGAAATCCGCCATGTCGGCCACCGCGAAATAGCGGAATGTATTGCCGCAGGCTTCATGCGAAACATAGCCCTTGTCCTCAAGTATGCGCACGGTCGTAGACACCGTGTTGAAATGAGGCTTCGGGTCGGGGTACCGCTCCAGCATCTGGCGGACACTGAGAGGCCCTGCCTGCCATAGCATTGACATTATTTCCGATTCTTTCTCGGTAAGCTTCTTCTGTTCTTTTTTTGACCTTGTCATAAACTAAAGTTTTAGTTACGACGCAAAGTTATAACTAATTTTTTAGTTCACCAAACTTTTTCTACAAAAAATTTCCGTTTGGAGCACTCGCTATCAATTCCGTCGAAATAAAAGTATCGCTATGATATCCGTCAAACCCCAACAATATCCTATTTCCGGCTGTTATGGATTTGTATCCCCAATTTAATCCTCATGAAAATAATTGCAATCAATGGAAGTCCCCGTAAGGGCCGGAATAGCGACCGGCTGCTCGATAAATGGGTGGAAGGCTTAAAATCCGTCCTCCCCGATGCCGAAGTAAAAAAAGTCAATCTTTATGATCTGAAATATACCGGTTGCCGAAGCTGCTTCGCATGCAAGCTAAAGGGTGGTAAGTTCTTCGGCACATGTCCCATTCCCGACGGCATCCACGATCTGCTCGCAGAGGTGCGCCAAGCGGATGCTGTTGCCATTGCAGCCCCTATTTACTATTTGGATCTCAACGCCTATACCAAATGTCTTCTTGAGCGAATGATATTCTCTGTCGCACAGTATTCTAACCCGCCAATGAGTCAGGCGCCAAAAAGAGTATCCTTCACGATGCTCTATACGATGAACGCCACAGAAGAGGAGTTCAAGAATTATGGTGTAGACGGACGCTGCGCATTGGCCGAGCGACTTCTGAGTCTGTTCTACTTCATGCCTGTTCATCGGGTGACGGCATTCGACACCTATCAGTTCCCTGACTACGACAAATATGTATCGGATGCTTTTTCCGAGCCCGCAAAACGCAGACAAAAAGAGATACAGTTTCCCAAGAATCTTCAATCTGCCTTTGAAGCCGGAGTCATGGTAGCTGCGGAAATACAGTATCCAACAGTAAAAGGCGAGTCCATTGACCACACCGTGCGCTTCTAACACACTTGGGTAAAATCGGCGATGCCTCTTTTAAGGCATCGCCGATACAACAAAACAATCTAATTATCTACCTTCTGACCATTATTTAGTTAGCAACAAAGGTCGCCGTATATGCAGCATGCTCCGTGGCAACAACCACAATGTATACTCCCGGTGCGAGAGCAGAGCCCGACATATTGGCTGCAGTCAGGCCTCCAAGTTCGCACGCACGGAGCACGGCACCTCCTGCGCTGACGAGCGTAGCGCGCAGCATGCCCTCAGTACATTCAAGTTCAAGGCTGCCTGAAGCCGAATCATAGCGGGCGGCGAGCTTTGAGCCCACTTCCTCGTCCGGGGCGGCCGCGGAAGATATAGCCAGGTCCTCGAATCCGAAAGGCTGGGTGGCCGTTTCGCCGTACTTGTTGAGCAGTCGTGCACGGACATATGAGCCCTGGAATCCCGTGTAGTCAAAGGTTTTGCCGTAACCGACCACTGTGCTCGCACATGTTGCTGCACTTGAAGGATTGGTGCGGTGAGTCGAATAGATCCACTCGATCGTCTGGGCATCATCAGTATCGATTGTAATTGTCCGTGCGGTCTCATCAACTAATATCGAGTTCACCTTGGGCGCCAGATCGTTGCCCGAACCGGTGAATTCGTAAGAGAACACGTGTGCACCGCTGGTCATGGCCTCCTTCAGCGCTTCCACCGAAAGCTCGGGCATGAGCATGAACTGATAGTTGCGGAAGTACTGCTCTGCAGTATGAGTATCATCGTTTGAATAACCCCAAACCGGAGTCGACGGCATGTTGATCGTCAGAATCTGATCCCAGAGTATGCGGTCGTTCGGACGGCGGTTACCCTGATTGTAGACCTCCAGACCTATCAGCGAAGGATAGAGACGGAAATTCTCGGCATGCCATTCGGGTGAATTTTTAGCCCCTGCGCTATACTCCGTGGCAAGACTCCAGTACTGCCCGGGGTGGTTGATAAGCTGGAATCCACCGAGAGCCTGTGTATAGGCATACGACTCGCGCAGCGACATGAACTCCTGACCCTTGCGGCCTGTGAAGAAGTCGTTGTGATGATTGAACTCGCCGCCCGTCTTTTCGCTCCACGAATTGCGGCGGTCCTTGCTAAGCTCATTACCGGGGATGGCAAGCATGCCCATCTCGACGGGATCGCGATCGGAAGCAGACGTATTCCAGAGGCTGAACATGCGCCAGGGGTAAGGATTGGCGTCGTGATCAGTCAGAGCAAGAATCTTATACCCTGCATTGTGGTAACGGTCGACAACCTGCGTGGTCGTGAACTGCGTGTCGAAGGACTGTGAAGTGTGCGTATGGAAGTTAGCCTTGTAGCGGCCCACGGTAGCCCAATCGATATCCTTGTATGCGTTAACGGTCAGCGTCTTGTTTTCGACCGTACCGGCCGGGAGCACGCGCACCGTGATCTGCGCTGCATTATCAAGACGGTTGCTACCGGCCACAAGATTAAGTGTGATCGTATACAATCCTTCCGGAAGACCGTTCAAATCCACTTCGTAGCTCGTCGACGCAGGGTGTTCGATGTTCAGGGCGACATCGCCTCCGAAGTCGCGGACACAGCCAAGCTCGACATCACAGGGAGAGCTAAGCTCAAGACCGACATGCACATCCGAACCGGCACGACACACAGCAGGCACAGCCGAGAACGCGACAACCGACACGTCATCGAGGCTACGGCCGAACTGCGTCTCTGTTACAGTCACCTTGTTGAGGTTGAAATCATAGAGAATCTCAGCCTCCACACACTCATCGCTTACCGTAAGCGTTGGGGTCATGGCTCCCATGTCCGATCTGGAATTCACGCTCCCGAAATTGATTACAAAAGACTTGTCCTTTCCCGGAAACTTCACTGTTGCCGTCGAGAGATGGTCAGTGGTGGCGGTCATCGGATAGCTCTCCGAACCCACAAGCACCCTGAATGCGGCCGAAGATGCGGCAATCTGTTTTACCGATCCGGATTCGAGCACCGCTATATTCTGCCACGATATATCAGTCTTCTTGGACGAGAAGCTGATGCTCTGATTGGAGGAGTACTTCCACGTGGAAGCATCCTCGCCGACAGCAACGTTCCAGTAGTACTTCCCCTTTACAGCCACCGGAATATCGTTCGTAATCACATAGGCGGCCACAGGATCGGCACTCCCCTGACGGTGGAAGTCTTCCGTGTACACCAAGTTACCTATACGTTCGAGAGAAGCCGAATTCTCGCCTCCGTAAAGCGTGTAGACCGTCGATTCGAACGCAGATGGAACGACGGGAGCCATGCGCCGCGGAGCAACAGCCACAGGCGTGTTACCTCCATCAATCGCGGCCAGTACAGCGGGGAAGCAGTCGCCCCACGCCACATCGTTGTGAGAAGCACCGGGATAAAGCGTGTAATGCACTGTTGCGCCGGGTAAATTCTCTAACGCCTCAGCCATACCCTCGGCTGCAGAGATGAGCCACTGCGGCTCAAGCGATCCGGCCGAAACATAGAAAGCAGCATTCTGCGAGGCCGTGGACGACGCCGAGGCAAGCGCCTCAAGGGCACCCTCGTTAATCCAGAGCATCGGAGACATCGCCACACTCGTCCCGAAAACATCCGGGCGCTCCATAGCCGCATACAGGCTGAACAGCGCACCGAAGTCAGCACCAACGATTGTAGTATGCTCCGGGCCCTTCTTCACACGCCAGGTCTTTTCCACGAAAGGCATCAGCTCATTGACAAAAGCGTCCAGATATGCGGACATTCCGCCTGTACCCATATACTCCTCATTGGCCTCAAGGGTATTTTCAGCAAGCATCGAAGACATCTGCACCATCACATATGCCGGAGCGCCCGACTTGCGGGCGGCCTCCATCGCCTCGTTTGCGTTCCAGGACTGCGCGCCGAAGAAGTAATCGCCGCAATCACTATCGGAGCCCGCGTCGTTATATCGCTGCTGAACAGTATTGTAGTAGATAACAGGATAGCTCTCATCCGAGTCTTCGTATCCTTCGGGAACATATACTTTGAGTGTGCGGGGAAGTCCGTTCACCGTCAGCTCCACATTCTCGACAATCCACTCGGGCACACCGGCCCACGAACCGACAATGTCAGGATCGCCCGTTGTGGTGCGGTTGGAAATCTCGGCGCCGGTCGAGCTCTTCTCCACATACGCCCAATCGGGGCCGCAGAGATATTTGAAACCACCTGCAACATCGGAAGCCGAAACATCAGGAAGATCCAGACTGAAAAGATTGGACTCGACAGCCGCCATCTCATAGGCATCGATGGCCGACCATCCGTTGAAAGCACCACACACGTAGCACTTCTTCGTTCCGTCGGGAACCCGTGCCTTGAACGTTGCAGCCCCGGCGACAAACGAGGCCGCAAGAGTAGCGGTTAGAATGAAAATCAGTTTTTTCATGGCTAATGAATTTAAGTTGACACGGCAAAGTTACTGCATGATATGCCAACATTTTCTCGCATTAGAAAGCCACATTAGCTCACATTAGATAATCATTAACTAATACACAACTACTTAAGCGAAATCAATACATACCACAAAGTAGATTCAAGAGATGTTTCAATGAGGTCAAATCCGAGTGACGGCATCCTCAAATTCTGCCTTTGACAACGGACTTGCAGATCGGAGAGCCGAGCGAAGATTGTAGACGCTTTGGGCAGAGATACGCAACATCTCCGCGATCTCATCGGTGGAAGTAATACCCAGCTTCATCAGGGCAAGGACGCGGAGCTCAGGCGACATACGCGTGCCTCCGTCTTTCAGTTTCACGGGGACTCTGAGAAGCGCGTTCACGCGTTCGGGAAAATCCGGAAACATCGAAAGGAAAGCCTCATCGAACATCGCATGAAATGATGTCGCATCACGGGCCTCGCCCTTGTCCGACTTCAAGGAATCCAAGACCTTTTCGTATTGTCCGGCGGTCATAAGACGGCAGAGGGTCTTTCGCTCCTCGCGCAAACGCGTCATAAAGCCTGCATGAGCTTTCATAAGAGTATTTATATGTTTCAGTTTCAGAGCATCCGCCTCCTTGAGCAATGCATTGTTCGCCTCAAGCGTTCCGTTCACCTCCTCGATAGTAGCGAGCATGCGCCTGTTGGTTCGCAATGTCCTTATTAATAGAATTAAAGATATAAGCATCAGCACTCCCACACAGGCAAGAACAATAAGGAATGAACGCGTTTTGCGCGAATTTTCCAGCTGAACACGATGGAACGTCCTGTCTATCACCGGCATACTGTTCATTATTTCAGCTGTACGGAGATTTGCCTTTGAAAAATCAGCATCCTCGAAAGCACAGTTGATATATTCGAACGCCCGCTGCACCTGGCCCTCCTCGAACAGCAGGGAAGCCAAAAGAATAAGCGATGCATATTCTTTTCTTCCCGAACTAAGGTCGAGCATCGCCGAACGTGCAAGACACTCCACGGCCTTCCTCTTCTCCCCGGCAGCAAGATATATCTCCGCACACTTATACTGCATAGCGGCATTATCGCTGAAATCAAATCGCTTATCCGCCTCCTCGATGATCGAAACGGCCCTGTCGGGCAGCCCGGCCTCAACCATAAGCTCTGCCTGAATTGTCATCGCTCCCCGGGAATCTTTGTCATATCCAAGCATCGCCCTGTCTCTAAGGACCTTAAGACTATCTCGAGCACGAAGCACATCACGGCTCAGCCTTGCAGAGGCAAGTTTGCCTTCCCATGCGGCACGAGAAACACTTATGCGATATTTCAGGTGATAGTCCTGAAGGCCATACGCGCCCAGGCTGTCCAGGATCTCAAGTGCCGCATCCGGCTGACCCGAACGCACATACGCCTCCGCAAGATTAATGCTTGCCGACGCGATTCTTGACCTGTCGCCAAGCTCTCGGGCTATCCCGAGACGCATATCCGCAATAATCAGAGCCGAGTCTATCCTATAGTCGCGATAGCCCTCGTAGAGGCCACGGAGTGAATTGTAGCGGTCCAGAGGTGCCACAGAGCGGGCATATCCGGCCCGGGCCTTATCGATTTCGAGGCGCTTATCCGCCTCGTAGACGTGCCGTCGTGCAATGATCACGTCGAGGCTGTCAAGTATGGATCGTTCACCGGCCGATGAACAGAACGACTGTATCAGGAATAAAACGAGAAATATCTTTTTCATGGTAAAAAAACAGAAGACGGAGCGAGCGGCAGGACCCCTCCGTGGAATCTGCCTGCAAAGATATGACTTTTCTCCTGAAAGACCCTTCCCTGAGCTAAAATTGGTGGATTTGGGAAGAATATTGGCCTATTTGTCGCATTCGCTGAAATATGCATGGCTTTTGCGCTATATATTAGTATCTTTGTATCCGCAAATCAAATCACCATTATGCAATTCAAAATCAATCGCAATATCACCCTTGCAATGGCTCTGAACGTCCTTCTGACACCTTTCGGAGCACAAGGTCTTGACGTGCCGCCGGAAGCCCCGGTTCTGAGCCTGGACGAGTGTCTTTCGATTGCACTCGACGAGAATCCTACCGTCCGTGTTGCGGACCTGGAGGTGAAGCGCATGGACTACTCCAAAAAAGAAGTAATCGGACAGCTACTGCCCTCCATCGACTTCGCCGGAAGCTACAGCCGCACACTGGCAAAACAGACCATGTATATGGATCTGGGAGCGTTCGGAAGCTTTGGCGGGGGCGAGGGAGACGCAGAAACAGATGAAGCTCTGTCGCGTGCATCCGACAACAAATCGTCGGGCATGAAAGTGGGCCTCGACAACTCATATTCAGTTGGTTTTCAGGCATCGCTCCCACTCATCGCACCCCAGCTATGGAAGAGTCTCAGCATCAGCGACACACAGATAGCCCGCGCACTCGAGCAGTCGCGCAGTTCGAAGCTCGACCTTGTGAATCAGGTGAAAAGCGCATATTACGCCTATATGCTGGCCTACGCGTCGAAGGATGTTATGACCGAGAGCTATGAGATGGCGCGCCTCACTTATGAGACTTATTCCAAGCAGTTTGCAGCCGGTGCAGCCTCGGATTATGACGTACTCCGCACCTCTGTGGCAATGAAGAATATAGAGCCCGAGCTTCTGCAAGCAGATATAGCCATAAAGCAGGCCCGTCTGCAACTGCAGATTCTTATGGGTGTGGACGCATCCTTCGTCTTCCGCCCCGCAGGCGCGCTGGCCGATTATGAGGGCAGCATGACCGTTCCGGCAGCGGGTATTGCCGAAGACCTTAGCAACAATCCTACCCTACGTCTCAACACCATAGACCTCGAGTTGCAGCGCAAGGCGCTTGTGACCCAAAAGCTGGCCTATGTGCCCACTTTAGCGCTGACAGCCAACTACAACTGGACCTCGATGAACAACGGCACACCCTTCAAGGACCTGCGGTGGAGCCCGTATTCGATGATAGGCGTGCAGCTGTCGGTGCCCATCTTCTCGGGCGGCCAGCGCTACAGCCGCGTGAAGCAAGCCCAGGTGCAGCTTACGGAACTGGAGCTTCAGCGCGAGAACCTGGAGCGCAGCGTGAACATGCAGGTGACGCTTGCCATCGACAATATCCGCATCAACGTGGAGCAGATCCGTTCGTGCGCCGAAAGTGTCGGGCAGGCCGAACGGGCGCACGACATCATGACGCGCAGTTTCGACCTTGGCGCGGCATCGTATCTCGACCTCCGCGATTCGGAGCTGGCGCTGACACGCGCACGTCTTGCTTACTATCAGGCAATCTACAACTACCTTGTGGCCAACAGCGAGCTCGAGCTGCTGATGGGCACGGCACCGTTGGCAACAGCACAAAAATAAGATCCGCATAAACCCAAAAGTACACTACCCCACACGATATGAACCGACTGACCCTTGCCGCCATGCTTTGCGGCGCCCTTGTCCTGAGCTCCTGCTCCAAAAGCGAGAACGAGGCCACCGACCACACGTCTCTCGAGGCTGATGAACTGCCTGTTGTGCGCACCGATGTCGTGAGCGCAGAGGATGTGCCCCAGCTCAAGAGCTACACAGCCACCATCGAGGCCGAGAACATCAACAACATAGCGCCGGCGTCGCCCAACCGCATCAAGACCATCGCCGTCGAGGTTGGCGATCGCGTTCAGCGCGGGCAGCAGCTGGTGCGTCTCGACACATCGAACGCCGACCAGCTGCGAATCAATCTCGAACAGATCGAGCGTGAATACAACCGTGCCGTGGAGCTCCTGAACATCGGCGCCGGCACGCAGCAGGCCGTGGACCAGCTGAAAGCCCAACTCGATGCAGCCCGCACACAGCTGAACAACGTGATGGAAAACACGGTGCTCGTCTCCCCCATCACGGGTGTGGTCACGGCCCGCAACTACGACCCGGGCGATATGACCGGCTCGATGCCCGTGCTCACCGTGGGACAACTCTCTCCCCGGGTTAAGGTAATGATCAACGTCAACGAGACGGACCTGCCGCTGGTTCATCGCGGCGAAAAGGTCGATGTAACTTTCGATGCCTTCCCCGGCGAGACCTTCCGTGGCACGATCAGCCGCATCTATCCCACGGTCGATTCCACCACCCGTACATTCGAGGTTGAAGTGGGCATCGACAATCCGGGCGAGAAGATTCTGCCCGGCATGTTCGGCCGTGTTGAATTCCAGCTCGGCACACGCAACAATGTGGTAGTGCCTGACCGCGCCGTTGTCAAGCAGACGGGTTCGGGCAACAAATACGTGTATGTGCTTCACGGCAACCGCGTGAGCTACAACCGCGTGGAGCTCGGACGCCGAATAGACAACAGCTACGAGGTTCTAAGCGGCGTGACCGATGGCGACACGGTTGTCATTTCCGGCCAAAGCCGCCTTGCCGATGGCGTGCAAGTAGAAGTAATGAAATAATCAATCTCCTCCCTACCCTTAGCGAAATTTCTGAACATGAGCTTATACGGCAGTGCAGTCAAGCGCCCTATCATGACCACCCTTTGCTTCGTGGCCGTGGTGATTCTGGGTCTTTTCTCGCTCAACACACTTCCCATTGACCTGTATCCGGATATCGAGACGAACACCCTGATGGTCATGACCACCTATCAGGGCGCAAGCGCGGCGGACATCGAGCAGAACGTGACACGTCCGCTGGAGAATGTCCTCAACTCCGTGAGCGACCTCAAGCATATCTCGTCGAAAAGCCGCGAGAACATCTCGGTTATAACCCTTGAATTCGAGTACGGCGAAGATATAGACGTGCTGACCAATGACGTCCGCGACAAGCTGGACATGGTTTCATCGATGCTTCCGGACGATGCCGAGACTCCAATCATCTTCAAGTTCTCGACGGACATGATTCCCATCATCCTCCTGTCGGTGAAAGCCGACGAGAGCATGCCGGGCCTGTACAAGATTCTTGACGACGCCGTGGCCAATCCTCTTGCCCGAGTCTCGGGCGTGGGCTCTGTGAGCATCTCGGGCGCCCCCAAGCGCGAAATCCACGTGTACGTCGATCCGGCGCGTCTGGAGGCTTACGGCATCAGCGTCGAGCAGATAGGCGCACTTATCGGCGCCGAGAACCGCAA
>CAZBNM010000064.1:0-12669 GCA_964493495.1 uncultured Bacteroides sp.
ATATATCGGATTCCGCTGCGTACGGTCGCAGATAGGCTTTGCCCGCGGACAGAAAGCACCCGGCAAAAAGAAGTGACCTCCCGACGAATCAACACACGAACAAGACAAGACTATCACAGACGCCATGGGCAAAGTAGACAGATATAAGAACGTAATCAGCGCATTCATCACCAGCGAGAACGGCCAGCGATTCTTCAACTTCGCATACTCGATAGGCGCAGCCATCGTCATCTGGGGCGCACTCTTCAAAATCCTTCACCTTCCGGGCGGCAATACGCTTCTGTGTATCGGCATGGGCACGGAGGTGCTGATGTTCGTCCTCACGGCCTTCGACCGTCCACCCAAGGACTACAAGTGGGAAGAAGTGTTCCCGATACTTGACACGCATGACGAGGAAGACCGTCCGACGATGGGCGGCGGGGGTGTAGTAATCGCCGGAGGCGGCAGCGGCTCAGGTGCGGGGATGCCCCGCATAAGCGGCGCGGAAGCCCGCAGGGCCGCCGGACTGCCGGCAGGTATAGACCTGAGCCCTGAAGACACGCAATCGCTTTCGGAATCCATTGCCAAGATGAATGCGGCGGCATCGGAGCTCTCTCGCATGGCCGAGCTGACCAGCGCCACGCAACAGTATCTGGATCAGATGAGCGGCATAGCACAGGAAATGACGCGTCTCCGCGACACGACCGAGGCCTTGAACCGAGTGAGCGACGTGCTCCTGAAGAGCTACGAGGCCATCACGCAGAACTCCGAGGCCATCACCCGCAGCTCGCAGGGCTATGTTGAGCAGATGCAGAATCTTGACCGCAATATCAACGGTCTTAATACGATCTATGAGATCCAGCTCAAGAGCGTGAGCTCGCAGATCGATTCGATCGACCGCGTGAACCGCGGTATCAAGGATATCCGCGACATGTATGAGAAGAGCGCCAAGGAAAGCGCGCGCTACTGCGAGGAGACCGAGAAGATGGCTCGCTACATGCAACAGCTCAACAGCGTGTACGAGAAGATGATCACGGCGATGACCGTGAATATGTACCGTCCCGGAGCAATGCCCGGCATGGGCGCCGCTCCCGAGGACAAGTAACTAACAGACATTATAGGTAACAGAATATAAATGGGCTCGAATTCAACGCGTCTGTCGCCACGACAGAAGATGATAAACCTGATGTATATCGTGCTGACGGCAATGCTGGCACTGAACGTGTCGAGCGACGTTCTGGACGGTTTTACGCAGGTGCATGACGGCCTGACGCGCACCAACCGCAACGTGGGTCTGCGCAACGGGGCCGTGTTCAGCGAATTGGAGGCCCTGACGGAACTGAATCCCGACAAGGGGCGTCCATGGCTCGAGAAGGCAAGCGCGCTACGGGCGCACACGGATTCGCTGACCGCTCTTATCGAAGAGCTGAAGCTTGAAATCGTACGCGAGGCCGACGGCAAGAAGGGCGATGTGAACAATATCCAGAGCCGCGACGACCTGGAGGCAGCCTCGGTGGTGATGCTCGCACCCGGACGCAACCGCGGGGCCGAACTCCGCGAGCAGCTGGACGCATACCGCGAACACGTGTGCCAGCTGATGCCTGATACAGTGAAGCGCTCGAATCTGGCCGAGGTACTATCGACGGACAACATCCTGCGTCGCGGCACACTGACGGCCACGACCTGGGAGGAAAGCCGCTTCGAGCAGCAGCCGGTAGTGGCTGCCGTGACGATACTGGCGAAGCTTCAGAACGATGTGCTCTACGCCGAGGGCGAGGCGCTGTCGTCGCTTCTAAGTCAGGTAGACGCGGGCGATGTGCGAGTGAACGAACTCCACGCGCTTGTGCTCCCGCAAAGCCGTCTGGTGATCCGCGGGGGAAAATATTCGGCAAACATCGTGCTTGCCGCCGTGGATACGACACAACGCCCTCAGGTGTATGTGGGAGGCAAGCCGCTGGGCAATGACCGCGGACTCTATGAATTTACGGCCGGTAATCCCGGCAGCTATACTTACGAGGGCTATCTCGAAGTGCCTCTGGGCGACGGGTCGGTGGCGCGTCATCCCTTCAGCTCGTCATATACGGTGATGGAGCCGATGGCGACGGTTTCGGCTACGATGATGAATGTGCTGTATGCGGGCATTGAAAATCCCATCAGCATCTCGGTACCCGGAGTTGCGATGAGCGATATTTCGGCCTCGATGACCAATGGCTCCCTCACGCGCCAGGGCGACCACTGGGTTGCCAAGCCGGGGACGGTTGGACAGGATGCAGTAATAAGCGTCACAGCCACCATGGACGGGAAAGCCGTGCCGGTGGCCCAGACCACATTCCGCGTTCGCAAGCTACCTGACCCGACACCCTACATCGCCATCAAGAACGCACAGGGACAGACCGAGCATTACAAAGGCTCGAAGCCTATCGCCAAGGCATCGCTTCTTGCAGCGGAGGGCCTTGGGGCAGCTATCGACGACGGGCTTCTTGATACGCCCTTCAAGGTTCTCGGTTTCCAGACCATTATGTTCGACGGTGCGGGCAACGCCATGGCCGAGAATTCGGAAGGGGCGAACTTCTCGCAACGCCAACGCCAGCAGTTCCAACGACTGAGCCGCGGCAAGCGATTCTTCATCTCCAGGGTGCGGGCAGTGGGCCCGGACGGTATCACCCGCGATCTCTCGCCCATGGAAGTAATAGTGAACTAATCAAATAATAGAAAGATATATATGACACTCAAAGGCATAATCGCGGTTGCAGCCGCAGCACTTCTGGCCACGGGGACACTGTGGGCACAGGACGACAACGGCGGTGTGCGCCGGAGGGCCGGCGGCCGTGAGCAACGCGAGCAGACTCAGGACGGCACGATGGTGACGGAACGGATGCAGTCGTTCTACAGCGGCGACAACAGCACCATCAGCGATGCTGACCGCCAATGGATGCGCGTGATCTATCGCTCGATCGATCTTGACAAAGACAAGAACGCTCCGCTGTACTTTCCTGAGGAGCCTGTATCGGGCCAGGAGAATCTGTTCCGAATCATCCTGAAACAGCTGTCTTCGGGCCGCGTGCCGGCATACGAATATCTTGACGGCCGTGAGGTGTTCACGGACGACTACAAGGTGAACATGCGTGATGTCTTCGAGCGTTTCGGCATCCCCTACTCCGCAGCGAAAGGTTCGACAGAGAAGAATCCGAAATATACGGTTGATGAAAACGATGTCCCCACCAACGAGGTTCTCAGCTATTTCGTGGTTGAACGCTGGGAATTCGACACTCGCAGCAACCGTCTTCGCCCTGTTGTGGAGGCCATCTGCCCTGTGCTTCACCGTGCGGGCGACTTCGGGGGGGAATCTCTGAAATACCCTATGTTCTGGGTGAAGTTCAATGATATCCGCCCGTATCTTGCAGCGCAGACGATATTCGTGGACGACGACAACAACCTGCCGACATGCACTTACGATGATTTCTTCACGCTGAACATGTATGATGGCGAAATCTACAAGACACGCAATCTCAAGAACCGCTCGATGGTGCAGATGTACAGCGATCCGGACGATCTGAAGCGCGCTCAAGACAGTATTCAGGGCCGGCTTGACCATTTCGAGGACAAGCTATGGGTGCCCTCGCGCGAGGAATTGCTCGCAGCCAAATCCAAGAAGGAAGGGAAGGCAACCGAGAAGGCCGAAGCCGCAGACGCAACAGAGACAACAGCAGTAAGCGGCGAAAGCGCCCAGGACAGCGAGCCCAAGGCCAAACGAAGCACAAAGCGCTCGGGAAAGACATCGTCCAAGAAATACAAGGAACAGAAGCCCAAGAGCAGCTCCAGCTCGTCGAGCGCCGTGCGTTCGGTGCGTAACCGCAAGAAATAAGGCAATAACATGACATACGATAGAGAAAATCCCGCCGGCGGCGGGATTTTTTTGTATGGAGAAAGCCTCAAAAAGGCGAACTTTTTTGAGTGCGCAATGTTCATAAATTATACGAACACGTTTCAATGAGATTATGAAAATGAAAACCCTCTTGTCGATTCATTCAAGCGAAGCACCTTCCGGGAGTTCCTGTTCAGGAATCCGACGGAAGGCGCGCTTGGCAGCCTCCATGCTGATGGCATTGGGCACGGCCGCTCTGATGAATACGGCGAACGGGCAGGAAAGCTGCGACTCGGCAACGATATATTTTCCGGTGTCGCACTGGCGCATTGACCCGCAGCTGGGGAACAACGCCGCAGAACTTGACAGTCTCGCAAGCTTCATGACCCTCCGCGGGAAGGCTGATTCGATCTATACACTGCGCAGTGTGCGCGTTGTGGGAAGCGCGTCGCCCGAGGGGAGCATAAGTTTCAATGAGCAGCTGTCGCGTCGTCGCGCGGAAAGCATTTTCGATTATTTCTCACAGCGTGAGAGTATTCCGGATTCCGTGACGAGCTTTGAATTTCTCGGGCGCGACTGGCAGGGCCTACGGCAGCTCGTTGAAGCAGACACGCGCGTGCCTTACCGGAGCGAGGTGCTCGAACTTCTGGACGACATGACTGCCTCAGGGCGCGTACCGGCCACCATGTCCGATACCGGGCTTGCACGGCTTCGGCGCATGAATGGCGGGGCAGCATACCGCTACCTTCTCACAAACGTATTTCCGCAGCTTCGTGCTTCGAAACTCTATGTGGAGTATTCCGAGAAGCCTGTCCCGGTGCTTCCTGCCGACACGGTGGCCACAGAACTGACTGACACGGTGCCTGTGCCCGTGGTGATAGAAGAGGAGGTCGAGGAGGAAGTTGTGTTCAAGACCTGCAAACCTTTCTATATGGACGTCAAGACCAATCTTGTGTACGATGCACTGGCTGTTCCGGCCATAGGCGTTGAATTCTACGTGGGCAAGAACTGGTCGGTGGGCGCCAACTGGATGTACGGCTGGTGGGATAAGGATTCGCGTCACCGTTACTGGCGCGCTTATGGCGGCGACCTGAACGTGCGCCGGTGGCTGGGACGCCGTGCAGCCGAAAAGTCTCTCACGGGCCATCACTTAGGCGTATATGCCGGTGTGATCACCTATGATTTCGAGTTCGGAGGCAAGGGTTACATGGGTGGTTTGCCTCACAAGACGCTCTGGGACCGCTGCAACTGGTATGCGGGTGTAGAGTACGGTTATACCCTGCCTGTGAGCCGCAGGATAAACTTCGACTTCACTATCGGACTCGGCTATATGGGCGGCAAGTATCTGGAATATGTGCCCAAGGGCAAGAAATACATCTGGCAAGAAACGAAACGCCTCAACTGGTTCGGCCCGACGAAAGTAGAAATATCACTGGTGTGGCTAATCGGTTGCAACAATTACAACCGCAGCATGAAAGGAGGCCTGAAATGAGACAAAAGACATTGACCCTTCTTCTGCCGGCTCTCCTGGCTGCGCTGACTCTCAGCTCATGCCGTCACAAGGATCTGTGGTACGAGGAAAACAGCCGCATGGACGTATATGTGGTGTTTGACTGGCGGAACGCTCCGGACGCACAGCCCGAGTCGATGATAGCATATTTCTATCCTGCCGACGGAAGCCGTGAGCTGGAATATACATTCGCAGGACGCGATGGCGGCCATGCGAGCGTGCCGGCCGGGACCTATTGCGGCATCGGACTCAACGGTGATGCAAGCTATCGAGTGGGGTTAAGGAACACGGAGACACCGGACGGATTCGAAGTCTATACGAAAGATGCGTCGGAGCTCGAGGGCTACGGACTGCAGGCCCGCTCGCTGCCCCGGGCAGAAGAGAGCAGCACGGAACGCATGGCCCAGACGCCTGATATGATATGGAGCGACCGACAGGACGGCATCGAGCTTCCCGAAGATTTCGAGGGCACGAAATACATCACTTTCTATCCGGAAGAAATAGTATGCCACTACACGGTGGACATCCTGGATGTGGAGAATATCGAGAACCTGCACGGGGCGGCAGTGGACGCCACGCTATCGGGCATGGCGGAAGGGTATCTCCACGGCCTGAGGCACACGACGGATGTAGCTGTGACAATGCCATTCACTCTCAAGCCGGATGCAGCGGATAAGAGCATGCACGCGGAATTCCTTACTTTCGGGGAATGCAATACGAAAAAGGTGCCTCACGTGATGACGGTGTATATGTATCTTACCGACGGCAGCAAATGGTACAAGACAATAGATGTGAGCAGCCAGGTGAGCGATGCTCCGGATCCGCGGCACGTGCACATAATCGTGCGAGGTCTTGAGCTGCCCAATGTGATAAGCGGCACCGGAGGATTCATTCCGGATGTTGACGAATGGCGCGACGTAAGCATCGACCTGCCTATGTAAAGAAATAATCAACAAACATAACTAATAACAAAACTCAAACATCAGGTATTATGAAAAAGACAAGCACATCTATCCTGGCTATAGCCCTTGCCGCCATGACGCTGGCATCGTGCTCGCAGGACGAGCCGGTCAACGTGAACCGTGGCCGCGCCATCGATTTCCGTTCGGCCATCAGTTCGCGCGCCACAGAAATCAACAACAGCAACCTCACGGACATCAACGTTGCAGCATTTCTGGGGACCGACCTGTTCTTCCCGGTAATGGAGTACACGAAAGGGAGCGATGGTTTCTTCACGTCGAGCACGGAGTACTACTGGCCCGGCGACAACAGCGAGCTGGCTTTCTACGCATACGCTCCGGCCAATCCCGGCGGCACGGTAAGCATCACGGCTGATGAAAAAACCATGACGGACTTCTCGCCGGCCGAGAGCATCGCCGATCAGATCGACTTCGTGACGGCCTACGCCACGGGAACGAAGGATGCCAACGAGACATCGGGTGTGCCTCTGACATTCAACCACCAGCTTGCGCAGATTGAAATCCACGCCAAGACTGCGAACGACGTCTACACCTACAAGGTTTCGGGCGTGCGCATCGGCGAACCTGTGTCGAAGGGCAGCTTTGATTTCGCCACCTCCACATGGACGGAAGGCACGGACAAGGCTATCTACACGGAGACCTACGATGATGCCAAGACGCTGACCGCAGATGCAGTGAACGTGATGGGCGAAGGCGGTAACGCCATGATTCTGCCGCAGCAGCTGACCGCATGGGATCCGACGGCCGACGGCGCAAACTCAGCACAGGGCGCATATCTGTCCATCAAGCTTCAGATCAGCACGGCCGAAACGGGTGTTCAGGTTTATCCCTTCCCCTCTGACGGCGACTGCCAGTGGGCTGCAATACCTATCGACACGAAGCTCGAAGCGGGCAAGAAGTATATCTACACGCTTGATCTGACTCACGGCGCAGGATATGTTGACCCGCACGATCCTACCCCCGGTACTCCCGTACTTGGCGGCCCGATCAAGTTCACGGTGGATGTAGTCGACTGGGTTGATACGCCCTCCGACCTTCCCATGACCACGAAGTAAGACATAAAAAACTCCACGAAAAATGAAAGCGTCACTCTTAAAACGAATCGCAGGACTGATACCGGCAGCCGGTATCCTGTTTCTCGCGGGCTGTACCGACGAGATAAACAGCCCGCTTGACGGGACGGGCAAACGCATCACTTTCGATGTGGCCGATACGGAGGCCTGGAGCCGTTCGGGTGGCGCGGACATTGAGAATTCGGGAGGCTTGTCCACCGTAATCCTCCGAGCCGGAAACGAACAGCTGTATCTGATTCCGGAGATCACCAGAACACCCCTCGCCGCCCGGGCTTTCGAGTCCCGCGGCGAGGCCGTGAACTCTTCGAGCATCGAGTCGTTCGGAGTGTATGCTTCCGGGCCCTCTGACGCGGCCTACTACATGGAAAATGTGGAGGTGACACGCGACAACGGCTGGGCGCCGCGCAAGGAGTATCTGTGGCCGGGCAGCGGCACGCTCCACATCCTGGCCTACTCGCCCTACTGCGAGAGCGGGGAGAGCAGCGGTGTGACGGCACTTCCATCTGCGAATCCGACGGATGCGCCCGTGCTTTCCTATACGGTTCCTGACGACGTGACGGACCAGACAGACCTTCTGTATGCGACGCCCAAAGATGCATCGGCATCGCCGTGTGCACTGACCTTCAGCCATGCGCTGGCGGGTGTGCGCTTCATAACGGGCCTGGAGATGCGGCCATGCACGGTAAAGAGCATCACCATCTCCGGGGTAGCCGCGAGCGGCGAGCTCAATCTCGAGACAGGAGAATGGACGGGCGTGACGGGTTCGAAAGCCTACACGTCGGCGCAGGAGGCAGTGCTCGAAGCCGAAGCCGGGAGCGACTATGTGGCCGAAGGTACGGCGATAAGTGATGATGAGCATACGTTCATGCTGATTCCGCAGGCGCTTGGCGATGAGGCGGCAGTGACGCTCACGATAGACTATGACGGCGCGGAGCTGTCGTTCACGGCCTCGCTGAGCGGGCAGACCTGGAATGCGGGCTACACGTACACATACCGGCTGTCGGCTAATCCGGAGCTTGACCGCTTCATAATCTCGGCGACGACGCCTCTGGACTTCAACTACACGGGCGGCAAGCTGCCTTTCAGCGTGAACAGCCGCCACGAGAAGATCGTGGACGGAGTGGTGAGCACCGTGGACATTCCCTGGACGGCGGAGTATGTGGATGCCGACGGCAATCCGACGGACGCCCCCTCGTGGATCACCTCGATGCCGCTTTCCGGAAAAGGCGCTGAAGAATTCGAGGCACAGACGGATATGGTGGAGCCTGCTTTCGTGACGATGAGCGAGCACACACGCAATCTGCGTGCGGCAAGACCTGTTGGCTCGGCAAGCTCGCCCTACAACCTCTCGAACTCCACGGGCGCAGCGAGTGTGGAGAACACGGCGAACTGCTACATCATCAACGCCCCTGGCACCTACAGCATTCCGCTTGTGTACGGCAATGCCATAAAAAACGGAGCTGACAATACGAACGCCTACATGCCGACGCGCACCAGCGAGCCTTTCGTGAACCACCTTGGCAATCGCATCAAGAAACCCTACATCTACGACAACAGCGGATGCGAGAATCCGAAAGATGCGGTGCTGATGTGGGAAGGGCGCCTGAATCTGGTGCGGAACGTGCATCTTTCGGAGGACGGCAAGCGGATAGAGTTCGACATTCCGGCCTCGTCCATACGCCAGGGAAACGCGGTGGTGGCGCTGCGCGACGCGAACGGGGATGTGATGTGGAGCTGGCAGCTTTGGATTACGGACTATACATCGGGCGAAAATATGATTCCGATGACTTATTCCGGGAAGTCGTTCAAGCTCATGCCGCTGAATCTGGGACGTGTGTACGGAGGTGACGAGACTGATTTTCCGTCGAGCATCGCCTACCTGAGACTGACCCAGAAGCCGGAGGACGGCTCGGAAGGCGAATCCGTGACGGTGACAATCCGCCAGACGGGGAAACACGTAATCACTCCCGACTGCCACAGCTTCTATCAGTGGGGCCGCAAGGACCCGATGATCTCCGGCATCAAGGAATGGTATAACGCGGACCACACGGAAATCACCAGCATCGACACCCGCATAATGGAAACAACAGAAGGCGCGGTGGGAGACGAGTTCGAGAGCGAGCTTATCAAGACTCCGGCGACGATGTGGATAATCGCCATGTCGGGCAACCCGAAGTTCAAGTACACGACGCACTGGAATTCGGGCTCCTCATCGACCGCTCACAAAACGGTGTACGATCCGTGTCCTCCGGGATTCATGGTTCCGGGCAATGAGCTGATGCTGTTTTTTTATGCGCAGGAAAATGCGTTCAGCTTCCATCCGTACGGCGGCTTCTCAGATCCGGCCCAGATAATCTACTCGGACGGCACGACGGAAGTGAGCTTTCCGACGCTGGGCTACAGATCGGGCAAGACCGGCAGCGAGACCCTGACGAGTAATGATGCGGAGATGACGGCGTTATGGACCTCGCACACAAATACCCACGAGGCTAAGGCACTTGTGCTTAGCAACGAGACTCCGATGCGACACGCACTCCTGGATGAGGCGCGACTGGAAGCGTTCGGCATACGAGCGGTGGCCGAATAAGCTTCCGGAGCCATACTGCAGAACTATTTTTTGGTAAAAGCGATGCGTGCGGGAATATCTCCCGTGCGCATCTGCCATTTTTCAGTACCGTCGCTGCGGAGGCAGTGCAATATTCCGGAGCTGACGTAGTTGCGGGCATCCGTCAGGAAGATATCGCCCGTCTCGGGATGTACGGCGATACCGTAAGGCATGCGTATTTCGGCCTGTACGTCGGGGGCAACAAATGAGCGGCCTTCCGGCGCAAGACCGGAAAGATTCAACACGCCATACTCGGCCCGGCCGGCTTTTTCGGAATGGAAGTAATAGAGAAGGTCGTCGTGGATAGCCATATTCGACACGGGGACATCGGGGAAGGAGCGCGCAAGCTCCATGCGTCCGGATGCATCGGCCTGCAGCATATAGAGGGCTGAAGGAACTGTTCCCTCGCGGTTGCCACGCGAGCTGACCCACAGGCGCCCGCGGGAGTCGGCCCGGAGATGATGGAGGTTGATGGCGACGTCGATCTTGCGTTCTTCGATAAAACTATCGAGATCGATGACCGAAACAGTGCGATCGTAGACGGGAGGACGGTATCCGCCACTGTTGGCTACATAGAGCTTGCGGTCGAGGATGACCATCTCTTCGGGCTGGTATCCGACGGTGCACTGTCCGGTGACGGTCATTGAGAGTGTATCGATTCGGAAAACGACGCCGAGGGGGCAATCGGGGTCCTCGCCGACGGGGCCGATGTAGGAGCTGACGTATGCGTTCGGGCCGTCGAAAGTGACATAGCGGCAATTGGGAATATCAATTTTTGCAATGCGGCGAGCTGTGAAACGGTCAAGCACCTCCACCTTATGCGAGCAGTTTACGACGATATAAAGTTTTGAGCCATAAACTTCTATATCGTTGCCGACATCACCAAGCTCCATTGCGACGTTGGGATTTGCCTCTGCGTAAATATTGCGTTGGTACAGTCCGGTGGCGTAAGAGAAGCGGTCGAGGGTGCATTTGTTGGAGCCCATGTTGCCTTCGTTAAGGAGGTAGAAGCCGGAAATATCGGAATCTTCTGCAGGAAAGTCGATTACGGTGTCGCCTTCGGGAATGACGATAATTTCATCGGTACGGCAGGAAGAAGCTGCAAGCAGGGCGGCTGCGAGAAAGATGGAATAAAAAGCTTTCATGACCGCAAAGGTAAGGGATTTTTTCGTATTTTTGCCCGCATGATAAAGTCAATCTTCATAAGCGGGGGCGCATCGGGAATCGGCGCAGCCTGCACGTCGCTCTTCCTTGAGCGGGGATGGAAGGTCGTGGTGTATGACCGGAATATCAGCGAGGGGTTTGCCCGCGAAATGGCGGGATATGGCCGGAGGGTGATTCTGACGGAGGGCGACACCCGCGATGGGGAGGCGTTACGGAAGGCCGCGGCAAGAGCAGCCGAGGAGTTCGGAGGGCTGGGCTCGGTATTCGCCTGCGCCGGGGTGCACAGCTCGGATACAATTCTGGATGTGACCGAAGACGCGCTCAGACGCATGATGGACATCAACATCATGGGGACGGTGCATACGCTGCAGGCGTGTGTGCCCCACATAATCGCCGGGGGAGGCGGGAGTGTGGTGATCAATGCCTCGGACCAATCGCTGGTGGGGAAACCGCACAGCTTTTCGTACGGGCTGACAAAGGGGGCGCTGGGGCAAATCACGAAAAGCATGGCGCTGGACCTGGCTCGCAAGGGCGTGAGGGTGAACGCGATATGTCCGGGGACAATACGGACTCCGATGGTGGATGCAATTTTCGCCCGCTGCGAGGCCGCGGGGCAAGGGAGCGAGGCTGAGCTGTGGGCCGAGGAAGCGGCGCTGTATCCATTGGGGCGTGTCGGGACGGCGGATGAAGTTGCGAAACTGGTTTATTTTCTGGCGAGTGAGGATTCGTCCTTTACGACCGGAGCGCTCTACGCGATAGACGGCGGCCTGACAGCCGGATGAGTCGGGCGGAGGGCATGCGGAATTGTTAAACGTATTTTTTTGAACAAAAAGAGGCTGAAAGCGAAAAAAAAGTTGTAACTTTGCAGCCTGATGTGGCCGCGCGTTGCCACCTTACAAATTTTCCAGACAAATCACAAGCGAATATGAAGCTCCTTCAAGAAAAGCTCTCCAAGTATACGGCACCCCAAGAGGCAAAAGCCGCAGGAATCTATCCCTATTTCCGCGCCATCTCGTCGGAACAGGACCCGGAAGTAATCATCAACGGCCGCCGCGTGCTGATGTTCGGTTCGAACTGCTATTCGGGCCTTGTGAATGATCCCCGCATCAAGGAAGCGGCCATTGAAGCCATCAAGAAATACGGCACAGGCTGCGCCGGCTCGCCCTTCCTGAACGGCACGCTTGACCTCCACAAGCAGCTTGAGGCCCGGATCGCGGAATACATCGGAAAGGAAGACGTGATGATCTACTCGACCGGATTCGGCGTGAATTTAGGAGTTGTATCCTGTCTGACGGGCCGCGAGGATTACATCATCTGGGACGAGCAGGACCACGCATCGATCATTGAGGGACGCCGCCTCTCGTTCTCGCAGTCGCTGAAATACAAGCACAACGACATGGAGAGCCTTGAAGCCCAGCTGAAGAAGTGCGCACCGGACAAGGTGAAACTCATTGTGACGGACGGTGTGTTCTCGATGGAAGGCGATGTAGCCA